>CAADGY010000083.1 GCA_900696665.1 uncultured Acidobacteriota bacterium
GGGAGGTACCAGCATGTCCGCCCCGCTTGTCTCGGGCTGCGCGACGGTGGTACGCGAATATCTTCTGAAGGAGCGCAACCACCAGCCAAGCGCCGCGCTTCTGAAGGCGATCCTCATCAACAGCACGCGCGCACTCAGCAGCCCGGATGCAATGGCGGACCACCCGTTCCTTCCGAACTACCATCAGGGTTTCGGAGGCATATTCATGCCCTGGGCGATACCAAACGAATTGAACCCAGGGATGAAGCTCGAATTCTTCGATAATTGGCGTGACGCCGGCTCGCAATTCATACGCACCGGCCAACGGCGCCGCTTTCGATTCACACTCGAAGGCGGCGGCCCCTTGCGGGTCACCATGGCTTACACTGATCCGCCCGGCCGCGCTCTTCAGAATAATTTGAATCTGTTTATGGTGGAACCCGGCGCGAACGGCCGCAAGTGGATGGGCAACGAACAGGTTCCCATGAGCCTGAACATTCCCGACCCGACCAATAACGTGGAAGTGATACGAATCGAGGATGCGCGGGCGGGCAATTATCTGATTCAGGTGACCGCGTATAATCTGTTACAACCGCGACCCGGCCAGGACTTCGCCCTGGTGGTGACAGGGAAATTGGCCAGCCCATTGGTTCTGATAGGTTGAAACGATGTTCAACATCCAGATGGTACAGGCTGGATTCGGCGACTGTTTTCTGGTCGAGTTCGGCACACCTGGCCATCCCCGGCACCTTCTGATCGACGGAGGTCCGGCAGCGGTTTATGAGCATCATCTGCGGCCCGTGTTGAAATGCCTGGCCAGTAACGGAGGCACGCTCGACTTGGTTGTGCTGAGCCACGTGGATAACGATCATGCCGTCGGTTTGCTCGATTATTTCGCTGAAATGCGCGAGACGCCTGGTGCGAATTCCGCCCTGCCCCCGGTAAGTGGCCTTTGGCACAACTCATTTTCGCGGACCATTGACAGGGGCAGCGGCATCGAACGGCGGCTACAATCCCTGATGACCGCTTCCCGCGCGCAGGTGATGACGCAGACGGGCAATGCTGTGAACGGCATCCGAGAAGGCGCTGCACTGCGCACGGCCGCGCTGGCGCTCGGGATACCTATCAATGCCGGATTTGAAGATGGACTGATTACCGTGGAAACGTCGCGTCAACCGTTGCAATTCGGAAATCTGCTGATCACCATCGCCACCCCAGCGGAGCAACAGCTTGAGGAACTCCAGACCAAATGGCGGGCGTGGCTGGACAAGCATGAAGGGGCCATCGCAAACGACGAGTTCCTGGTGATGGCGAACTCCGACATGAGCGTTCCCAACCTCAGCAGCATCGGCTTTCTGATGGAGGCGGATGGCAAGAGGGCCCTGTTTACCGGTGACGGGAGGAGCGACCATCTATTGAAGGGACTCGAACAGGCAGGGCTGCTTTCCGATGGAAGGCTGCACGTGGATCTGTTGAAATTGGCACACCACGGCAGCAGCCGCAATGTGACAAAGAAATTCTTCCGGTCCGTGACGGCAGACGTGTACGCGGTTTCCGCCAACGGGCGGGACGGAAACCCGGACCTGGCTACACTCATCTGGATTGTGGAAGCCGCCCGTGAGCAGTGCCGCAAAATCACGATCGCGGCGACGAATGCGACTCCTTCGATCCAGCAATTGAAGGAGGAGTACAACCCAGCCACTTACGGCTACAAGCTCCGGATCCTGCCGCCAGCGCGGCACAGCATCAAGCTTTCGATGTCAAAGACAGCTTGGGGCGGTTCCGAGGTTCGCTCAGGCCAGATGCGCGCTTAGTTCCGCAGCGATCTGTTCCGGCTTCAAACATTCGCCGCTGTTCAGCCGCGCTAGAATGCCATCGATCAACTGCTTAGCATCTTCCTTACCGAAGTTTTTCAGGAACCCGTCGAAGTAGTGCTCGCCCGCCAGGGCGTGATTGATTTCCGAATCCTTATTATGGTCTTGCAGTTCTGTATAATATACGACTTTGTACAGGCCAGTGTACTGTGTCTCGCGGTAGATCTCGAACATGGTCTTTTCTGAGTCGAAAGCACCCATATGGCGTTTAACTTAACACACGCGGCGGCGGTGAGGCAGGTCAGCGCGTCCAGATGGGGAAAGAAGCAGACGTGCGGCCGTCAATCATGACTATGAGGTTCTGCCGCCCGGCGGGTACAGAGCCGAGACGAAACTGCATCTGATAGGCAACAGGCTCCTGCCAAATCCGCACCAGGTCCGAGACCTGATGACTGGTTGTCCCCACCGTCACGCTGGCGCGAGCCGATGCGATTTGTGTTCCCAGATCCGGGATTCCCGTGATCAGGACGGTCAACAAGTCGCCAACGGAAGCGGGGCGGGTGGCGTCCGGTACGGAGAAAGTGCCGAACACCGAAAGGATCGACGGCGGCGGCGCGTCGATATCCAGCAGGGCGAGCGCAATTTCACCACCGGCGGTCAAACGCGCCAGTACCGGCCCGGCAGCGAGATTAGGGATCCGTACAGTGATCTGCCCGGGGGACGCCGCAAGGATCGGAGCGCTCTTATCGCCCAAAGTCAGCGACAGACCCGCCGCGATGCCGGCTTGGGTTAGATTCAAGATTCTGAGAGTTGCGTTTGAGTTGGGCTGTAGAGCCGATTGGGTTTCAGACGCCGTCATCGACTGATCGGGCGAAGCGAAAGCGAGGCGCTCGGGATCAGGCTGCCGCAAGGTAACGGCAGCCGGCTGGACGAACCATTTCAGTCCGCTCGCAATCGTAAGGTTCGCACTCGTTCCAGCGGCTGCGTTGGCACCTACGCGGACTGCGGCTGCAACACGGCTCGGCGAGAGTGCCACCACTCGCTGTACGGTGATATCGCTGGATCCGAAACCGGCCAGGGCTTGACCCTCCGTGAACATCGCACCCGGAGCGCTGATCTCGATTACGGAATCCGCTCCTACCGGGAGCCGGTCAGGAGTGATCGTCACGGTGGAGATGCCCTCGAGGCTCACGTCGTAACTATAGGTGGGAGGAGCATTGAACTGCGTAAACATCGAGGTCTGCCCGTCGGAATTCAGAGCCGTTACTACTGCAACGTGACCGGCGGGAGCAGGCGGCGCCACAACGACCGCGTTGGACTCCGCGGTTTGTACAAGCGTTGCGGGCTGACCATCGAACCAGTATCTTGTGCCGGACGAGAGGTTGGCGCCGGATAACGCCAGCGTGCGATTCTGCAGCCCACCCGGGGCAACGGATATTGCATCGATGGAGGGCGGTCCTTTTTGTACAACCGTGAATGCACTCGGCAGGACATAAATGGAACCATCGAGCGAGAAGACGATATGACGCGGACCGTCCAGCAATTGAGGGCCACTCTGTTGAAGATCGATGACCATGAACTCCGAAGTAAATGGCCTCAAGCCGGTGACGGACACGCCGTCGCCGATGACGCTGGCCGTCAGCCCTTCAGCAGGACGGGCTGCCGATGCGGGACCGGACAAAATCCCGGCGCCAGCGGCTACGATAAACCCTCGCGGCGACGCGAAGTTCACAAACGCGCCCTTAACACCGTATTGGCCAGGGTAACTGTAGGTTTGCACGGAATGGATGAAGGGCACGCTGCGGGGCTGAACGGAAAAATTCAACCCTTCCGTGACAGCGCCCGCTGCAACACTCACTAACCCGGCTTGTTGCCACTCTCTAGTCCCGGGAAAGAACTGTGTCTCGAAGTTGGGTCCCGCCTGGAGGGGTTCCTGATCCGGACCCTTCGGTAAAACGATGTTCGCGGCGCTGACTTCAGCCGCCAGGGCGGGCGGCAGCGGATGAGCGTACAAATAGTAGTCGCCCGGCGGCAGCCCTTCGATACGGTAAGTGCCGTCCGGATTGGTCAATGTGCTGACAGCCTGGCCCCGGGGCGGGAGGGCTACCACGGAAGCCAATCCAACACCATCGCCAGCCAATACCACGCGCCCGGCGATTGCACCCGTCGCGGACTGGAATTGAGGGTGGGGATAGAGCAGGGAGATTGCGGCGACGTCGTCAGCCGCTAGAGGCCACGCTTTCGAAACCGCCCGGGTAATTTCAGTGGACATCGCCGAGGATGTGAGCGTATGCTGCAAGCCCAACGTATGCCCAAACTCATGTACAGCGGAAAGGTAGAAGGCATCCCCATAGCTGGGACGCTGGGAGAGATCCCTGTTAAAGACCAGGAGGGAGCGTACGATGGGAACAAAACTACGTCCATCCGCATCCTCTGCCATATCATCGGCACGCTTGGTCGGTCCACCCAGAGCAATCAGACCGGGAGGAATTTCGTCGGAGAAGATTACATCAATGCCCGGCCCGTTCCGGGCCGCCCCTTCCGGAGAAATACCGCCGAAAGCCAGACTCAGATCCGACGCCTCGACATTCCACGCCATGGCGGCGGCGCGGACCTGACTGATAACGGACGTCAGGCTATCGCGGGGAGCAAGTTTGGTAGGACCGTTTGCCGAGATGTAATACTGGATGGTTTTGCCGGGCAGGGAAGCGAGATCGAATTTCTCGTAAATAGGGAGGAAGGGCGCGGTTTTTGTATCGTAATGAACGAAATGGTAGTAGCCGGAGGCGATGCCGGACGCCACGGCGAGCGTGGCCAGGAGAGCAAACGGGCGCAAAGCGAACCGTTTCACCGGCGCGCCTCCGCTTCCGCAACACTTCGGATCCGCTGACGCAGCTCCTCAAGAGAAAGTGTCAGCCCCGCGTCCAGCACCGGCTTCCCCGAACGGACATCGAGCATCGGTTCGGAGATCGCCATGCGCGTAACCAGTGCAGAGCCTTTAGAATCGCCCTTTACAACAAGAGCGCCCTGCGACAGGCCGACGAGGTGATGGAGTCCGCTCGGAGACCGCCAGACAAACAGGACATACTGCGATCCCTTTGTGAGCAAAGGAGAACCGGAGAACGTCTGCTCAAAAGCTTTCGCCCGCCCGCCGGGCGTGACGACTTCGATCGAGCCGGCGGCGCTGCCCTTCAGTTCTTCCTGAATCTGAATTTTCCAGTGTGTGTAAATGAGCGGTCCGCGAAAAGCGGCGTAAGACCCGGATACCGTGCCGCGGACGACGATTGTGGATTTCTGGATCATCTGGTCCACACTCAACTTCTCGAGGGTGGCGGCAGATAAAACTGTCGCTGCCAGAAGGAGGGCAACGAACAGGCGAAATCGAAACGGCATGGCAGTGGCAACCTTCATGAAGCATCTTGATCGCCAAACCTCAAATATGTGGAAAAGCGGCGATTGACCTTACAGAACCATTTATGTCTGTATACAGGGGACACGCGTCGCGGGGCACTATGGGACGCTCCTATTTTTCGCCACGGACGATCAGAAAAGGTATACTTAAATCATGACGTACTGAGTTAATTGTTGCCCCGAAGACAATGTCTTTTAAGCCTTTATGTCCGTGGGCTCCCATCACGACAAGATCGGGCTGGAGGGACTTTGCGTATTTCACAATTTCCATCGCGGGGTTGTTGGAGTGGAGGATGACCTTTTCCGCGTTGATATTACGCTCCCGAAGCGACGTGGTGAGACGTTCGAGGTAGGCTGCACCTTCGCGCACTTCCACCGTTGACGATAATTCGCCGTAGACCTGGCTTGTGACGCCTTCCTCCACATGAATCAGGTACAGCGTTGCGCCGTGCGTCTGCGCCAGGGCGGCGGCATGGGAGATCGCATCGCGGTCCCGTTCCGAGTGATCGACCGGCACGAGAATTTTGCGGTAGGCTGGCAGTGTCAGCACACTCGAGGTGTCCGGGATCGCCATCGGTGCACGGCCGAGTTGCCGCCACCAGACAGGCAGGAAGGGCTCGAAAACTACCCACAGAAGTAAAGCCACCAGACCTGCCCCCAACAACACAAGCAGGACTCCGACGGGCACGGCGTATGAGCCCGAGGCGCCGATCCATTCGGCGAACGTATCGTATACCAGCTTCAAATTGAGCGACACGATGATTGCTGCCACCGTCCACGCGAGGGCTCTGACCCAGGTGGGACTGACGAACTCTCCCATCCGCCGCTGGTCGCTGGTGAAATGAACCAGGGGAATCACGGCAAAGGGCAATTGCATGCTGAGAATCACCTGACTCAGAATCAGGAGTCGGAACGTGCCCTCCTCGCCAGAGATGTAGATGGTGATGGCGGCGGGAATGACCGCGATCATGCGCGTGATGAGCCGCCGGAGCCACGGGCGCATGCGGATGTTCAGGAATCCCTCCATGACGATCTGTCCGGCCATGGTTCCGGTGAGGGTGGAAGATTGCCCCGCCGCAAGTAGCGCCACGGCAAACAGAACACTCGCCGCCGCCGTTCCGAGCAGCGGAGCCAGTAACAGGTGGGCCTGGTCGATTTCCGTTACAACGATACCTCGCTTGAAGAAAACCGACGCCGCCAAAATGAGAATGGCAGCGTTTACCAGCAAGGCCCCGTTGAGCGCGACTACCGAATCGATCAGGTTAAATCGGCAGGCGGCCCGCTTTTCGCTCGTTGTGCTCCCGATGCGCCTTGTCTGCACCAATGCCGAATGGAGGTAGAGGTTGTGGGGCATAACGGTGGCGCCCAGCATGCCGATGGCTACATAGAGGCTGTCACGATTCAGCCGTGGCAGGAAACCGGCGGCCATTTCAACAAACGACGGTTTGGCCAGAATCATCTGCACCAGGAAGCAGACGCCGATAATGGTGACCAGCGCGAGAATGAAAGCCTCGATCATCCGGATGCCAAAACGCGTGAACCAAAGAATGAATAGCGTGTCTGCGGCGGTGATAATCACGCCCATCAGCAGAGGCAGTCCGAAGAGCAGATTCAGTCCGATGGCTGCTCCGAGAACCTCCGCCAAATCACAAGCAGCGATCGCAATCTCGCAGAAGAACCACAGGACCAGCGCGATGGGGCGGGGATAAGCTTCGCGGCACGCTTGCGCCAGATCGCGATGGGCCACGATGCCGAGGCGCGCGCTGAGCGTTTGGAGCAAAATCGCCATCAGGTTCGACATCACCAGCACCCAGAGAAGCTGGTAACCGAAGCGTGCTCCTCCTTCCAGATCCGTAGCCCAATTGCCCGGATCCATGTACCCCACGCTGACCAGATAGGCGGGCCCGGCAAAGGCGAACATCCGCTTCCAGATGGAAAGCTGCCCGGTAGGGACTGAACCGTGAACCTCCGCCAGAGAGCGCGAACTGTCAGCCGAGTTGGGGGTAATCATGGATTCGGCAGTAATATTAACTGTAGTTTAGTATGGTTCTACCTCAGCCCTGGCGTCAATACGCTTTGCGCCGCTTGCGTACCAGGGTGAAAAGCATTGCGGCCAGAAAGCCGCTGGCGCTCATTGTGGCACCGGCAAATACCGAAACAGGGCGGTAGCGAAAGATAACAGTGTGCGTGCCTTCCGGGACAGCTACGGCCCGGATGGCCCCGTAGGCGTTATAAATGTGAGCCGGTTTTTCATCCACCCACGCCTTCCATCCCGGGAAATAGGTATCAGCCAGCACAAGTAGGCCGGCGCACTTCATATCCACTGTGATATCGACCGAGCCGGGCACTCGCCGTGTAATGCGGAACCGGTCTTCCCTGGCATCGCACCGGGTAATTTCCGGAGCCGGTTCCTGCAAAATGGCAGCAGTACGAAGATCCAGTCCGTTTTGTCGAACCAGGTCAGCAACTGCTTTTCCATCGCTGGCAATCACGATGTTATGGACGCTCCTTACAAGAGGATAGGCGGAACGATTAAAGTAAACTCTGAGATTCGAGACAGATGAATGATAAACTTCTACCGCACCCTCCCGGAGGGTGCCTGGGCGGGGTGGATCGCTTGCAACCGAATAGTTAACGGACAGAAGATCCCGGAAGCGGGCGGAGTAGAATTCATGTGCTACGAGATTGGCGGTGACACTCGCCAGATAGCCGCCGCTTTGTTCGATGCCGTACCAATCTCCGAAATTGTAGGGTATTTCCGCGTCCGCGAGTTCGACTCTCACAGGCCTGGGCTGTTTTTGCAAAAAACTAGCTATATCAGCGGATTGTCGTAATTTTTTCAAGTAGACTGTGCGATTTTGTTCCTCTGTAGAGACGAAGGAATAGGATGTAGCGTTGCTGATGTCGGCAAGTGCCACAGCAATAATGGCAACGGCGAACGCACGCTCGCTCAGCTTACCCGTCCGGCGTGCTGAAACAATGGCGCTCATCAGGACCGCGACCAAGCCGGACAAGATCCATCGAGTGTCGCCAGCCAGTTTGTAAGTGGCAGACAATGCTGTGGCCAGCGCGAGCATCGACATTCCAAATACGGCCAGAGCGATGGCGACCCTCCGGCTCCAAAGCGAATCGGGCTTCAGCGAAGCATCAAATCCATAGGCGGCAAGGGCTGCCGATGCAAAGTGAAACACGAGGATTGCCATGGATGGGGATCGCGCCTTCTCGACCAGGGGAACCATTGAATAAAGAAGGCCATGAAGTAGGGAATAGCCACCAAGGGCAGTGAACAATCCAGCTATCGCGACAACCGCGAAGATCCGCACTTCGATGATACGCCACAACGCCGCCACACCCAGTATCGCGAGCGAAAGCGCTACCACGCCCCAGAACACGTCGGTATTGTGGCTACGGCCCGGCAGAATCAGTCCGGTCAAGGTATCCGGCGTGGCGGAATAGGTCTTATGTACAGCATAAGGTACCTTGTCATTCCAACCGACGGGCTCCGAGCTTCCCACCCATCGCTTGGCGGCCTTACCGTATTCCAGGGCGGGTAGCGTCTGGAGGCCGCTGGAGAGAATAAATACGGCCGTGAACAACGCTCCGGCAGCTATTGTCCGGCGGCGTTTGTCTAGGCCTATCAGCAAGCCGTACAGCCAAACTCCTGCCGAAGCGAGGGTCAGGAAAATGGGAACCTGGTGGTGTCCGCTGAGCCACGCGACGCCGAGGAAGGCTCCGCTGGCGGCGGCGCTCGCGTAGGTGCGTTCCCCACGGAGACAGCGAAGTTGGAACAGGAACACCAGCGGCGCCCAGATGGCGCCATTCAACATCTGTGGCCAATCGACGGTACCGACATATCCGGAGAGCGCGAAGGCGCATCCGGCCAGAATGGATGCCGGGCGGCTGCGTCCCAGATCCCGGCAGAGCCAATAACAAAACAGTGCAGCCAGGTAATGAATCAGGACAAAATACCAGTTCAGATGGCTCTGCCGCAGCCAGCCATTGCGGAGCGAAGTCAGAAAGAAAAGCCAATTCAGCGGGTAAGCCGCTCCGGGCTGTCCTTGTCCAATCAGCGGCTGACCATACCACTGATAGGGGTCCCACATCGGAAACCGTCCGGCATGCCATTCTCCAGTCTGGAACTGGTACCACGGGAGCACCTGGTTGGCAAGGTCGGGGCTCTCGAGCCATGTGTACTCGTTGGTAAGGGTAAGTTTCCAGTAGAAGCCGGCGACAATCACGAACAGCAGCAGGACCGGTGTGATGGAGATCAGCCAGCGGCGTGGTTTAATGCGATCAGTGTGGTGGATTTCGGCCACCTGCATTCAGAGCCATCATAACGGAACTTCATCAGGATACAAAGGTTTCACATTTGGTCTCCGGTTTGCTATTCAGGGATACGAAAGTGAACTGGAGGCCAGTCATGAGAGCCACTTATCCGATGTTGTTCTTGATGATGGCAGGCCTGGCGAGTTACACGTGGGCCGACGAAGATGATGGTCCGGGGCGCGGCGTCGCCCGGATCAGTGTCATCAACGGGGAGGTCTCAGTACGCCGGGGCGATTCTGGCGACCTGATGGCTGCGACCATTAATGCACCCCTCGTTGTGCAGGACACCGTCCTGACCGGGCTCTCCTCGAGGGCCGAAGTCCAGTTCGACTATGCCAACATGATTCGGCTGGCATCGATGGCGGAAATCCGCCTGGCGGAACTGGAGTATGAACGCTATCTGGTTCAAGTGGTCCAGGGCACGGTCACATTTCGCGTATTAAGGGATACAGGAGCGGAGACCGAGATCAGTACTCCGAGTGTATCCGTGCGCCCTATGAAAAAAGGGACTTACCGTATAACGGTACAGCCCGACGGCTCATCGGAAATCACCGTACGGACCGGCGCGGCGGAGATCTATACCCCTCGTGGCACCGAACGTTTGCGTTCCGGGCGAACCATGATGGCGCGCGGTTCGCCGTCCGATCCCGAGTTCACCATGGCAAACAATATCCCGCACGACGATTGGGATCGTTGGAATGAAAGCCGCGACCGCGACCTGGAGCGCGCCCGAAGCTATCAATATGTAAGCCGTGATGTCTATGGCGCAGAAGACCTGGACGGTCACGGCCGCTGGGTGAGTGTAGCGCCTTATGGGTGGGTCTGGTCGCCTCGTGTGGCGGTGGGTTGGGCGCCTTACCGCCATGGCCGCTGGGTCTGGATCGACTGGTACGGGTGGTCGTGGGTCAGCTACGATCCGTGGGGCTGGGCGCCTTATCATTACGGCCGCTGGTTCCACGGTGGAACCTACGGTTGGTGCTGGTATCCCGGCCACATCCGTGCCCGTCACTACTGGCGTCCCGCTTTGGTCGCGTTTTTTGGATGGGGGCGGCACAGCGGAGTGCATATCGGTGTGGGTTTCGGCTCCATCGGGTGGGTTCCTCTCGCGCCCTACGAGCCCTATTACCCCTGGTATGGAAGCCGCTACTATCGCGGTTATCGCGATCGGGTCTATGTCGATAACAGCGTGCGTGTCGTAAACAACATCAATATCACTAACGTGTACCGGAATGCACGCGTGCGCAATGGCTACACCGCGGTGGATGCGTACGATTTCACACACGGGCGCGCGGGCCGGTATATCGACACCGCGGGTGTCGACTTACGGCGGGCGAACCTGGTAAAGGGCCAGATTCCGGTTGCACCTTCGCGGGACAGCTTGCGGTTGTCCGACCGCGAGGTGCGGGCTGGCAATCTGCCACAGAGCCGGGGGGGTGACAAGTTTTTCAGCCGGCGGACGCCACAAACCATCGAGCGTGTCTCCTTCGAGGACCAGCGGCGCGGCATGGAAGAGATCGCCCGCCGTACTGTACCCGATCGCAGCGGAGCGCCTGGTGGCACTCGGACTGAAGCGGCGGCAGGTGCACAGCCGGGAGCAAGCGGTTTTGTCCAGGGGCGTGCCGGCCAAGTCGAAACACGTATTGGAAACACCAACGGCTGGCGGTCCGTCAGCGGCTCGGGTGTCGCGAACCGTTCAGACACGCCGGTGTGGTCCGGCGCCCCGAATGAAGGAGGTTGGCGCAGGTTTGGGGAGCCGACGGGATCAGGAAGCACCCGCGCCGAGCGGTCTACCGCGCAACCGGGGCGAACTAGACAGGATGGCTATCGCCAGATCGGGGAAGGCACCGGCCGAACGGCTGCGGATGGCTGGAGACGTTTCGGGAACCCGGCAACCGAGAACCGGCCGCCGGATCGGGGAGTTCGGCAGGCCGAGTCTGATACCAGCCGCGGGCGCACGAATCGGATGGAAGGGAATTCGGCGCCGGTACGCAGCGATCCGAACAACTGGCGGAGGTTTGAGAGTAACACCACCTCGCCGGAACGTAGCGGGCGCCCCGGTTCGGCTGGCGGGGTTCGTTCTGAACGATATGAGCCCAGCCGTATGACACCGCGCGATGAAGGGTCGCGCAGCGGCAGCGGCTGGAGTGCGAGCGAACCCATCCGTATCAATCCGCCCATTGTCCGGGAGCGGGCGCCTTCACGATCTGACGGCGGCTCGCGCATGGAGCGCGGCGGCATGTCGCGCAGCGGCAGCGGCTGGAATGCAAGCGAACCCATCCGTATCAATCCGCCCATTGTCCGGGAGCGGACGCCTTGGCAATCTGACGGCGGCTCGCGCATAGGGCGCAGCGGCATGTCGCGCGGCGGCAGCGGTGGCGGAGCAAGAATGGAACGTAGCATCGGTGGAGGAGGAGGCGGCGGCCGCAGCGGCGGCGCCAGCCGAAGCAACTCCGGCGGCGGAGGCGGACGAGAATCGCGAGGAGGGCGCGGACGCTAAAACGGTGTTCGACCGATTCATCCTGAAAGTTTAGTTTTCTTCCCTCAACCCGGCCTGTCTGCGAAAGCGGGCAGGCCACTTTTTTGTGTGCCGAGCATATTCGACAGCTCGAAGGAAGCATGGAACAAAGGTACCGAGTAAGCGGGCGAATAAAAAGTTAACATAATATCTGTTATCAGAACTTAAATCCGGGACCGGAAGATGCGCTCCAGCGCCTCCGATTGCCCGCCAGAGCCGACTTGGGAGCGAAACACCGCCAAAGTCAGCTCACGCCGGTACAACTAAGAGAGAGTGCCGGGACTGACTTCGTCTACATAACACCATATCCAGCGCTCACCCGGCTCGATGGAGCGCATGAGCGGGTGCTGTGTCGAATGAAAATGCCCGGTGGCGTGTTTGTTCTTGGAAGAGTCGCAGCATCCTACATGCCCGCATACAAGACACATGCGCAGATGAACCCATCGATCTCCTGTCTTGATGCAATCCTCACACTCGTGAGCCGCCGTTTGCGTAACCCGCACCTGGTCGAGGTGGCTGCACTTTACCGCCATATGAGGCCTCTCCGATCAGGTTAGCACCTGACTGCGCAAGCATTGCGGGCGTCACTTCACGCGCGCAAACCGCGGCCGGAGCGTCCGCGTATACTGTACTCTATGGCGCTCTCTGCTCTACTGCATTCGGTCAGCTACTCCGGTTCCTGGGGCCAGGCTTTTCTATCGGTCGAAGATTTCGCGGACAAGGCTGCGGGGTTGGGCTACGACGGGGTACTGCTGATGGCGAAGCGTCCCCATGTTTCCTTGCTCGATTACGGCGGTAAGGAACGAGCCGCACTTCGCTCGCACCTCGAACGGTACGGTTTCCGCCGTATCGCCCTAGCCGGCTACAACAATTTCACCGCCGACATGGAGCATGGCGATGTGCCAAACCGCGAGATCCAAGTCCACTACGTTGCCGAACTTGCACGGCTGACGCGCGATCTTGGCGGAGATCTCCTGCGCGTCTTCACGGGATACGACAACCCTGTCGCCTCCTATCCGGCCCAATGGAAAGCGGTGGTGGATTGCCTGCGCGAATGCGCGCAGCGTACGGCGGAATTTGGGGTCACCATCGGCGTGCAGAACCATCACGACATCGCCTGCGGCTACGATACACAGCACGATCTGATTCGTGCCGTCGCGGAGCCGAACTGTCTTGCCCTGTTCGACGCGTGGGCGCCGGCGCTGCATGGCGCTGGCATCGAAGAGGCAGCCCGCAAGATGGGGCCCATTACCGCTCATACTACCATCGCGGATTATCAGCTACGACCGCGTTACAAATACGATCCCGCAATTGTGAATTACAACGCGCTCACGCCTGCTGTCCAGGCGGTGCCGATGGGAGAAGGGTTCATCGATTATAAGAAATTCCTTACCGCTCTCAGCGAGGCCGGATTCACCGGCAGCGTCGCTTATGAGATGTGTTCCCCGCTGATAGACGGCGGTAGTTTGGAAACGCTCGACCGTTATGCATCCCGATTCCTGGAGTTTATGGAAGGGCTTCGCAACAGGCGGGCGGAACCCGTCGCGACAGCGTAAGAACAATGCTTCGCGATGCCGGCTTTTTTGGCGATCAGGAACTTATTCTGATCTACATCGCCCGGAAACTGAAAGAGGCTCTGGCGCTGGAGGAAGTGCTAACCAGCGCCGGTCTCGATTACCTTATTGAAACAGACACGTATGTCGGCGGATTTGTATTTCGCCGGGAACGGGTTGGTGCGTTCTTCTACGTGGCGCCGGAAACAACGCGCACGGCGGTGGAGTTACTGGCACGCAACGGATACGAACCTTACGAGCCCGGTGAATAGAACCGGGCTCCCGGTATACTTCAGGGGGACGTTTCCCCTTCTTCCCCCTCTGGTGGCTTCGGATTAAAGACCGGAATCGACACGATGTTGCTCACAAAGACATCCTGCGCAATGGTTACGTGGGTAGCCGCATTCGTGGGAAGATCCGAGTTCAGTTCCAAGTGCACTTCGTAGAGAGCGTGTTCGCCTCTCTTCAAGCCCGCGAACAGAACGTTGGCCGTTTTGCCGCCCGCCATTGCATCGACGAACTGATTCGGCTCGTTGAAATCCGGACCGTCGTACTTGTGCCCGGTCCAGAGCGACCGCTGTGCCTCTTCCGGCTTCACAAGTCCGAGTCCGGTCGCATAAACGATGATCGTCTCTCCGGGCAGCGCCGGATTTTCTTCCGTGATGGGAGCACCGGCTTCGTTGGCGCAACACAGCGCACTCGTAATTGCCGTAAGAATCACCTGCGAGCCTTCGTTCGCTTGCACGCCGTAAGCAATTCCGTTTCCACCTTCGCCATCCTCCCGCGCGCGCAACCGGATTCTGTTGAAAACTCCGGCGGGGAACGCGTAAACGCGTGGATCTTCGTTGATCGCTTCAATCAACTTGTCCCGTATGGTGCTGAGCGTGTCGCCTTCCTGAACGGTGTAGGTGTAACGCCTGTCGCCCTCAATAATGACCGTCGCAACGTCGCCCGCTTTTGCGGAGCCGTCAACGGAAACAGTCCCCGATGCCTGGCTGCTGGCGTGTACAGCCATAGCCGGGCGCGGATCCGGACCCTCACCCGCGAAAATGCCGGGATTCTGCGGTACGATCGGCACGGCGACGGGCGTGGTCACCACCACGTTGCCGCTTTTCTTAACGGTGCGGACGTAGGCATTGATGCTGGTGGCATCCAGGATCTCCCACGGAACCTGTGCGTTGATCTTTGTGGGTGAAACCATCAGCAAGGGCGCTTTGATACCGTCAAAATACACCTGGACACCACCCAGTTCGGTGGGCAGCACCCAGTCTTCAATTGGTGCCTCCACTGTCGTCTCCGCGAGTGCACTCCCCTGAATGGTGACGATTGTGCCTGGTGCGATTTTGGCTGCGTCACCGCCTCCGGCGAGTGTCGCGCCCCTGGTTTCGACAATAATCTTCGACGTAGAAGACGCCGAAGCGGAATAGGTAATCGAGTTGCCTTCCACACCTAGAAGGCGGGAGGTCAGGATAATCGCGGCTATTTCGGCATTAGGAGTCGCGAGCACTTCCGGATCGCCGGTGCCCGCATTGATCAGACCCACCAGTGCATTGATTACGTCGACGGCTGAATCGTCCGCCAGCACTTTGTACTTATACTCGCGGTCCTGAATCTTGATTGTGACCTCGTCTTTTTCCTCCACGGAACCGCTAAAGGTGATGCTGCCGACTGCCGCCACATCCAAACTGGCGGCGTTGCGGACGCCGGTGAGCGGTATAGCGGGCTCGCCCATCGAGAACACCATCACCCGGCGGTTGAAAGGATCGGTGACGTACAGGTTCGTGCCGTCCCAAGCCAAAGCCATCGGTGTGCGCAGTTGATCGGCGGCAGAACGGAACAGCGGGTTCGACCCGTCGGAAACCTGATTCAGCAATAACGAAGGCTGTCCCAGCACTACATCCGCAGTAGCGCCGTTGTCCCTCGGCATAGTCTTGAAAACCAGGACGCGGTCATTTCCGCCGTCCGCGACAAAGAGCCGGGTGCCGTCAGAGAGAGCGAAGCGCGGAAACTCCAGCGTCGCGCCGCATCGGAAAGGATGAAGATCTTTACCGTTTTCATCCTGGCCGACGGGCTGGCAGAGCGCGGTCACATTGTTCGCCAGTGCGCTGGTAAGGTCCGGTTGACCGACCGCAAAGTCAGCGGGCGCGCCATTGGAGGATGGCAGCGCATTCCACACCAGAATGCGATTGTGACCGAGGTCCGTAACGAACAGGCGAACTCCGTCGGAGGTCACTGAAACGGGATTCAGCATGTTTTCCGGCTTGGGCACGACCGTGTCCTCGGCGAGGTTTGACTGGACCTGAACATTGAAATTCGGCTGCCCGAGCACGACATCCGCGGGCTTCCCGTTACTCGTTGGCATGGAATTCCAGATCAGAACGCGATGATTTAGCGTATCGGCAACGTAAAGCCTGCCATCCTGGATCCAGACGCCCTGCGGTCCTCGCAATGTACTGGCTGTTGGCTGGCGAAGGGCCAGTGTTTTTGAAAAGTCCTCCTGCCCCACCACAACATCCGCCGGCGCTTGATTGGACGACGGAATCGAGTTCCAGATCAACACCCGGTTGTTATCGGTATCGGCGA
>CAADGY010000084.1 GCA_900696665.1 uncultured Acidobacteriota bacterium
TGGGGGAACCTTCCGCGCCTCCCGCTCGGAGGCGCGTATGAGGGTATTTGCCGCAGCCTGCCTCAGCGGGATCATGTTCCGGATGAGGCGACACTCCGGGGATCCTGTTCCTTCGGGTATGCGCGCGGGACTTGCCTTCGGCACCCCGGCGGAGAATGTCCTGATGCCGTCCGCATCAGTCCAATGCCCGGCGATGGCCCATTGCTCAAATTGATATGTGTGTTGGAGCGCGCCCATGCACCGCTCGAACACGGAACGGCTGTCTATTCCGCGGCCGATAAGCGGTGGATCGAGGCGCCGCAGAACGAAATCGTGCGCCGCCAGGCCGAGGTATACGCGGAAGGCTTCGCTCAACGAAAATACGGCGTGTCCAATGTTCTGAAGGCCGCCTGCTGAATTTATCATACGAATGGACGAACTGATAGAAGGAAAACCAGTGCGCGAATCCGTGTCCGAATGTTCGGAAATCGCGCTTCCCAACGATGCCAACCCGCTTGGCCACCTGCTGGGCGGCAGGGTCATGCACCTGGTGGATCTTGCCGGAGCGATCGCCGCCACGCGCCACTCACGGCTGGCCGTGGTTACCGCCGCTATCGATTACATGACGTTTCTGCACCCCATCCACATCGGACAGTTGATCACCCTGCGATCTTCCGTAAACCGGGTGTTCCGCACGTCAATGGAGGTTGGCGTGAAAGTGTTCGTTGAGGATCTGGGGACGGGTGAGGTGCGGCACACTTCTTCCGCATATCTCACGTTTGTGGCGATCGACGCGGCTGGACAACGGATTCCCGTCCGCCCGGTGATCCCTGAAACAGCGGAAGAGATAAGGCGCTACGAGGAGGCAGGGCGCAGGAGGCAACACAGATTGGAACAAAGGGAACGAAGCAGAGTTTAGATGGTCCGGGCACCGCCGGCGACAGAGGCATCGGGACCGCCGGCGAGTTGCTCCGCTATTCGTTATCGGCCTTGTACATATACTTGATGTTCGGTTTAAAGATCAGGAGATTGGGCTCTCCATCTCGATTAATCTTCAGGCAACACTTGTCGTACCACTCTATGATGCCGTGGAGGGTTTCTCCGTCCTTGAGGACGAACACCATAGGGGTTTTGGCCTGCATCTGCTTGGTGTAGTAAAAATTCTCCGCATGCGTCTGCTCGGGAGGTACAGACTTTTTTTGGCTTTGATTTGCAGTGCGACGAGGGTTCATCTGATCCTTCATGCCATTCAATGAGGGACGTATCAATTTTCGGTTCGCTGCCTCCACGATACCACTCCTTAGATAAGTACAGTCTTTTGGTCCTGGAGCACGTTTCTGACTTCAGAGCCGACTCTTCAGGAAGGAATTAAACGTCCGACTATGGTCTATTCATACCATGCGAACTGAGCGCTTATCAACCCGAACGGGCCTCTGCGCGCAGTTCCACGACGAGTGCATCCAGAGCGATGGTTTTTTGAATGTTGCGCCGTAAAAAGGCCGTGATTTCATCAATCTTCCGTGTTGCCAGCGAGATCCAGCCGAAGGAAACGGATTGCGCAAGAGGAGTGAGTTCTTTCTTCAGATCGATGTTGCGGAGAAGAGCGGCCGTTGGCGAGCCGCATTCATTTAGTACCAGCAGGTCCTCAATCAACAGGTATAGAACTTTCAGATAGGCATCGAGTTTCTCCGACTTGCTTGCGCCGATCGCTTCGGAATGCCTGGCCCACAAGGCGAAAGGCTCGCGCCCGGCAGCTACCTGAAGCAGTGCCAGCATGGCCGTCCGGCGCTTATCGTAGCTTTCGAGATCGATGGAAACGGCTGTCCCGGGGCTGCCGCCCGCCAGCGCAATCCGCCGGTCTATATGGTCCATGCCACGGTTTTCGAGGTAGGTGCGCATCTGGTCCACGCCGAGCGGAGGGAAATGAAATGGAACTGCGCGAGACCGTATGGTCGGCAACAGGTCGTAAGGGTTGGAGGCGGTCAGCACCAGGACCAGATAGCCCGGTGGCTCCTCCAGAATCTTCAGCAGGGAATTGGCGGCTTGCTCGTTGGCGCGGTCAATCTGGTCCACCAGAAATACACGCCGTTTGCCCTTGAGAGGGCCGTATTGCGCGCGCTCTTTGAGCAGGCGCATCTGCTGAATTGAGATTTGCCTGAGCGGGCCATCGGGCGGGAAGGTCAGAAAGTCCGGGTGGGTGCCGAACACCAGCGGGTCTTGAACGCGCTTTTCCGAAGTCCAACGCTCCCGCTCGGCAACGTAGGCGGCGTTTTCGGGACGGCTCAGGTCGTCCTTCTCTATCTTCCCCGGATCTCCAAGGAGGCGGGCGGCGAATCGGCGCGCCAGCGTCGCCTTGCCAACTCCTTCCGCTCCGGAAAAGAGCATGGTTTGGGGAATCCGGTTTTCGCGAATCATGAGGTCGAGTGCGGCGGCCACTGCCTCATGACCATAAAAATCTTCAAACATACCAGCGCTTACGCTCTATCTTGGCAGATCGCGACAGGAGCGTGAGTCCTTCCGTCAAGCTATCCTATGTCTTTATGAAGTTAGGGATAGACTTCGGCACCACTCGCATTGTTGTGGCTGCGGCAGACAGAGGCAACTATCCAATCGTAGGTTTTGAAGCGCCCGACGGGGCGGTACAGGAATGGTTTCCGCCGTTGATTGCTGCGCGAGGGTCACAGCGTCTCTACGGATGGAGCGCATGGCGGGCGCAGGAGTACCCCGGTTGGACTATCGTCCGTTCGCTCAAGCGCTACCTGGACCAGGCCGGACCGCAGACTGAGGTTCACATCGCCGATCAAACGGTCTTACTGGGCCAGTTGCTTTCCGAACTGATGCAAGCGCTCAAATCGGCGCTGGTGGACCGTTCGACGGCCAACCTAAGTACAGATGAACAGGTGGAAGTCATGCTGGGCGTGCCGGCGAACGCCAACACGAACCAGCGGTTTCTCACTTCCGAAGCGTTCCGCTGCGCAGGCTTTTCCGTTGCCGGAATGCTGAACGAACCCTCCGCCGCGAGTGTCGAGTTCAGTCATAAGCGAGGCGGTACGAACTCGCGGATCCTGGTGTACGATCTCGGCGGCGGCACGTTCGATGCGTCCCTGGTCGAATGCAACGGGGGTAGCCACACCGTTGTCGCATCGGAGGGCATCACGACACTGGGCGGCGACGACTTTGATACAATTCTGGCCGAACTTGCCCTCGAATCGGCAGGGGTAGAGCAGGAAGAACGCGATGGCATGACACAAGCGGAGTGGTTCCGCTTGCAGGAAGAATGCCGGGACAGGAAAGAGGCGCTGCACCCAAATACGCGGCGGATTATCGTGGACCTTGAACGCGTACGGCAAGAGTGGGCGCCGGTGACCATTCTGGCCGCGGATTTTTACACAGCTTGCCGTCCACTGGTGGAGGAGACCATTCACGCCACTGAAGACCTCCTGGCCCGGCACGCCGCCGGGAAAGAAATCGATGCCTTGTATGTCACCGGCGGAGGGAGCGAATTGCCGCTGGTTTCGCGCGTCTTACGGGAACGGTTCGGGCGCCGCGTGCGGCGCTCGGCGCACACACGGTCCGCGACGGCCATTGGACTGGCGATACAGGCGGCGGACACCGAAGGTTACGCGCTCAAGGACCGTTTCACCAGGTATTTCGGCGTGTGGCGCGAAAGCGAAGATGGCCGCTCTATCGTGTTCGATCCGCTGTTTGCCAAGGGCACCGGACTACCGGCCCCTGGCGAGCCGCCGCTGGAGTGTACACGTGTGTACACTCCCGTTCACAACGTAGGACACTTCCGCTACATCGAAGCGAGCCACTGCGACGAATCCGGCAACCCGCAGGGCGACATCACAGAATGGGACGAAATTGTTTTTCCCTTCGACCGGGCATTGCAAGAACTTCCCGGCATTTCGCGGGTGGACGTGGAGCGCCGGACGGCGGGTGGCGGCCTGATACGGGAGTTGTACCGTTGCGATAGCGCCGGATCCGTATGGGTGCAAATATCGGACCTGGCAACGGGACACCAGCAGACCTTCCGGCTGGGGCGCTGGCTCCGCTCCGATTCGCCCGTGACGCCGGGCCGCAAGAAGAAATCAACCAAGGGAAAGGAATGATGCCGAAGTCAATCAGCAAGGATGGTGTAGCGCGAAGGCGGATCTTGCAGGGAGCGACAGGCGGTCTGGCCGCGGCGCCCATGATTGTTCCCGCTTCCGCGTTGGGTTTGGGCCAGGCGGTTCCTCCGAGCGATCGCGTGACCCTGGCCGGCTTGGGCCTCGGGGGGCGGGGCACCGGTGTGCTGCGCTCGTTTCTGATCCAGCCGGATATCCAGTTTCGCGCAATTTGCGACGTCCGGAATGAACGGCGCGAGGCGATCAAGAGCATGGCCGACCAGCAGTACGGAAACCATGACTGCGCGATGTACAGCGACCAGGAAGAACTGTGGGCCCGTAAAGACATCGACGCGCTCCTGATCGCAACCGGTGACCGCTGGCACGCGCCGCTGTCCATATTCGCGGCGAAGGCGGGCAAGGATGTTTATTGCGAGAAGCCCTGTTCGATGACTATCGCCGAGAGCCGGGCGCTGGCGGACACCTTTCAGCGTCTGGGCCGGATCTATCAGGCCGGGACACAGCGGCGAAATGGTGCAAATTTCATCAAGGCTTATGACCTGGCGCGGAGCGGCAAGTTGGGCAAACTGACCACGCTTCATGCGGAGGCAGGTCCCGGCGACCGGTGGGCTCCCCTGACGAGCCATGCCTGGCTGCCCGCAGAACCGGAACCGTCGAAACAGGTGGTGGATTGGGACCGCTGGCTCGGTCCGGCTCCGTGGCGTCCATTCAACTCGCAATATGTCCGGGGACGCTGGCGTGGCTACTTCGATTTCCATGGCGGAGGGATTCTGGAATGGGGCTCCCATACTGTGGACCTGTGCCAGTGGGTAGGCGATCTGGACGACACAACGCCGGTGGAATTTGAGCCGCACGGAATGGGAGCGGACACGCCGTATACCATCTACGGGCGCTACGCAAACGGGCTGAAACTGGTGCTCCGGGACAAAGGCTTCCTGGGTTTGGGGACCTGCCACATTCGTTTCGAAGGCGACGCCGGATGGGTAGAGACCGCCGACGGAGGCAAAATCGAAGTATCGGAGAATTTGCGCGGTGAGGTCCTGTCGGTATCGCCGCAGGAAGCTGGACGGGCCACGGCCAACCATGTGCGCGATTTCGTCAATTGCGTCAAGTCCAGGAAGCAGCCGAGGTCGAACGCCCTTGCGGCGGCGCAGGCGCACATTGCGAGCCACGCTTCCTACATCGCTTTCCAGCTTGGCCGGAAGTTGAACTTCGACCCGGCAACGGACACCTTCACGGGCGGAGGCAGCGAGGAAGCGAACCGGATGCGTTCCCGAGCTATGCGGGAACCGTGGCGGATTTGAGGACGAGGGCGTTATGTCGAGACGCAATTTTCTAATGGGACAGAGCATGCCGGCAATCGCGGCGGCGCAAGGCACAGCACCTCAGCAGCCCGCCGCGGCGAAACCAAAGCCAGAGGAACCACCCGTGATTCCTCCAATGGTGGATAGCAAGTATGGAACCGCGGAGCAAATCATGGCTTTACCGGCCGCGCGGCTGATTGCGATTCTGAACGATCGGGACGGATCGGAGTATGCGAAGGCCAAAGCCTGCCAGCGGCTGGCGGTAATAGGAGGCCGGCAAGCCGTGCCCGCACTGGCGGCGCTGCTGAGGGATCCGAAACTTTCCCATTACGCGCGCTTCGGCCTGGAGCCGAACCCTGACCCATCGGCGGGAGCGGCTTTGCTCGGAGCGCTGGACCGGGTACAGGGCAGTCTGTTGGTAGGAATCATCAACTCCATCGGAAACCGCAGGGACAAAAATGCGATCGCTGCATTGGGAAGGCTGCGGTCCGGCACCGATTTGGAAGTAGTCAGGGCCGCCGATGCCGCTTTGGCGAAAATCCGGCCGGGGCTATAGCGCGCGCACGATCGCCGGGATTCACGCCTATAAAAGGGAGGACTTCATGCCATCGCAACTCTCGCGCCGCGAACTGCTGCGAGTTGCCGGAGCCACCGGTTTTTTTGTTTTTGCTGACCTGGCGCCGGCTGCCGGAACACCGCCCGGTGTCCTGACGTTCCGCCACATCCATCTGGATTTTCACACCTCGCCCGCGGTGACCGGAGTGGGTTCGGAGTTCAAGGCCGAAGAGTTCGCGCGAATCCTGAAAGAAGCCGCTGTCAACTCCATTACGATTTTCGGAAAGTGCCATCACGGCATGTCGTACTACCCGACGAAAGTAGGCACGCGGCATCCCGAGCTGAAAATCGATCTGGTCGGGGAGATGATCGAGGCGTGCCACCGCCAGGGCATTCGCGTTCCGGTCTACATCAGCACGATGTACGACCAGCATATCTGGCGCCGGCATGCGGATTGGCGCGTGTACGACGAAGAAGGCAAACCGTTCGGGCTGCGTGGCCCGGCGGGTCCGTTGAAAGCGGAACTCGGTCGAGTATGTGTGAACACGCCATACATGGATTACGTCGTGGCGCAAGCCGAAGAGGTGCTCGCAAACTACGAAGCGGACGGGCTGTTCTACGACAATTTCGCTTATCCCGGATTCGGCTGCCTGGGACCGTCGTGCATGGCCGAACGCGAAAAACTGGGGCTTGAATCGGCTCGCCTGGAAGACCGGCAGAAGCATGCCGGCATGGTCACGGAGCGCTCCATTGCAAGGTTTGCGGCCACGGTCCGCGCGCGCAAGCCAAAAGCCGGCATCTTCACGAACGGGCCGTTTCGAATGCGGCAGCCTCCGGACCTGCTGCGCCGCATGGCGGATAATTACACCCATATCGAGATTGAATCCCTGCCCGGGGGCGGTTGGGGATATAGCCACTACCAGGTGGCCTCGCGCTACCTGCGCAATTTTGGACTGGAAGCGCAGGGCATGACCGGAGCGTTTCATCGCAGTTGGGGCGACTTCGGCACGGTGCGCAACCAGGCGGCGCTCGACTACGAGTGTTTCAGCATGCTGGCGCAGGCGAACAAGTGTTCCGTGGGCGATCATCTGCACCCCAATGGACGGCTCAATCGGTACACGTACGAACGTATCGGGCGCACATTCCGTTCGGTGGCGGCGAAGGAGCCCTGGTGCGAGGGCGCCAAAGCCGTAACGGAGATCGCCTCCTTGCTCAGCATGGGCGCACGGGCGAACGACTCCGACGTAGGCGTTACCCGCATGCTCACGCAGAAGCGATACCAGTTCGATATCATCGATCGCGAGTCCGATTTCTCACGCTATCGCCTGCTGATCCTTCCGGACGGCCATCGGCTGGATGAACCGCTGCGTGACAAGCTGGCGGCGTATCTTTCCGCGGGTGGCGCCCTATTGCTCAGCCACGAGTCGGGTTTGGACATGGACGGGAGGCGGTTTGCACTGCCGGGTATGGGGCTTGATTACGAAGGTCCCTGGAAGCACGAATCGCAATACATTGAACCGCTCGAAGGCGTGCTCGAAGGCGTGCCCGGCATGGTTCACGAGATGTACGAAACCGGTTCGGCGGTGAAAGCTCAGACTGGCGGCACTACGGTTCTGGCGCGGGTGTGGGCTGGCTACTTCGATAAGGATTACCGGCGCTTCCAGGTGGAACAGACGCCTTATGCCAAGCCGACCGGTTACATTGCGGCGGCTCAGCGCGGCAGACTGGTGTATTTTGCCGTGCCGATTTTTCGCGTCTATGCACAGCACGGATATCCGGTTTATCGCGACCTGGTGGCCAATTGTATTGGGCGGTTGATCGAAGATCCCCTGGTGAAGGCGGAATTGCCATCGACGGCGCAGGTGACCTTGACGGAGCAGAAAGGCCGCCGCATTCTGCATATTCTCCATTACATTCCGGAACGCCGCAGCCCGGATCTCGACATCGTCGAGGATGTCATTCCACTGAACAATGTAAACATAGCGGTGCGCGTGCCCGGCCGCCCCGGCAAAGTTTACCTGGCTCCCCAGCGGCAGAACCTGCCGTGTGAATATGCGGAAGGCTACGCCCGTGTGACCGTGCCGGCTGTCATAGGCCATCAGATGGTGGTGTTCGAAAGCTAGCGGCGCCCGGTATGATGTAGCGAGCGATGACTCTTTCTCCCGTAGTGGAAACGCTGGCCGGACTGGTCCGGATCAACAGCATCAATCCGGCTTACGAAGGTGGAACCCCGGAAGCGGCGCTCGTCGAGTATATCGAACAGTTTTTTACCAGCCGCTCGATCCGAACCTGGCGCCAGGAGGTGTTTCCCGGGCGGCCCAACCTGATCGCGGCCGTGCCGGGGCGCCAATCCTCACGCCGCCTGATTCTCGAAGCGCATACCGACACCGCTTCGGTAAAAGGCATGACCATTCCGCCATTCGAGCCGCGCGTTGAAGGTGGCAGGTTGTATGGGCGTGGCGCTTGCGACACGAAAGGCGGACTCGCGGCCATGATGCACGCGCTCGCGGCGGTGGCCGAAAGCGGCAGAAAGCCGCCGTGCGAAGTATGGTTAGTGGCTGCCGCCGACGAGGAGTACTCCTACCGTGGGGTTGTGAAACTGTGCGAAGGGATCACCGCGCATGGCGCGGTCGTAGCCGAGCCGACCAGCATGCGCCTGGTGACGGCGACCAAAGGATGCGTGCGCTTCAAGGTTCATACGCGAGGCAGAGCGGCCCACAGTTCCAAGCCGCATCTGGGGGTAAACGCGATTTCCGGCATGGCCCGCGTGATCCTGGCCATCGAGAAAGATTGCGAGAGCTTGAAAACGAGAAGTCATCCGCTGCTTGGCTCGGGAACCTGTAACATCGGGATCGTCCGCGGAGGGACGCAGGTGAATATTGTGCCGGACGAATGTTCGATTGAAATCGACCGGCGGCTTCTGCCCGGTGAAGAGCCACGCGCGACAGTCGAGCATTTCCGCGAAGTGGTGAAGGCGGTGCCGGGAGTCGATGCCCGCGTCGATGCGCCGATGCTCGAGGACCTTCCGCTCGACACGCGCATCGATGAGAAAATCGTGCTTGCCGCCTCAGCGGCTCTTGCGGATCTTGGTCTTAGTCCCGCACCTGCCGGCGTGCCGTACGGGAGCGACGCCAGCAAACTCGCGGCGGCGGGTGTGCCCAGCGTGGTGTTCGGACCCGGCAGTATCGATCAGGCGCATGCCGCGGTAGAGTATGTGGATTTGAGCGAGGTGGAGCAGGCCTCTGAATTCTACCGGCGCATCATGCTGGTTTTCGAATGACCTCCGTAGCGGAACCGCGCGCGTGAGCAAGCGACCATCGAGCCACGCGCGCCCGCAAGCGGTAAAGAGAGCGAATATGGCAAAAGTGTTCCTGCGTATTGCATGCGCGGCTGCGTTTGCTTTCAGTGCGGCGGTGGCCCAGGATGGACCGGGCGCGGCCGAGTTCGCGCAAAAAGCGTTGCCCGCCTTGCCGGTGGAGAAGTCTTACACATTTCAGAAAGTCCTCAGCGAGCGCGTGGAACCGTTGCGCCGCGACCCCGCGGCCCGTCCGGCTGCGACAGAAATCGCGATTCCGCCGCAAGGATGGTCTCTCGTCATCCGGTCGGATTCAGGACCGCTGCTGCGCCACGCCGCTGTCGAATTTCGCGAACGAATCGCAGACGGGATGCAGGTGAACCTGAAGTTGGAGGCCCCGGGTACGCTTGATGGCTGGGCGGCCATGAACCGTTCGGTAGTGGCGGGCACCCGCGACCAGATGCCAGGCTGCGGACAGGCGCTGAAAGGCCCGAAAGATTATCAGATTCAGGTGGAGGGTGAGCGCATCGCAGTGTGCGGTTTTGACGAGCGCGGCGCCATGTACGGGCTGTACAATCTGGAGGCGCGTTTCAGCCTGCGTGAAGCGCCTTTCCTTTCGCGCACGTTGGACACCACGCGCCATAGCCTCTATCGCACGCGCATGACGTTGTCCGGCCTCGGTTGGATGAACTGGCCGGACCGGTTTCTGGCGACGCTTGTCCGGTACGGATTCGACGCGATTCACGATTCGATTTATCGAAACCCGAACAACGCGCCGGGCGTGGGACCGCACTGGGACAAAATGAAGGAGCACCCTCCCGGCGCGATGGCCGGCCTGGTCCGGCGCGCTGCGAAATACGGCATCGGTGTCTACGTGCCCATCCTATGGCGCTACACACCTACGCCGGAGAACGAAGAAGGCTTGCGCAAGCTGGTGCGCGATATCGTGACGGAGTTCCCGGACATTCGCGGTTATGTTCTGTTGACTGAAGGCTTCTACTACGAAAGATGGTTTGGCGCGGGCGGGCAGGGCGACCAGGACCTCCGCAAGTGGCTTCGCGAATGGGCCCGCGCGGTCGCCATTGTGACGGAAGAGTGCCGCAAGATCAATCCCGCTATCGAAGTTTTGCCCTGGGAATACAATGTGGACTTCCGCCCTCACCAGGCGGAGAACAAGCGCTACGGCACGGCGCAATTGCCGCGCGATTCTATTCCGCTGCTGACGTTTGAAAACGGCAAGGCGTTCGAACTGGACGGGGAGCGCGGCTGGTTGAAGGACTATGCGATCAATCAGGTGGGACCGGCCGAAGTGACACAGGCACAGATCGCGGAAGCCAGGAAGCTCGGGTTCCGCGGCGTTTACACGAAGGCAGACACCTTCGCGAGTTGGCAATACGGCACTTTCCCCTATCTGCCGTTTCCCTACCAGTGGTATGAACGCTACAAAGCACTGGAGAAGTGGGGTGTGGACGGCGTGCTCGAAAGCTGGAGTTACGGATTTAAGCCGAACTTCGTTGCCGAATTGCGCGCCTGGTATTCCTGGAGCGACGCCCCGCCGCTCGACGACCTCCTGCGCGCGATCGCACGGCGTGATTTTGGAGCGGGTAACGAAGATGCGGTTCTCTCCGCCTGGAAGTATTTCAGCAATGCGATCCGGCTGGTGCCGGACACCGGTCCGAACTGGGGCACCAATAACGCCGTTGCATCCCCGTTCTTTCTGACACAGCCGGAGCCCCGCATGATGACGGTGAATCACTCCTGGTCCGATCCCGCGCTTTGGGCCCGCACCACTTGGGTGAACCCCTACTGGCCGTATGTGCCGAGCCGGCTGATTCTTTGGCCGGATTTCACAAATAAGGTGAACGCGGCGGAGCGGTACGTCAGACCCTTCTCGCTGCCCGTCTTCAGCAAGTACCTTGGACTGGCGGCCGACGAAATGGAGAAGGGGTTGCGGCATTACAGGAAAGCCGCGCTGGCGGCTCCGGCGGCGAAGAGGCAGAATGCGTACCGGGAGACGCTGCTCGCCGAACAACTGCAGCGCATGATGCGTAGTGAGCAGGCGTTACTCGAATTCGAAGACCTGCGCTTCCGGCTCCGGCAGAACACCACGAGCAAAACCGCGGCGCTGGACCGCCTGGAGGCAATTCTGCGCGAGGAGATCGAGCGCACCGAAGCATCGTTTGAGACGGCGCGCAGGGACTCGCGGCTCGGCTACGAGTGGGAGCAGGACTACATCTACACGCCGGCGACGATTCACGAAAAGCTGCTTCTGCTGAAACGGACCTTGGCTGAGGATCTGCCGGCCTTGCGCAATGGAGCGCAGTAAGGCCGGGACTACGCCAGAGCCTCCAGCAGGCGGTCCACATCTTCCTGGTTATTGAAAACCGACGGAGAAATCCTCATCTTGTTGCGGAACCGCATGGCGGCGTGAACGCCGGCCTTTCTTAACTTTTCCATCGCCCGCTGCGGATCTTTCGCGGCGAAGGCCACAATCGGACTCTCGTTGTCCGGAGGCGTGATGGAGGGATATCCGGCCGCCGGCATTTCCTTCTGTAGCCGTGTGGTTAGCGCGCGCACGTGGGCGCGAATGTTCTCAACCCCAAGCCGGTGAATGTACTTCAGGCTTTCCAGTGCGCAAATGGCTCCTTCATAGGAGGGATAACTCACCTCGTAGCACGAAGGGCCGGTCACCGGGCTGAAAGCAATCTCGTCGAGACCGGTGTCCGGCTGTTCCACCCATGGCGCATAGTTGAATCGCACACCACCGGAGTGCTGTACAGGCCTGACCACGGAGCCTTGCAGATCCTCGCGGACATAAAGGAAGCCAAAGCCTTTCACACCCATCAGCCACTTGTAAGTGGAGCAGGCGGCCAAATCGATTCCCATGGCACGAACGTCGATGGGAATGGCTCCGGCACATTGAATGATATCGGCATACAGATAGGCGCCATTGGCGTGTGCCAGTTCGCTGAGCTTGCTGACATCATGCAGATATCCGTTCACGTTCGAGACCAGCGCGATAGCGATCAGCCGCGTATTGCGGTCGACAGCCCGCTCCATGTCGCGGATATCGATCTGCCAGTCACGGTGCTTCACGATGCGCACCTCAAGCCCGTCCTTCTGGCGCATCCTATAGTTGTAGATGGCGGCGGAGTAGTGCAAATCGTTCGTGACGACGTTGCCGCCCGAGGCCTGGATCGCCATACCGTTCAATAGATTGCTCTCCGCCTCAATAGTGCTGCGGGCAAAAGCGATCTCTGAAGGCTTTGCGTTTATGAGCTTAGCGAACAGCGTTTTCGCTTCGGTGCGGGCCTGCGCCCAATCCGGCCACCACGGCTCCCCCACTTCCTTCGACGCCCAATCGATATAGCGGTGGAGCGCCGCGGCCGTGTGCACGCTGAGAGGATGACATGAGGCGTTGTCGAGGTAAGCGGCGGTCCGGGCGCGAGGAAAATCCGCCCGCACCGTGGAAAAATCACGACTCCCGCTGCTGGTTGCAGAGGACGCGGCCGGGCCCGTTGCTGCCGCAGTGGCGAAAAACTGTCGGCGGTTCATGTGGTGGAAGCCTCCTGTTACAAGTGGTTCTAACAGGGTACTGCCAACTGGGCGGAGATGCTATGGCAAACTTTGTCTGGACGAACCGGGCCGGTCGTCTTTCCCTTGCACCGTGCTTCGGGTGTCGGGTTTGGCCGGACGATTTTTCGCCGGATTACTGAAAACAAACCGGCCGTAGAGGACGCACCCCCTCATCCCCGGATCGCAGGGGAGATTGTTCACCTTTTGGCAGGCGCCGTTCATCTCGTGCGGGCAACCCCAGCTACCCATTTTCTTCCCTCTCAACTGAGGCTACCTCTAACAGGCGCCGTATGGATGTGACTTCAGTCACCCATCCGAAGCGAACTCGCCGGATGCGGTGAGTCCTTCGTTGTCCCGGAATTGATTGACGTGGAAGCCGTGGGTGCACTTCGAAGGCTGGTTGCCGGACAGCGAATCGACTCTCATCGCAGTGGGCAATTTCTAGCGGAGCTCGCGGCATTGCCCGCGGAGCGGTATTCACACACTCCATTGATTGGCCGTATGTGGGAACTACGGCACAATTTCACTGCATACGATGCCGCCTACATCGCTTTGGCGGAGGCGACCGGTCCATCCTCTACACGGGTGATGAGAAATTGCGCACAGGGCACCGGGCTCGAGTCGTGTTGTTCACCAGCTAAGCCGCCGGCTTCTTCCGGCTTGTAGCGATTCGGGCGTTCTACGGTCAAGCGGTCAACGTTTGGAATTTGTAGCCACAAACCGACTTGCTGGATCATCCGGCGACAGTTCCTCGAATACCTCCAATCGGCCAGTTATTTCGGATAATCGAGTTCTATTATTCTTTATACTGGACGCGGCAAAGTGTATTATGGAACCGTACGCAAGAACACAAACGCCATGAGCGAGACCAAGTACTGGCGCCCGGACGGGCTCCATGACAGCGGGCCTGGAATTCGGATCGTCGCGGTGCAAGAGGTGTACCTGGATCCAGCCGCCGGCGGCAAGATTCCCGACCTGTACAACTTTGCCTGGTACACTGGCAACTGCCTCAAGTACATCTACGCGACCCCTGCCGGCCGGAACCTTATCGACGCTTTGAGGAACGGAATGGTGAGTATTACCTACCATTCCGACTACAACATGGTTGTAACCGCGAACGACCGCGCCTCCTTAAATCGTGTGGCCGAAGAGGTTCTGGGACGCGAACCGGGCACGATCACCCGTGAGGCAGCGCAAAGAATGAATCGATTCAAGTTCCTGGGCGAGTTCCGCAGGCAGCCGCTGTGGAACCTCTACGCAAACAACTTCGCTGCCGGACTGGCGAACTCGCCGATAACGGACGCGGAACTGTGGGAATGGGTCGACCCGATGCAGATGGAACAACTCAAGCTTGCGACCATATCGACCCTGGATCAGTACTCGCCGCCAGGCACGGGGAGTGGATCCGGCATTGGGTTTTGCATTGACAAAGACAATCCCGACAATCATCAGCGGCCTCCAGCCATCGGACTGGCTCATGAACTGGTTCACGCCCATTACTCGATCAAGGGTGCCCAGTGCGGTCGGCTCGGAGGCGACTATACGCTTCCGCTGTTCGAGTTCAAATGCGTCGGCCTTGGAAGACCATGGCTCGATTCGCCGATCACTGAAAACGCCATCCGCCGGCAATGGGGGGCGATAGTGGCATCGATCCCCGAGGAAGACAAACTCAACAAGCAGCTAGTTGCGCCGCGCCTGGTATACGATTAACTCCTGCCCTGGCAAAGTCCCAATCTTTTACGGCGTGGGCAGTCGCGCCTGCTCCGTTTCCGCACTATTGCTTCAGCGCGGGTAAGAATCGCTTGCCGCAGTTCTGCCATCGACGCCCTACCGGAAGGGTGAGTGTTTGAGAGGCGGCATTTCTGTGGTGCCTGTAGCGTCGGGTTACTGCTCGCCTTCGCATACGGTGGCTACCGGCGGCAACAGCGGGTAGACGCCGCTGCTCGGGATGCCTTGCCCGAATCTCCTCGACTGGCAGCCTGTTCAGATCCACAGATCTCAGCGCTTCATCAATGTACCTGGAATCCGATCGGGAACCGGCGCCATGACATTGGTTCTCGTAGGCCGCCACAGTAGAGCGACCGCGGCGCTTGGTCGTGTCAAGGCCAAGTCGCTGATATGGCTGGCTGTAGTCGTCATCTCCGGAATGCGTTTTCTCTGGATTGTTACTTGACCCACGCTGCCCGGAGGCTGGTCTCCGCCCTTAGTTGCCCGAAGTGATTTGGGGCGGTGTGTGTGCCGGTTCGGGTTTCCACCGGTAGGCCGACAGGATGATATGAAATATGTCGGTATTGGCGATCACCCCGCGGACGCGGCTGGCCCCGGGTCCTTGGGCGGCCACCAGAACCTGTTCGGCGGAGTGATGTCCGTTGATCATCACGGATTTCGCCGGTACAGGCTTGCCGTTGGCATCCTGGGTCACCAGCGGGAGGCCTTTCCTGGTGGAGCCGCCAACCCGGATATCGAAAGAATGATCAGCGGTGAACAGGATGAGAGTGTCTTTCGATGCGGTTGCGGCCGTGGATTCGATAATCCTGTCGAATGCGACGGTGCGGCTCAATCCACGGGACAGGTTGTCGGTGTGGAGATCGGATTCGACCATCAGGAAGAATCCTTTCGGGTTTTTCGCGAGGATCCGGATTGCGAGTTCCGTCGCGGCGCCCAAATCCACTTCGCCCGGGCCAAGAAGCACGATAGCCCGGCGTGCGTCCGCCGGCACCTGGTCGAGCGTTTCCCCAAAGTAGAATCCCTTCGCGGGAATCTCCGTTTCCAGGTTCATTCCAAGCGCACGCGTCGCCGTCAGGATGGCTTGCCGTCCGGGCCCGATCATTACATCCACGCCATCACCGAATCGCGGGTTCAGCGCCTGCCTGAAAATTTCGCCCGTCATTTTCCGATCGTTGACATGTGCATAACAGGCGGCGGGTGTTGCGTCCGTGATGGGGCTGTTCGACACCACTCCCGTGGAAAGCGCACGCTCTTCGGCATATTCGAGCAGCGTCTTGAGTGGCTCTCCGTCCTTCTTGCCCCGCACCGCGGAGTCCGATTGCGAAACCACGCCATTGTTCGTTTTTTCACCGGTCACGATGGCGGTCATTCCCGCGGCCGAATCGGTTACCCAATCCGATGCCGACGAGGTGTCGGAAAGCGCGATGTTGGGCATCCGGTAAAGGAACAGCCGGTTGGAATCTCCGTACTCCTGGACACTGGCGGCATGGAGCGTTGAAGTTCCGGCCGCGTCCCCAAGAAACAGGATCACGTTTTTTGCCTTACGCTCGCCTGCCGAGCCGCAACAGGCAAACAAGAGAAAAATGGCGACTAAGCGATTTGCAGTTCTCATCTCAGGAACTCTCCACAACTTTAAACATCATCAGTATTCTCCTATGATGTTTGTCTACTCCAATGTCTTTGAGCAGCCCGGGGCCGACCAACGGGAGGCCGCACGAAGCCGCAAGCGAGCTTTGCAGTTGCCCGCTTTCCCTTATCTCAGTCAATCTTCGGAACGGCCCGGAGCGGTCAA
>CAADGY010000085.1 GCA_900696665.1 uncultured Acidobacteriota bacterium
GATGTCCAGTATCTTGCTCAGGTTGTTGCCGGTCAGACCGCCTTCAAACGTCACCTCCGCCGCATCCACGCGAACGGATTTCACCACGATTTTGTCGGAGAGAAGCGAGCCGGGGCTGACGGACAGGCTGGCGTGACCCACGTTGATGGCCTCGGGCGTCTTGTAACCTTCCGGATTGCCGACCACGAGCCCCTTGACACTGCCCGAACCGGAGAGGATGGACAAACTCACGCCATCCAGTTTGACGGCCACTTGGGTGATCTTCGGGGCGACGGTTTCAACGCCTTTCTTGATCGCGCCGTCGAGAAACAGGGTGAGGGCGAAGATGACGACAATGATGAGGACAACCGCGACGATGGCTCCACGAATCAACAGCTTCTTCATGGGTCAAGCTTTACCACCAGGACGGCCTCGAAGGCGAGAGGTTTTTGGAGGATTTCGTGGAGCGGCCTGAATCCTTGGCGACTTTGGCGCGCGGCGTTCACGCCGCTTCCGTGTCGGCCCGCAAACTCTGCGTTGAAGCGGTCTGAAGGCCGCGCGCCCGTGAGTTCTGCGTCTCACCCAACGGGTGAACGCTTTGAGCAGGTCGGTAAGGATTCAGGTGGAGCGGCGGCCATCGCGCCAGCTCAACGACCGAGCACCTTTTTGACCAGTTCGGCGAGCTGCCTGGCCGGGTAGGGCTTGGCCAGGAAGGAATCGGGTTTGACGCTCGAGTTGCGATAGATGGTTTCGTCCACCGTCCCGCTCACCAAAATGATCTTCTGATCCGGGTTGATCCGGCGGCACTCGCGGATGAGGTCCATGCCGTTCATCATGTGCATGGCGTAATCGGTGATGATCAGGGCCGGCTGGGGATTGGCGAGGGAATAGGCCCGCACGGCCGTGGCCGGGTCGCGGAAGGTGCGCACGCGGTAACCCAGCGGTTCGAGCACCAGCGCCACCAGTTCCAGGAGCATGGGTTCGTCGTCCACGGCGAACACCAGCGGTTTGGTGATGTCGGCGGGCGGGTCGCCGTTTGTTTGCGGCTGGCTCATCTTATCCTCGTTATCCACTTATCACCGCTTCCCCGCGCTGGCAAGCGGACTTTGCCCGGAATAACCAATCTCATTTCTTTGGGCCACTGAGCCTGCCTCGGGAATTGAGAGGAAATTCGATGAATCGTTCTTCACCTTCCCACCGTCGGGCTCTCCGAGTGCTTGCGCCACCACCGCCCTTTTGGAATCGTCACCGCATGAATGTTCCAGTCCGCGCTCCTCTTTCGAGGGCGATTCTGCTTATCTTTGCGCTCGTGCAGACCAGCCTTTCGCAAGACCGACCATCGCCGGGGATTCGCCCCGAGTGGCGCACGCAGCAGGTCGTGGATCGCGCGGTGCGGCAAACTCTGGAACAGTTTGCGGAACGAAAACTGGAAGCCGGCCAACTGGCGGTCACGTTGGTGAACCTGCGCGATCCGGACAAGCCCGTTCAGGGCAGTCACCGCGGCGGGCAAGAGATTTATCCGGCCAGCGTGGTGAAACTGTTCTACCTCGTGGCGGCGCATCGCTGGATGGAGGACGGCAAGCTCGCGGATACGGAGGAGTTGCGACGGGCCATGCGGGACATGATCGTGGATTCCTACAATGAGGCCACCGGCTATGTCGTGGACCTGCTCACCGAAACCACCAGCGGTCCGGAACTCTCATCCACCGAGTTGGAGGTGTGGTATGAAAAGCGGAACGCGGTCAATCGTTACTTTGCCTCGCTCGGGTTTCAAAACATCAACGTCAACCGCAAGCCCTGGTGCGAGGGACCTTACGGCCGCGAGAGACAGTCCGTAAACCTGCACAAACCGAACCATCGCAACTGGCTGACCACCGACGCCACGGCGCGGTTGCTCACGGAAATCGTGACGGGCCGTTCGGTGACGCCCGACCGCAGCCGGCAAATGATGGACTTGCTCAAACGCGACCCCTTCAATCCCAAAGCCGAAACGCAATCGCGCGAATACACCGGCAAAGCATTGCCCGAAGGCGCGAAGCTATGGTCAAAAGCCGGTTGGACCAGCGAAACGCGCCATGACGCGGCGTATGTGGAACTGCCCGATGGCAACCGCTTCGTGCTGGTGGTGTTCACGGTCAACCATGCGAACGAGCGCGAGATAATCCCCGCCTTGGCCCGGGCTGTGATCGCGGACCTGCTGTTGCCGAAGTAAATTTGCAGTTGTTTCTCCATGCCCGGTTGAGGGACGGACTTCCGGCCCGAGTGCCTGCGGTCCTCGACACTCGCTTTCGTAATCCAAATCGTGGAGAAGGCATCTTCCCTGGCTGTGCGTGGCACGCAACCAAGCCTGCCCGGCACGCTCAGGCTGGTTGGGTTGGAAGTCTGTCCTGCCACTCGCCCGAGGCTTCAGGGGTTCAATGCGCGAGCTTTGGCTCGGGGAATTCTGTTTCCCGATCCGTGGGACGCTCTGCGGCCTCCGTCTCTCCGCGCGCAGCGGTCATTAACCACACTCAGTACAGCATCGCCGCCCGACCTACACCTGTCGGGTCATGAGTTCTTTGACCTGCGCCCGCCAACCGTGGCACTTGAACTTTTCCCGTCCAGCGAGTTCACAAACTTCTGCATCGCCTCCTCCTGTTGCTCGATGGACTCGACGAGTTTGAACTGGGTGCGGCAACGGTCGAGGTTGTGGTCGGGACGGTGGATGCGAAAATAGGTGTCGCCGCTGAGAAAATCGGTGAGGAAGCGAATGCCAATCTCAAGCGTGATCAGTTTGCCGGAGAAGGCCAGCAACGACTTCTCCGTCCTAGTCAGAAACGAACCGGCCGTCGAAAGATAGCCGTCCGCGAGCTTCTTGAAGATGGGCATGTGCATCTTCACCTTTGACAAGTCCTTTTCATCTTCGAGCGTGGGGCTCGTGGTGGTGCGCACCATGTCGCCGAAATCGTATAACGCGCAGCCAGGCATCACGGTGTCGAGGTCCACCACGCATTTGGCCTCGCCCGTCAGCGTATCGAGCATCACGTTGTTAAACTTGGTGTCGTTGTGTGTGATGCGCTCCGGGATTTTGCCTTTCGCCATTGCGTGGAGGATCACGTCCACAAGACTCTCGTGCTGGAGTGCGAAGCTGATTTCCCGCCGGGCGTCCTTGGCCCGGTTGTAGCGGTCCTTCTGAATGGCCTGTTGCAGCGCGGAGAAGCGCTTCCGGGTGTGGTGAAAGTTCGGAATGGTTTCCGTCAACCGCCCGCCGGGCAGGTCCACCAGCAGGCTTTGGAATTCGCCGAAGGCGCGGCCCGCCTGGAAAGCCTGCTCCGACGATTGCACCGACTCGAAAGTTTGCACGCCCTCCACGAACACGAACGTGCGCCAGTATTCGCCTTCGCGACTGCGATAGAAGGACTGACCGCTGCGCGTGGGTATGACGATGAGCGAACGGCGCGTGATATCTCGGGCGGCCATCGCTTCGAGCTTGCGGCGGATGTGCGTGGTGACGCGCATGACGTTCTTCATCACCGCAGGCGGATTCTTGAACACGTTCTTGTTGATCTTCTGGTGAATGTAGCGCACTCGCATGCCGCCCTGGTCGTAGGTGGCCGAATAGGTCTCGTTGATGTGCCCGATCTTGAAGGTCTCGGCGTGGAGAATTTCGCCGTAGATTTGAAACTGTTTCGAGATTTCCTGGAGTTGTTTTTCCTGATAAGCCATACGCGGATTGTGTTGCGGCCGCATTGTGAGCGGCGCTCCGCACCGTGACAACGCGAAAGGCAGCAGCGCGGGAACGGAGTTTGCCGAGATTCCCTCATCCGTGACTGGTCTTCCGCCCTCCAACGGTGTATGGAATAAGGCACGCACACGACCTTATGCCGCCAACGCGAAAACTCATTGTGCTGTTGACTGTCGCGAGCCTTTCGCTGGGTCTGGCGCTGGCGCAATATCGTGAGCGCGGCGGGCGCGGCTTTTGGGGTGACGATTCCGCCGGACCGTTGATCCGCACGGAAGGTGGCGTGCTGGTGAACGAAGACACCGTGCGCACCGCGCGCGAAACCACCACGCACAGCACGGACACACCGAACTGGACCAACGAACCGGGTTTCGAGAAGGACGTGTTCACCTTCACTCGCATCATTTTCAAATCCAGCCCCGGCCGGCCCGGACGCTTCGGCTGGATCAACGATTATCCCGACAGCGATTTGAATCTCTCCTACCGCCTCCAGCAGTTGACGTCGCTGAAGGTGGACCCCAATGGCAGTGTCTTGAAGCTGACCGACCCGGCGCTGTTCAGCGCGCCCATGATTCACATGGCCAAACCCGGGCGCATGGTGTTGCGCAAAGAAGAAGCTGAGGCGCTACGCCAATACCTGCTCGCCGGCGGCACGCTCATGGCCGACGATTTCTGGGGCGCACGCGAGTGGGACAATTTTGAAGAGCAGATGAAGCAGGTTCTGCCGGAACGGAACTGGGTGGAACTGCCGATGGAGCATCCCTTGTTTCACTGCGTGTACGATCTGAAAGTGCCCAAGAGCAAACTGCAAGTGCCCTACATCCGCGCGGGCTTGAGCAGTCTCGATCCGAGCAGCCCGAACTTCGGCAACTCAGCGCAGTTTGCCGGCGAGGACATGAAGGAAATGCACGTGCGCGCCTGGCTGGACGACCGGCAACGCCTCATGATCATCACCACACACAACACGAACAACGGCGACGGCTGGGAACGTGAAGCCGAGGACGAAGGCTATTTCCGCGAATATTCCGAGAACCGCGCCTATCCGCTCGCCATCAACATCATCTTCTACGTGATGACGCATTGACAGCGGCCAAGCGAAAGCACTCACACCCTCGGATAGCGGA
>CAADGY010000086.1 GCA_900696665.1 uncultured Acidobacteriota bacterium
AAGCCGGCGTGCAGGACCTCATTAAGCGGGTGGTTGTTGGGCGCGGCGCATTCGACCATTGGGAGAGCGGAATGGACATGCGCTTCGGCTCGGACATGTACGATAGTTTCGTCAAGTACCAGACCCGGCTTATTCGCGCACTCGACAGCATGGCTGCGAAATACGATTTTGAGATTGTGGACGCACGGCGGACGCCGGAAGAAATCTTCGCCGATTTGCAAAAACGCATCGCCGCCCTATTCCGGGCGCGGCGCAGATCAGGAACGGTCCGCTTATCGGATACAATCCAATCGTGAACTCACCTTTTCGCTTGGATGGACGCGCGGCTCTCGTCACGGGCGGCGCCAGCGGAATCGGCGAAGCCATATCCCGTGTTTTCTCGGACGCGGGAGCTTCCGTCCTTATCGTAGACATAGACAAATCCCGCGCGGATGCGCTGGCCGCGGAGCTGCCACGCGCCTCTGTGTATGATTGCGACATCACAAATGAAAAAGCCGTGCAGGCGTTATTCGGTGGCCTGACCGGATTGGATATTCTCGTGAACAACGCCGGAATCGGAATGGTCGGCAGCATCGAGGAGACGCCGCTGGAGGACTTCCAACGTCTCTTTCGCGTAAACGTCGAGGGGCTGTTTCTGATGACGCGTTACGCCATGCCGCTGTTGCTCGAATCGCATGGCTCCATCGTCAACATCGGGTCGGTGGCTGGGTTGGTTGGTATCAAGAAGCGGTTCGCTTACTGCGCTACGAAAGGCGCCGTCGTCGCGATGACACGGCAGGTGGCCGTGGAATACGCCGGGCGGCTGCGGGCAAATTGCATTTGCCCGGGAACGGTGGATACCCCCTTCGTCGAAGCGTATCTTGAGAAATACCACAAACATGAAAAAGAGAAGATACGTGCCGAACTGAACCAGAGGCAACCGGTTGGCAGGCTCGGACGGCCGATGGAAGTGGCGCACCTGGCGTTGTACCTCAGTTCACAGGAGGCGGAGTTCGCCACCGGAACGATCGCGACCATTGACGGTGGATGGACTGCAGCTTGATGCCGGCAGTGCCGATCTAAATACCAGGGGGGCCGCTCTCTCGCGCCCACACGGCCCGGAAACGGAGCCGTGCGCGCGCCGGCAACCGGTAACGTAATTTGGAGGCCATGAGCTTACAGATCATCGCTCGATTTGTGCAGGCCGCATGTTTGATTGCGCTGCTGGCCAGCCCTTTGCCGTCAGCCGAGGCCCGGTCCGTTGCGGGTGCTGCCCCTGGAAGAGCACCGGCGGCTGCAAGTACCTCTAAATTCGGGAAAAAAGTGAAAGCTGGGGTTACGCCGAACCCCGCGCGCAAGAAACGCATCTCCTATAGCCGGTGGACTGAACCGGACTACGCCGATTCCGCGGCCGGCGACATTCTGGCTGGTGAGGATCTCGTGGTCCGGCAAGCGGCTTTAGCGGCTCTGGGTCTTTTTAACGGCACGGTGGTAGTGGTGGATCCGAACACCGGGCGTATCCTGACCATCGTCAATCAGAAACTCGCGTTTCAAAGCGGATTTCAGCCTTGTTCCACGGTGAAAGTGTTTACGGCGCTGGCCGCTTTGAGCGAGGGACTTATCGTACGCACAAGCCTGGTCCGCGTCTCCAAACGAACGAGCATGAATCTCACGGAGGCACTTGCCCTCTCGAACAATCCCTATTTCGCAGCGTTAGGGCAAAGACTTGGTTTTGAGCGCGTCCGCTATTATGGCCGCCTGTTTGGGCTGGGTGAGACTGCGGGGCTCGGAATCGCGGAGGAACAGCCGGGAACTCTGCCGGAAGTGCCGCCGGCCAGCGGCGGTGTCGGTATGATGACAAGCTTCGGAGAAGGCATCACGCTGACACCGCTGGAACTCGCATCCCTGTTGTCGGCCATCGCAAACGGCGGCACGATGTACTATCTGCAACACCCCCGGTCGCAGGCAGAACTCGACCACTTTGTCCCGCGAGTGAAGCGGAACCTGGACATCCAGCCCTTTATTCCTGAAGTGAAGCCCGGGCTTCTCGGAGCCACTGAGTTTGGAACGGCGCGGCGTGCGTCTTATAGCGCCGATGAGCCCATATACGGCAAAACGGGGACCTGCACAGATCGCCGTTCGAGTGGGACTCACCTCGGATGGTTTGGATCCTTCAACGAAATAGGCGGAAAGAAACTGGTGGTTGTGGTCCTGTTGACCGGCGGAAGCGCTGTGAACGGCCCCGTGGCTTCCGGTGTGGCCGGTGCAGTTTACCGGAACCTGTCCATGAACCAGTTCTTTGCGCGGGAGTCTACGCCTTCTCCGGCTGTCCTGAATGCCGCAAGGACCTGTTGCGTGGAATAGATAGGCGATCTCAGCGAACTTTTGCTGAAACGGCGGCGGCCAGCGCGTAGAGGAGTTGACTGACGCCTTTTCCGGTAACGGCGGAGATCGCGAAAAAAGGCAGTTGGCGTTCGCTGGCCAGTTGCCTCAATGCATCGATGCGCGAGGCGTCTTGCGTTGCGTCAATCTTGTTCGCTACCAGGATCATCGGCTTCTCAGCCAGTGAAGCGCTGAAGCTGCCAAGCTCTTCCATAATCACGTCGAAATCATGCAGCGGGTCCCGCCCTGATGCCTCTGAGGCATCCACGAGGTGAGCGAGAACTTGCGTACGTTCCACGTGGCGAAGAAACTGAACCCCCAGTCCCGCGCCTCTGTGCGCTCCTTCGATCAGACCCGGAATGTCCGCCACCACGAACGTGCGATCGTCATCGAGACGCACCACCCCGAGACCGGGCTCGAGCGTTGTGAAGGGGTAATCCGCAATTTTCGGCCGTGCGGCGGAAATCCTGGAGATCAGAGTTGATTTGCCCGCGTTAGGGAACCCGACCAGACCGACATCGGCGAGCAGTTTCAACTCCAAGAGGAGATTTCGTTGCTGTCCCGGCCTACCGGGTTCGTGTTCGGTTGGCGCCTGGTGCGTGGACGTAGCGAAACGGGCATTGCCCCGCCCGCCCCTGCCTCCCTTCGCGACAACCAGGCGTTGTCCGGGTGTGGTGAGATCCTCCAGCAACTCACCGGTGTCGGCGTCGTAGACGATGGTGCCGGGCGGGACGGGGATCTCGATGGATTGGCCGTCCCGGCCCTTCCGGTTGCTGCCCTCGCCGTGCTTGCCGCGTTCAGCGCTGTACTCCGGGTTGAACCGGAAATGTAAGAGGGTATTGTAGTTTTCATTGGAAACCAGGACTACATCCCCTCCGTTACCGCCGTCCCCGCCGCTCGGTCCGCCTCGCGGGACGTACTTTTCACGTCGAAACGCGAGACACCCGTTTCCTCCATCTCCGGCTTTGATGTGGATGCGAACCTCGTCTATGAACACGGCAAAAAAGAAAAGGCCGCCGGAATACCCGGCGGCCTCACGGTGGAGAAGTGGCCTTCTTCAGGCCTGCTCTCGAATGCTGATGAACTTACCCATCCGGCCGCGGTCCCGGAATTCGACAATGCCGGTGATCCTGGCGAAAAGGGTGTCGTCCTTTCCCCGCCCGACATTTTCGCCAGGCTTGTATTTCGTTCCCCGCTGCCGTACCAGGATAGAACCACCCGAAACCGTCTGCCCGCCAAAAGCCTTGATACCGAGCCGTTGAGCATTCGAATCGCGGCCATTCTTTGAGCTGCCTAAACCTTTTTTGTGCGCCATAGAAGCCCCTAAATAACGATGTCGTCCACTTTCAGGCGCGTATAGCTTTGACGGTGCCCGATGGTCCGCTTATATTGCTTTTTGCACTTGAATTTAAAAACGACGACTTTGCTGCCGCGTCCGTGCCCTGCAATCGTCGCAGTCACCTTGGCGTCACCCAGATCCGGGCCGGCTACCAGTTGGTCAGAATCCTTCACCACAGCGATAACCTGGCCTAGCTCTACCTGCGTACCGGCATCGCCCGGCAGTTTCTCCACCTCTATCGTTTGGCCTGGAGCGACGCGATATTGTTTGCCGCCAGTTTGAATGACTGCGTACATAGGAAATCTCTTTCGTCAGATTGGGAGCGATTACAAGGACCTGTACGCACTCATACACGTACAGGCGTAAGCCGCAAGCAGCCAGTGTAGCACTTCGCGGCGATGGATGTAAACCAGAGTCGAGCGGTCTTCAGCCATCCCCTGGAGTGGGGCATACAGCACACCTGCGGCGAAATGCCCCAGGCATTTTGCCCAAGACGGAGTTCGGCTCCCATCAAAAGATGCGAAAACCAAGGAATCCGGTTTTGGCAAGCTGAATGCATACAAAAAAGCAACTACTAAGTCATCATTGACTTAAGCATCCCAACGGCTAGTCCCAGCTAGTCGTTTAGCCCCTCTGAGGCCCCGGGTCCCCACCCGGGGCTTTTCTCGCGTATGGCGATAATGGGGGCAAATAAATCTCTTCGTTGGCGGTCCTCAATGGTCACCCGGTGCAACAAAGGATTGGGCGCCCTTCAGCAGGATTCTCCGTCGATCTTCCGGCCGATCGTTCGTGCTACTTAGCCTCTCGCGCTTTCTGGAATTCGTCTCCCTCGTTCCAGGCCGGTAGCGACGGCTCGTTGGCCGCGTTGATCCCTAGCAGAAAGCCGAACCGGGCCACCGCCTCCAACCCGGAGAAGTCCCAGTTCTCGTCGAACTCATCTGAGGGCTGATGATAGCTTTTGGTGTTGAACTCGCGAAACAACTGCTCGCCATAGCCGGCAGGTTTGCCCAAATATTCGCTGCCCAAACTGACGGAAAATGCCGGGATCCCGACGCGTGCGAAAGAGAAGTGGTCCGAGCGGTAGTAGAGGCCCTGTTCCGGCCTGGGGTCGGGTTTGATTTCGAAGTTCATCCGCGCAGCGGCTTCCTGAACCGCGGGCCATAGGGTGGTTCGTTCCGCGCCGGAAACAACAATATCCCTGGTTCTCCCGAACGGCCGGAAGGCATCGAAATTGAGTGCCACAGCCGTGTTGCCGGGTGCGACCAGGGGATGTTTGGAATAGTACTCGGAGCCGCGCAGTCCGCTCTCTTCCGCCGTCACAAACAGGAAAAGTGCCGAGCGTCTGGGCTTTTCAGGGAGCGATGCCCACGCCCTCGCCAACTCCAGGACGATGGCACAACCGGTGGCGTTATCGACGGCGCCGTTGTAAATCGCATCCCCATCCACCGGTTCCCCAATCCCGAGATGGTCCCAATGTGCACTGAAGAGGACCGCCTGATCCCGCAACGCCGGATCGCTGCCCGGAATCAGAGCTGCGACGTTGCGTGTTTCGACAGGCCGGATCTTCGCCGGAATCCGGCCCTTTATGCGAACGCCCAGAGCAATGGGCCGGAAGTCTCGCGAATCGGAGAGCGCCAGCAGTTCATCGATCTTAAGACGCGCAAGGCCCACGAGCCGCTCTCCCGCCTGGCGGGTCAGCCATCCGGCGAAACCGAGCGCCGTCTGGCCGGGCTTTAGTTCGACCTGCGGATCTTCGCGCGCCCAGGAGTTACGCACCACCTCCCATCCGTAACCCGCTGTCGCATCGGTATGAATGATGATCGCGCCGAGAGCGCCCTGGCGCAGAGCCTCTTCGTATTTGTAGGTCCACCGGCCATAGTAGGTCAGCGCCCGCCCTCCGAATAGAGCCGGATCGCCAGACTGCGGCTCGTTTGTAAAGAGCACGACGATCTTGCCCCGGACGTCTGTGCCTTTATAGTCGTCCCACCCCTGTTCCGGGGCCACAATACCATGCCCGACGAATACGGCTTCCGCCTGAAATTCGGTGAGATTGCCCTGGCGGTGCGAAGCACCGATGAAGTCTTGAAGCCAGCGGAACTGGATGGTCTGCTCTGCCGATACTGCGGAGAGACTGGCGGAAGGCTCTGTCGTAACCCCGATGAGAGGCACCTTCTGAAAAAAGGTGCCGTTGTCTCCCGCTGGTTTGGCGCCGGCAAGAGCGAGTTGCGTGGCCAGATACTCCGTTGTGAGTTTGTCTCCTCGAGTGCCGACGCCGCGGCCCTCCAACAGGTCGCTCGATAAAAACTTCGTATTCGCGCGGATACGGTTGGCCGAGACCGGATCGGCAGAATGGGCCGTGGCCGCCAGCAGAAGCGCGATGAACAGTCTGCTCATGGTTTCAACCAGCGTTCGAAAAATCCTTGCCAGGCCGGATCGATGTTGGGTCCGTTAGCCTTATGACCGTCCCCGGTTGAAACGAACTGGATATGATCTTCCGCGCCAATCAGCCTGTACACTTCCCTGGCGCGATTGACATATCCCCAGCTTTGGAGATCGTCGGAATCGCCGCCGCGGTCCTCGGATTGGCTGCCTCCGATCAGAAGAAACGGCTTGGGGGCGGCCAGTGCCAGCAGTTCGTGATGGTCATGCTCGAAGCCCGGCCTCTCCCTGTCGGGGTTCAGAAGACTGAGAACGGTCTTTTCTTTCGTGGGAATATTCGGAAAGGGGCGCAGCCAATCCAGGTACCAGGGTGCGAACCAGTTGGTGCCACCGTTCACCGCGATGTGAGGATCGAGCGCCACAACCGCGTGGATCTCCGGCGCAAAAGCGGCAACATAGATCGCCGTTTTGGCGCTCAACGAGAAACCGATGAAGCCGATCCGCCCCCCGTCCACCTGCTTCAAACTGCGCAAATACTCCACGTCGCGCTGTGCGTCATGAACCATTTTCGCGATGGAAAGCCAGTGGCCGAAACGCTCATATACTTTTTCGGGCGCCCCATTTCGTGCGGTGCTTCCATCCCGGTAGTTGCGGATGAAGGACCAGCTTGTCAGAACCACGTAGCCGCGTTCGGCCAACCATGCGCCCCACCACTCCTCCGGCTTGGCGTAATCGGGGGTACTCGAAGTCCACGCGATGACGGCCGGAAACGGGCCATCTCCCTGTCCTTTCGGCAGCAGAAGGAGGTGTTGCTGATAGAAGTCCTTCTCCATTGGCAGATCGAGGCGGATGCGCGTGTAGCTGCCTTTGTCCTGCTCGTCATGAACGACGGCTTTGGTGATATCTCCGAACCACTGTTTGTCTTCCGGCGCGGGCGCGGTCTTGCCAAGGATCGTCGTCCAGAGTTTGACCAGCTCGGGACGCTTCTTCTTATACCAGTCATCGGCGGAACGTAAGCCCTCCACCAGCGAGGGGATTTTCTCGTTCTCCGCGCCCGGTTCCGGCGCGGGGCTGTTCCGCGATGTGACCCGGTGCTGGTTCAGGCGCTGTTCATTCGGAATGCCCTCTGAAAGCAGCAGCAAGAACAGTAGCGTCGAAATCATTATGGCAGCCTCCTTGGGATAATCCTGCCTGATTGCTCTTATCTATTTTGGCTTATCCTGAAGGAAACAACTTGTGGACTTCCTCCGTGCAACCGGCAGGTAAGCTGCCGAAAAGGAGGCTTCCGATGGCGATGTTGAAAAGGCTCCAGGACTTCCTCGACCGAAGCGGAGCCGGATACACCCACCACGTTCATCCACTCGCCTTTACGGCCAAAGAGGTGGCATCGGCCGAAAAAGTCGCTGCCCATAAGGTGGCCAAATGCATTGTTTTTTTTAGCGATACCGGCTACGGAATGGCGGTTCTGCCGGCGGACAGTTGGGTAAATCTGCAGGAGTTGCGCACGGCGCTTGGGGCGGCGAACATCCGTCTCGCCACCGAGAAGGAACTTGATGAACTGTTTCCGGAATGTGAACTGGGCGCCATGCCGCCGCTGGGCGCTCTGTTCGGCCTTCCTATCTATGTGGACGGCTCAATGGCTGAGGAAGAGGAGATCGCCTTCAACGCCGGTACACACCGCGACGTCGTATACATGAAGTACCGGGATTTCGAACGGTTGAACAAACCGGTCACGCTGCAGTTTGCGCGATACCAGACCGCATGATCTTCCATCTCCGACTTTTTCACCGCCGGCCGCGTCTTTACGCATTGGAGCCGAAGACTTGATCTTTCGGGAGGTTGAAGACCGCGACCTCATCCACAAGGCTCGCAAGGGGAACGTGGACGCCTACAACGTTCTTGTTTCCCGATGGGAAAAGCGTGTCTTCAATTACATCTACCGGCTGGTCGGACATCGGGAAGACGGGTTGGACGTGACGCAGGATGTTTTTCTGAAGGCGTATCAGAATCTCGGGAAGCTGGAGGACCCTGCCCGGTTCGGTCCGTGGCTGTTCCGGATCGCACACAACGAATCGTATTCCCTGCTAAGGAAGAATCGCCCGGAAACCGAGCTGACGGAGCCGCCCGCGCCCGCGCACAATCCGCGGATGCTGCCCATCGAAGTGAGTATCACCATCGAGCGGGCGATGGCGAGGTTGTCGGCGGACCAGCGGGAAGCGGTCGTGCTCAAGATCTACCAGGGATTCAAATTCGAGGAAATGTCGGAAATCCTCTCGTGTCCGGTTTCGACGGTGAAATCGCGGTTGTACACGGCGCTCGATCTTCTGAAAGACGCTTTGGCTCCAGTGAAAGCGCGGGGTGTGGAATGAATTGCTCGCCTGATGTTTTGAAGGACTATCTGCTCGGCGAATTGCCCGGACCGGACTGCCTCACGGTTGAGGCGCATGTACGTGTCTGTCTTACATGCAGTGAAGAGCTGGAGAGGCTGCGAACGGCTCAGGCGGTACTCGCGTCCTCGCCGGACGTGGAAATGCCGCGGCGGATCTCTTTTGTTTCGGATCGCGTGTTCGAGCCGGGCTGGTGGCAGCGCCTATGGAACTCGGCGCCGCGTCTCGGCTTCGCCTCGGCCATGGTGCTCGCGGCGGCGATTCTGGTGCATGGGTTGACCCGCCCGGCGCCCGCTGTGCCTGAGGCCACCGCCTACAGCCAGGAAGCGGTCGAGGCTCGCATCGAAGCCGAGGTGTCCAGACGCATACCGGCTGCCGTCGCTCAGGCCGTAGCGGAGCACGACGCACGGCTGCGCACGGAGATGGCAAGACTGGTGGCTGCCTCCGAAAGCAAATTGAACTTCGAGCGCCGGGCGGATCTGGTGACGTTCGAACAGGCGTTTACGCTTCTGAAGAAGCAGGTTGACATGCTGCAATATCCACGGCTGGCGAGCAGCGAAATGGTGCCGTCGCGATGAGATATGCCGCTCTGCTGTTGTGTCTCGCGCTGCCGGTTCTCTCCGCGCAGGATACGGTGCGCGTGGGCTATACCGCGATACAGCCCCTAGAAGCAAGCTTCAACGGCCGCATCGAAAAGTTCGACATCGATAATCCCATCCGCCTGATCGGTTCTTCGCGCGGCGTCTACCTGGACGGCTATGGCGTGGTCCTCACCGCCGAAGTCGATCTGCTGCCGAGCGCTTCGCTCACCCCGTTTCGTCCGAAATACACGGATCCGCAAAAGGAACAACTCCGCGTACGGAAGTTGGAGCGGGTAGGCCAGCTTCGCGATATTATGCGCGGCATGCTTGTCGATACGGCGGCCGCTCTGGACACCGTACCGCTCGACCAGCAGATTGTGGTTGCCGTTACGATCTTTTACTGGGAATGGGAGAAAAGGCAAGGGCTCCCTTCGCAGATTTTGATGCGGGCGCCGCGCAGAACGCTGGTTGAATACAAGGCAGGGGGGATTGGCCGGCCTGCTCTCGATGCCGCCCTTAAAGTCCGGGAATACTGACGATGCGCCTCGGAGAGGTACTGATCGAACGAAAGCTCATCACCGGCGATGAGCTGGAGCGGGCACTCGAAATCCAAAAGGAACGCGGAGAGAAAATCGGGAAAATTCTTGTCGATCTGGGCTTCATCGCCCAGCGCGACGTGCTGGCCGCATTGTCCGATCAGTTGTCCCTTCCCCTGGTCTCGATTGACGGTCCTCCCCCGGTAACACCGGAAACCGAAGGCTTGTCCCCGCGTTTTTTGCGCCAGTTCCGGTGCCTTCCCATAGCGTTGTTTGACTCCACGGTATCGCTGGCAATGGCCGATCCGCTGGACCTGGAGACGATCTCCACGGTCACGGCGGTAACGGGCCTGAAAGTCGAGCCCGCGCTTGCTCCGGAACAGGAGATCCTCGACGCGATCGACAAGTACTACGGCCAGGCGGAGAAGGCGGCGGAGGCCGAGTTCGAGGATGGCGGGCAAGCGTCCGAAGACCTGGAACAGTTGCGCGACATGGCGAGC
>CAADGY010000087.1 GCA_900696665.1 uncultured Acidobacteriota bacterium
GGCGATCGGAACGAAGCTGACCAACGGTCTGGGAACCGGCTCGGACCCGAACATCGGCCGTGAGGCGGCGCTCGAAGATACCGGGCGCATCATCGAAATTCTGGAAGGCGCCGACATGGTATTTATCACCGCGGGGCTTGGTGGCGGAACCGGGACGGGGGCCGCGCCCGTGGTGGCTTCGCTTGCGAAAGAATTGAATGCCCTCACCGTGGCCGTGGTCACCAAGCCTTTCAGCTTTGAGGGGCCACGCCGCATGAAGCAGGCGAACGCCGGATTAAGCGAACTGGCTTCCATGGTGGACACCGTGATCCAGATCCCCAACGACCGGCTGCTGGAGCTTGCCCCCAGAGGGACCTCGGTTGCCGATGCATTCCGGAATGCGGACGACGTGCTGCGCCAGGCGGTGCAGGGTATTAGCGATATCATTACCGTGCCCGGCCTGATCAATCGCGATTTTTCGGATATCCGCACCATCATGGTGGGCATGGGCTTCGCGATGATGGGAACCGCCTCCGCGAAGGGGGAGAATGCTGCCGTTGAAGCGGCGCGGCTGGCCATCAACTCACCTCTGCTGGAAGAGGGTGGCGTGCGAGGCGCCCGCGCAATGCTGGTCAACATCACCGGTTCTTCACAACTCACATTGCACGATGTAAACGAAGCCTGCATGCTCATTCGCGCCGCCGCCGAATACGATGAGGTTCACCTCAGCTTCGGTATCGTCATGAATGAGGCGATGCAGGATTCTGTCAAGATCACCGTCATCGCCACTGGTTTCGAAAGAGAAGGTTTGCCTACGATAGCCCGCCGGGCGAAAGACCTGGCCGCCGCCGATCCGTTGGCGTCCGCCGCGTCCGCACCCGAACCGGTGTTTGTCGAGTCTGTCTCCGAAGAGGCGGCGGTTGTGGCACAGAGGGAAGAGCAGCAGGAGTTCTTCACGCCCGAATCCGAGCCAGCGGATGAGTTGGATGTCCCGGCGTTCCTGCGCAAAGAACGGCGAATGGTGCAGTAGGCCTGAATTGGTCGTTTGCTCACGCGCGAGCCGCGGCTGATGATGCCGGGTGGTCTCCGCGGCCCGGAGCGGCGCATTCCAGAGTGAGGGACCCGGGTTCGATGACCACTACCAGAGACGTCCTTACCGCGGGGGCGCGGTGTCAGGCGTCCACGTGATCAGCGAAGAACCGGTCGAGCGCCAGTTGATACTGGCTCAAACGGCCGGAAAGTTCCCGCATCTCTTCTTTGGACATCGGCTTGAAGGATTTCGCCACCTGAACATTCTGCTCGATGTATTCCAACTTCGGCATGCCAATGACCGCCGTCGCGACAGGCAGTGACATCGAATAACGGATGAGTTGCTCCACCGGAGCTTTGCCGCTCAGCCTCTCCTGGGCGAAGATCTTCATCGCGATGACTCCCATGTTCTTGCGCTTGGCGATGGGGAGCGCCGTGGTTTCGAAGTGGCCCTTGATGCTTTGAGCCTGGCGTGCGGAGACCTGGGCGGCCTGAGCCGCATTCAGCGCCATCTGCGTGCAATCGAAATCATGCCGTTCCAGCGCAGCCGCCAGAACAGTGGGGTTGGTGTGGCTGGTGACGCCAATAAAACGGCAGACTTTCTGGTCGCGCATCTGGCGCACCACATCCAAAACGTTGCCCTTTGCCTCCACCGCTTTCAGGTCCTCTTCGCCCGTCAGGCCGTGAACATGAAGCAGATCGACCTGATCGAGTTGCAACCGCTTGAGGCTGCCTTCGATGATCCGTTTGGCGTCGTCTCCACCCCGGGCGTCCACTTTGGTGGCAATCCACAACCCTTTACGGCCACGGCCCTTGAGCAGCTTGCCAACGCGCTCTTCGCTCAAGCCATTCCCGTATCCGTAAGCGGTATCGATGTAGTTGACGCCGAGGTCAAGGGCCTTGTTCATCGCCTCGAGCGCCTTGTCCTCCTCCTTGTAGGCCAGCCAGCGGCTCCCGGAGCCGAATGCAAGAATAGAAACGCGGGCGCCGGTCTTGCCGAGCACGCGCATGGGCATGCCGGTCTTCTTATCCACCTCGGCTCCAGCCGCGGTCAACGCAATACCAGAGAGAGCAGTCGTCTCGAGGAATTCCCGTCTGGAGATGCTCATAAGCCGTCCTTTCGTGCGCCGGTCAAAACCGGCATGGTGTAGTGAATGAAACAGTCATACGTTGAAGGGTTAGCGACCCACAGCGGCCCCGGTCCTGCGTTGCCGTTCGCAAGGGCAGAAACGAAGCGTGGACAGGGGGACGTGCGGGCCGGGTATTCAGCCGCGTAACACACTTTCTCCGGGACGCCGACGCTGTGAAAGGAAGCGGAAGGCCATACCCGGTGTGCCGGTATCGCGAGGCGCATCGGAGTCCCGCGCGGTCAGAGACCCCGTGCACGCGCCGAAGCACCATGCGCGGGAACCGGGAGATCCCAGGTTTGCCCGGAAGAGTTGTAGTTCCGGGACGCATCGGGAAGTCTAAGGACCCACGCCGATGATGAACGGACCTGGGAAGTCGGACAGACCCGTAGTACCAGAGAAGCCCCCGAACAATGCCGGACAACCGGCGGCGGAGGGGGTGGAGGGAAGGGGTCTGGCCAAGGGGAAACCGCAACAGCAAAACGCGTCCCGGACACCGAGCCGGAACGACGCGCCCAGTGCGCTGGAGCGGATACGTCAAGCAGCAAAGAAGGAGAGGAAGTTGCGGTTCACCGCGCTCCTGCACCACATCTATAACCTGGAAACGTTGCGCATGGCCTACTTCAGCATTAAGAGGGAAGCCGCGCCAGGCGTGGACGGGGAAGCGTGGCGGCACTATGGGGAGAGCCTGGGAGCAAATCTCCGGGATCTGTCCGGACGGCTGAAGCGGGGAGCGTCCCGGGCCAGGCCGGTGCGGAGGGTGCACATCCCCAAAGCCGACGGGCGGCAGAGGCCGCTCGGAGTGACGGCGCTGGAAGACAAAATCGTACAGCGCGCGGCGGTTGAAGTGTTGAATGGCATCTACGAAACGGATTTTCTCGGATTCTCGTACGGGTTCCGGCCCGGGCGCAGCCCGCACCGTGCGTTGGATGCGCTCTACACGGCACTGCTGACGAGGAAGGTGAACTGGGTGCTCGACGTGGACATTCGCAGCTTTTTCGACACCATTTCGCATGAATGGTTGGTGAAGTTCCTCGAGTACCGGATTGCGGACCGGCGCGTGGTGCGGCTCATCCAGAAATGGTTGAACGCTGGCGTGCTGGAGGATGGGAAACGGACACGAACGGAAGTGGGGACGCCGCAGGGCGGCAGTGCGTCGCCGTTGCTGGCCAACATCTACTTGCACTACGTGTTCGACCTCTGGGTTCAGGCATGGCGCCAGAAGCGAGCGCAAGGCGGCATGATCGTCGTGCGTTTCGCTGATGACATCGTGGTGGGATTCCAGAGGGAATCGGATGCCAGGCGGTTCTGGGGCGGACTGACGGAGCGTTTTCGGAAGTTCGCGCTGGAGTTGCATCCCGACAAGACGCGGCTGCTGGAGTTCGGTCCGTTTGCGGCCGGGAACCGGAAGAAGCGCGGAGAAGGGAAGCCCGAGACATTCAACTTCCTCGGCTTTACGCACATCTGCGGCAAGAAGAGGAGTAATGGTATGTTCACGGTGCTGCGGCAGACGATGCGCAAGCGCTTGCAGGCGAAACCGGGCGAGGTGAAAATCGAGCTTCAGCGGCGCATGCACGCTCCCATCCCGGAAGTGGCGCAATGGCTGCGCCTGGTGGTGAGTGGACACTTCCGCTACTACGGAGTACCCATGAATACGCCTGCGCTGCACATCTTTCGGTTCCAGGTAGGCTGGCTCTGGCAACGTGCGCGGTCGCGGCGAAGCCAGACCGGTCGCGTCACCTGGGACCGCATGCGGCGGTTGATTGACCGCTGGCTCCCTCCTGCCCGCACCTATCATGACTATCCCCTGCGCCGCCTTGGCGTCATCACCTGAGGCAGGAGCCAGATGCGGGAAACCCGCTCGTCCGGATCTGCGGAGGGGGTTGTGGGTAACCATGATCCCTACTCCGACTAAATCTTGACCACATGATACCGCAGCGAAGCGGACTATTTGCCTGCTGCCCTCGAAACCAGTACATTTGTCAGCTTTAGCACCACCGGATTCGGCCATCGGTGATCGTTGTACAGGCGTTGAGCCCGCATGGCGCGGATGGTTAACCGGTCCGTCTCCTGTCTCCACGCCGTTTTGGGCACGATATCGGATTTGTATTCGAGCACCTTGTCATTCTGCCCGAGAACAGTAACCTGCGTTTTGTCGGTCGTGCGGACGGAAGCTAGCGTAATGTCCCTCCATTCACCGAACTTCCAGGGCTTCTTCTGCTTAACGATCGCGTAGACTGTATCTTCGCCTCTCTTCTTCGTGAACCAGATATCGCCCTCGTTTGTAACCACCCATGGCCGCACTCCATGAATGGATTCCCCGTTAACGAACATCCAGAGCGCAATTTCCCGCAAACGCTCTTCCTGTTCGATGGGCAATTCGCCATCGGGCTTCGGCCCCACATTGAGAAGCAAATTCCCGCCCTTAGCGCGTGTCTCGATGAGCAATTCGATCAGTTCTCCACCGGATTTGTACTTCTCGTTGGTGGGTTTGTACTGCCACTGGGTGCCCATGGTCAGGCATGCTTCCCACGGCCCATCGAGTGGGATCCCTGGAATGAATTGCTCCGGAGTCTCCATCGCTCCGCGGGTGACGACGATGTCAGGCTGCAATTTCCAGGCAAGCTCCCGCAAACCCTCGGGCGGACCATCGAAAAAAATCACATCAATATTGCCATAATTTGTCAGCAGCTCGCGGACTTGGGCCTGATCGTATTTCAGAAAATCCGGATCGGAGGAAGGCGCCAACTCCGGCCGGTTCCGGTCGATGATCTTTCCATGCTGGTAGAGCCAAAAAAAGTCGTCCGGCGAATAGTAGAGCCCGGGCGCGATGCCCTGGCTGCGAAAGGCATCGAGAATCTCCCTGGTGACATCCCGCTGGAAGGGGGTAGCGCCGATGCCGAATCCAGTAGTCTTCGTATGAAACATCGCGAACCCGTTGTGGTGTTTTGCGGTGAAGACGACGTATCGGATTCCCGCCAGTTTGGCCAGCACCGCCCAGTCCGTGGGGTTGAATTTGCGCGGGTTGAAAGTTTTCGGCAACTCCGAGACATAGCGCCGGAGATAGTCTTCGGATGCGCCCGCCATGGAATGGCTGATAACGGAGCCGATCTGGCTATCGACGCTCCAATGAATGAATAGGCCGAAGCCCTGATCCCGAAACCACTCCAGGCGCTCGGGCCGGTTTGAAGGTTCTATCGCGGGCCACGAGAGGGAAGCACAGGCCACGGCCAGAGACAGTATCCACCGCTTCATAGGCCTTAGCAGATTGTAACGGTGCCGCGTGGAAAAAAGAAACCCGCCCGGCGGAATCGGGCGGGTTGCAGGATGAAGGACCGAGCTCCACCTTAAAACCGTAGACAAGAATGCGCTCTTACGAGCTAACGTGCAGGGCGTCAACTCACGCCCTGCATTCCGACTCGCAGCTCAAAACCGAGACCAACCTGTCTTTGCCTAAAGCCTATCGTTGCGTATCCACCGCGTAAATACAGCAAATCCTGTATTTTCGATCAGCGCCGGTTGGCGGAGAATAACAGTTTGTTGTGAGCTGGGAAAGTTTGGCGGCGGGAACTCCTGGCCGCCGCCATTCGTACAATCAATACAGATGCGTAAAAGGTGGGTGCCGTGAATCCGCTGGCCATTGAGCTCTATAGAGCATTCGAGAGTGGGAAATCGGTTCTGGAAATCGCTCGGGAGACGGGTATTCCCGTCGCGCGCGTCGAACAACGTTTGCGCGCCGCTGCGGCTTTCCTTGCCCGTCAAAAGCCTGCGGAAGTTGCCTGAAATCGAAGATTCAGGTTCGGAATCCGTTTCTGCCCGGCTATGACGCAGTGGCTGGCGCGCGGCTTTCTCCGCGCCGGATACCCGCCTTTTGCATCAGCCGGTCCGTCTCCTGATAAGCTTCCGTCACCCAGTCGACAATCTTTTCCGGCTCCGGGGAATATTCAAGTTCAATGCTCAAGGTTCCATCGAATCCAATGCCGCGGATCGCTTCGAGATAAGGCAGGAAGTCCACCACGCCTCGCCCGGGTGGCAGGTCGCCGTGCACCTTTCCGTCACAATCGGAGAAATGTACATGCCCGGCGCGGCCCTTAAGCTGCGATAAGGCCTCTGGCGGCGTGTGGACCAGCGCGAGATGGGAAACGTCCAGGTTTGCTTTCACAATCTCCGGCAGCCCGACGTCTTTCAACAACCTGTCCATCGAAGCGACGGAGTTCACAATCGAGAGGCGGAAGGGTTCGAGCTCGATGACGATCTGCAGGCCGAGTGTCTTCGCATACTCTCCCAGTTCGCGAACACGGTCGACAGCCCACGCCCACTGGTCTTTCGGTTTAATTACTTCCTGCTGCCAGATGTACTCTCCTAAAACCAGCAGAAGGTTGTGCGCTTCCAGGTCGTACACGAAATCGAGATGCGCCTTCGCACGGTCGAAGTGGAACTGCCGCACGGGCGCGCTGAAATCGGCGATCCCCAGCGCGCAGCAGCAGACGGAAATCACGGGCAGTTCCATTTCCCGGCAGGTGTCTCTAATCAGTCTGCGTTCCTGAACGCTGATCTCCATCGGGTCGGCGGAGATATCGATGGTGTCGAAGCCGATCTCCTTCGTCTTTCGGATTCCTTCTGCGGTACCCACGGGTGAGCCTAGCCAGGCCGAGTTGATGAGTCCGAGATTCATGATTCCTCCAATATTTCGGTGATCCGCACGGGCCGGTGCTCCTCGAGCGATTTATAACAGGCGTCCACCAGAGCCATCGTATGAAGATTATCGCGCGCCCCGATAGCCGGCTCGGCGCCATCGGATACGGCTTGAAGCAGTTGTCCCATGGTTCCGGCAAAAGCGCCGGGAAACCACACTTCCTTCCACCGCGGCGAAAACCAGCACTGTGGCTGTAATTTCGTCGTGAAATCGATTGTGCTGGGCTCCGCATTCGGGTAGGACGGCCAGCCGATCGTACCCTGCGCCATTCCGTCCATTCCTTCTACGCGCCATCTGATGTAGTTGTCCGGAGCGGCTCCTTCGCGCGCCGGTCCCGTCCAGACGTCATCCCAAGCCGCCGCGCGAAGCCCGTTCGCATACTCCAGGATGTACAGAACAATTCCATCGCGATGGGGGAACGCAGTGCGCGGGTCGGGTCGCGCGCTCACATACACCGACTCCGGGTCGCCGAAAAGATAGCGGAAGGTGTCGAGGTGATGGATACTCATCACGAGCATCGTGAGACGGCCATATTCGCGGATCCAGGCCTGCCAGTGTGGAATGGCCCGCATCTCGATGGTAGCCAGCACCGGTTCCCCAAGGTACCCGCGGTCCAGCACCGTCTTTAAGGCGCGAATCGATTGATCGTACCGCATATTCTGGTTCACCGCGAGCGCAATGCCGGCTTTGCTGCACATTTCCGCGGCCTGTTTCGCCTCCCTATAGTTCATAGCCAGCGGTTTTTGCGCCAGGATGCCTTTAAGGTGGCCGGAATGGCTGACGGCGTCTTTCAGGATCGCAAGCTGCGCGTGGGGCGGCACGGCGATATCGAGAATTTCAATGGACTTGTCGGCGAGCAGGTCCGCGGGCGTGTCGTAGACCTTCGGGATTCCATGGGCCGCTGCTACAGCCCGTGAGTTCTCCGGAACATCGGAGGCGATCGCCTGCACATTGTAGCCGGCCTGCCGGTAAGCAACCAGTTGGATATCTTTCACGATGAAGCCCGCGCCGATCACGCCGATGGCGAAATCCTTCTTCACTGGTGGAGCGGGAATATGTCCAAGATCGAGATCGAGCATCGGTATAAGCCGAGCACATTATCCGATTGCGGATTTTGCGGTGTCAAATCCACGGCCCTTCTGTGTACCGTGACTTCATTACCTATGATCGGCCGTATCGTCTGCTCTCTTGCCGGATTGCTCTGGCTCACCGGTTCCGCTATGGGTCAGGCCAGCGAACCGATCCGCTATACTCTCCGGTTTCCACAGCCCGAAACGCACTATGTCGAGGTTGAGGCATCCTTCCCGGCAGGCCGCCGGAAACAGATCGAGCTTATGATGCCGGTCTGGACGCCCGGATCCTACCTGGTGCGCGATTACTCGCGCCATGTGGAAAGTATTGCCGCGTCCGCGGGAGTCCGCGCTCTCAAAATTCGTAAAACGCGCAAGAACCGGTGGACCGTCGAAACGGCCGGAAGTACTCGCGTGGATGTGCGGTATCGCGTCTACGGATTCGAGTTAGGCGTACAGACCAACTGGATCGGCAGTGAGTTTGCCATGCTGAACGGGGCGGCAACGTTCCTGTCGCTGGCCGAAAAGACTACGAGTCCGCACGAGATCACCGTCGAATTACCGCCTTCCTGGAAAACGGTAGCCACCGGTCTCACTGAAGCGCCGGGCGGGGCAAATCATCGCTTTGTCTCGCCGGACTACGATACGGTTGTCGATTCCCCGATTGTCGTGGGCAATCCCACCAGCTACAAGTTCGAAGTTGAAGGCAAGCCGCACTACCTGTTTAACTTCGGCGGTAATCCTTTCTGGGACGGTGACGCCGCCTCCCGCGATGTCCGCCGGATTGTAGAAAGCAGCTTGCGGTTGTGGGGCTCTTTACCCTACGACAAGTACGTCTTCCTCAATGTGATCGCGGAAGCGTCCGGCGGCCTCGAACACAAAAACTCAACTCTGTTGTTAGCCAGCCGCTGGGCCTACCGCATCCGGGAAGATTCCGAAACCGGGCGTCCGAACTACATCAACTGGCTGGACCTGGTTGCCCACGAATTCTTCCACGTCTGGAACGTGAAACGGCTCCGCCCGGTTGAACTCGGACCGTTCGATTACGAAAACGAGGTGTACACGAAATCACTTTGGGTGGCCGAGGGTCTTACCAGTTATTACGCACCCCTGATCGTCAAACGCGCCGGCCTGATCAGCACAACGCAATTCCTGCGCCTGCTGTCCCGACGTATTGAATCGCTGGAGACGACGCCTGGCAGGCTCGTCCAGCCCGTCGAGACGTCTTCCTACGACGCCTGGATTCATTTGTACCGCCCGAACGAAAATACGCCGAACAGCGGCATCAGTTATTACACCAAAGGTGCGGTGATCGGGCTGTTGATCGATGCGAAAATCCGCAGTGCTACAAGTGGGCGCAAGAGCCTTGATGATGCCATGCGGCTGGCCTATGAACGATATTCCGGCCGGAGCGGCTTCACTCCGGAAGAGTTCCGGCGGGTCTTGGCCGAGACCGCCGGTACAGACCTCGAAGACTGGCTGAAGAACGCACTCGAGAGGACTGCCGAACTCGATTACCGGGACATGCTCGAATGGTTCGGATTGCGCTGGCAAAACGGAACACCCGGCGGTAGCGAAAAACAAAAAGCCACGACGGGGCTCGTTACGAAAGCCGATGGCTCGCGATTGATAGTGGACCAGGTGCGGAGGGGCACTCCTGCGTATGCTTCCGGTATCTCCGCCGGAGACGAGATTCTTGCACTGGACGATTAC
>CAADGY010000088.1 GCA_900696665.1 uncultured Acidobacteriota bacterium
GTCCGGACCACTGGATCTGAAAAACAAGGCAGGAAAGAGCGATAAAAACGCGCATCACCGCGAGAGCGCGGCGCCACGTGTGGGGAACTAGTACGATGCCGGCTGCCAAGCTCGCGTCCCGTTCACTCCCGATCCGAGTGGCAAGCTCATCTCACATATAGATACAGCGTATGGCTACGCCCCTCGCCATCGTCCTCGATATGCTCCGTCTTCACCGGCGTCCAACCGGTGAATTCAAAGTCGTGCGAGACCACGCGGGCGCCTTTCTTGAGCTGCTTTTCAAGCATGGGCCGGATCTTAACGTTCGACGAGGGGAGAAGATACACCGTCACCAGGTCCGCGTCCGAGTAATTCTGGCGTGTGATGTCGCCTTTAATCACCCGTGCGTTTCTCAAGCCGAGGCCGCGGATTCTATCCATACTCTGCTTCCAAAGGTCTTTGTCCATCTCCACGCCGGTGGCATTCGCGCGAAATTTCCGGGCGGCCATGATCACGATCCGCCCGTCTCCACTACCTAGATCGTACATTTTTTCGCCCGGCTTCAAACCGCCGAACTCGAGCATCTTCTCTACAACCGTCTCAGGCGTAGGATAGTACGGCGCCAGTTTCTCAGCATCCGCCGTCTGTTGCGAGAGCGCGGCGTAGGGCAGTAGAAATAGAACCGGTATAGAACGAATCATGATGCTCCGTCGTAAAGTAGTCTACCTCAATAATCCAGTACGGATCCCTTCGCGATGCCTTCCAGTTTAGACGGGCTCCGGCAATTAAGGTTCCAGATAAACCCGTACTCTGTTACTTTGTTGACCCTCCGCCTCCAGATACAATTCGGCTGGGCCGCTGTTCACGATAGCCGGTACTCTGATCTCAACCAGGTACATACCGACATAACCGGGAGCCAGAATTGCACGAGTCACTTCGACCGGGCTGCCGTCCAGAAAGGCCTGTACAGGCACCGCTACGGCCGGTGAATTTTCAAGCGGCGCCGGTAATCCCGTTGGCCACTCCGGTTCCACTTTTCCCAAGCCCGCAGCGAGAATTTGAAGAGCGGCGCCGGATCGCGCCGGTGTCGTCGCACTCAGCGCCAAGCCGTTTTCCCCATCCAACAGGAATGGTGTCCCGTCCGGGTCGACAAAAATCGCCGGTGAAATCTTTTGAAGTGGTAAACCCAGGGTATACCGGCCGCCTGTACCCTGCATGGCGAGCGTGATCGACGCTCCGGTGACCTCAAACGGAATTTGCATCTGCGTGGCGCCACCCGAAGCATCCAGCACGGGAACCGCGAGCCCTCCCGCGCGGGCGGATTGAATTTGCGCGCCGATCATGCTGATCAACCCTCCCGGCGCCGCGGCACGAACGGTCAGGTCTGCGGCATTGACGAGCCGTGGTTCGAAGGCGCGATGTGGCGCCGGCGCCGCAAACAGCCCGTATCCCTCAATTGCGACATAGATCTGGTTTCCGCTCGCATCCAAGCGAACATCCCTCACCAGCGCGTCCGGCAGTTTCCCGCTCACTTCCGTCCACTGTGTGGCGGGCCCGAGTGCGCCGAGGTCCGTACGGGTCATGAACACGCCGTCGCCGGTGCCGGCGTAAATGGCTCCGCTCGCCCGGTCAGCAGTGATCGAATACACCGCCGCTCCGGGCAGGTTTGCGGTGATATCGTCCCAAAATACGCCCGCGTTGAATGTCTTGACGATCCGCGCTGTTGATTGAGCGGTGCTGCGTGCCATTGTGGGCGGTCCGAAGGCGGCCAGTGCGATGCGGGCGTCGGAAGGGTCGATCCAAATCTGTTCCACCGGGCCCTCGGACCGCTCCCGGCGCGGAAACCATGTACGGCCCTGGTCGGAAGACGACCAAAGGCGGCCGTCCGCGGCACCGGCGTAAACAAACTCCCGCGCTGAAGCTACCGCCGTTATCCGTGCGCCGAGCAGTGCGGAATATGCACTTTTCTGGGCGTGCTCGCGCGCCAGCGTGTCCGATGCGACGGTGGGCCGCCATGCGATTTTCTCTCCCGGCGCCCATTCAAACGGCGTCAGCGCGGCGGTCGTGTCTGATTCCGCTAACTCGATCACCATCCCGTCCACGCCCTTCGGTAACCGCAGAATGCGGTGAACAGGCAGGTTAGGCAGGCCCGTATTGATGCCGCCCCAGGATTCTCCGCCATCCGAGGAACGCCAGAGGCCATAATCGCCGGCAACCACAATTTCCGGGGCATTAAAGGGAGAAATCGCCAAATCCCGGATCGGACCTCCGAGAAGCGACACCCCATGGTACGCAGTTAAATTGCGCCATGTCGCCCCTTCATCATCGGAGCGCCAAACATGCCTGCCGAACGCGTAGAGCCGTGCACGGGCGTATCGGATCTGCCGGACTTGCGCTCCCGGTTCTGGCAAACGGATGACGGTCGGCGGCTCCGGGGTGGGAGGAAGAGGTTGAGACGATTGCGTCCAACGCTTCAGGTCTTCGGTCACAAATTGCCGGCCCGCCGCCGTCCGGACGTACAGGCGTACGCCGTTCTCCCCAAACCAGACACGCTCAACACCGCCTGACGCAGGTGCGGGGAGATTCAGATCCAGTACTGTGTTGCCGATACTGCGCCAATCCGGCCGGAGCCCCCGAGCTGGGAGCATGTTTGTGGCAAGGAGTGCAATGAGTATGGCGTTTCGGCTCACCACTGTGGCTTTCCGACCCATCCATTTTGACACGATTCTACCTCGTACCCCTTGTTCCATATTGGGAAGTGGCGATTCTCCGGCTATTTGCGCATTAATTCTTTACAAGGCTTGCTACTTGCTGAGCAATCTTGGTGTAAACTAAGGATCTGCGGCCCTAAGTTGGACCTCAGCCAGAACTCTGCAATGGCGCGTCTGTCAACGTGGTTCGAAGTAGGACTTGCCGCGGCGTTAATCCTTCCCGCCGCCTTCTCCCAAATTGTACCAGGACGGGCCGACCATGCTGCGCGTGTTGTGTCGCTCGACGGACAGGTCTCGGTCATGCGTGATGCGATACCCTGGGCCCTAAAAGAAGGCGATCCCGTGCGGGTTCGTGAACTCATTGTGACCGGGCCCGATGGCTCCGCTGTCTTTGAATTGGCCGACGGCAGTACGTTTGAAATTTATCCGAATTCCCACGTTACGTTTCGAAACACTCCCGGGAACTTACGCGATTTGCTGGATTTGTGGCTGGGCCGCATCAAAGTTCGTATCCAGAAGTTTGGGGGCCAGCCGAATCTGAACCGTGTACACACCCCGACTGCCGTCATTTCCGTGCGTGGCACGGTCTTTGAAGTGTTGGTGGACGAAGAGGACAAGACTACCTTCGTCATGGTGGAAGAAGGGCAAGTGACCGTGCAGCACGCGCTTCTTCCGACGGGTGAGCCGAAAATTCTGAATGCCGGCGAATACATCCAGGTTCACAAGGATGCTCCTTTGGCGCGGCGGGGTGTAGACCGGGATACGGTGTTCAAACACGCGTTCCGCGCACTGATCGATGCCATGTATACTGCCGTTTACCGGACGCCCCGAAGTGGTGGTGGCGTCTCCGTGCCCGGCAGCGGAGGCGGCCCACAGATTCCTGGCGACACGGGCGCCACACCCGCACCAGAGAGTGCGCCCGGTCCAGGGGATGTTGGGGCTACTCCTCCACCTCCCGCTCCGCCTGCTTCAGCACCGTAAGCTTACTCTGGATGCGCGCTTGGGATGCGCGTCGTCGAAGTACTCTGAGGGGGCCTCATGTCTGCTATGCGTCTGCTGGCCGTGATGGTGGTTTCATCGGCTCTGGCCGCGAGTGACGGTTCATATACCGTCGCTGGGCTGCGGCTGATGCCGAAGCGCTGGGATAAACAAGCCAGTTTCGAAAAGCTGAGCTATTACGCACGCCGGGCGGCTGAACGGGGTGCGGAAGTTGTCGTCACCCCGGAAGGATTTCTCGAAGGCTACGTCGGGAATGAAAAGGCCAATAAGGACCTGACGCGCGACCGGTACTTCGCCATCGGCGAACCAGTTGACGGCGAGATGATCGGACGCTGCCGTAATCTGGCCAAAGAATTAGGGATCTACCTGGTTCTGGGCTTTGCGGAGCGAAGCGGAGACCAGATGCGGAACAGTGCCGCCGTCATTTCACCAGGCGGCGAAATCATCCTGAAATACTCAAAAAGCCACACGGCCGATGATGAGCCGTTCAACACCAAGGGCAGGGAATTCCCCGTTACAGACACGCCTTTCGGGCGCTGGGGCGCCCTGATCTGCATGGACCGGCAATTGCCTGAAACCTCGCGCATCCTCGCCGTCAAAGGAGCGCAGATCATTCTCGTTCCCGCGTGGGGCATGAACAACGAGACCAATGACATCATGATGCGCACGCGCGCTTATGAAAATAGCGTGTGGGTGGTGTTTGTGCATCCCGAGCGCGTCCTGGTGATTGACCCCTCCGGAAAAATCACGGCTGAGGATGGCCGCGGGGGAGATGAGGCAGTACTTGCGGAAATCCGCATCGACAGCCGTATCGGCCGTGGACCGATACGGCACCGCCGGCCCGAGATCTACGGCGAGATTCTAGGGCAGGCGAAGTAGCGCGCCCGTCTGAGCTTCCTCTACAGCCCGGTTTCCAGGGAAAATCTCGTTCCGTCCGACCGTATCGTGATCGCTCCCGAATAATCCGTCCTCAAGACTCTGGTCTTGTCCGCTTCCAAGCGGTCAATCACCTCGGGGTGGGGGTTACGGTAAGAATTCTCGAATCCGACGGAGATGATTCCGAATGCGGGCCTTAGAGCCTGAACGAACTCGCTGCCGGTGGATGTCCTGCTGCCGTGATGCGCTACCTTCAGTACATCCGTTTTCTCAACGGGAAGTGCATGCTCCATCCGGCGCTCCAGGTCTCCCGTCAGCAGAAACGAGTGCCGCGCGTAGGTGAATCGCACGACAAGGGAATCGTTGTTCCCTGGTTGCTCACCCGGTATGTAATCTTCCGGAGGCGAAAGCACCTCGACGCCCGCGCCGCCGAAGGAAAACCGTGTGCCTGCCCGGAGTGGCTTCACCTGAATGCCGAGCTGCGACGCCTTCGCGCGAATGGACCTCCACAACTCAATGTCGGGCGTCGCTCCCGTCCAGAGCTCACGAGGACGGAAGTTTTCCATGATTGCCTGTATCCCGCCACAATGGTCGGCGTGCAGGTGCGTGAAAGCAAGCGCATCCAGCCGCCGTATCGATCTTTTCCAGAGATAGGGAGAGACTACATCTTCACCGATATCCAGGCGCGGTGCGCTCCGGCCCCCGAACGTGGGAATTCCACCGCCATCCATCATCATCAGCGTTCCATCGGGCAAGGCAAGAAAAAGGCTGTCTCCCTGCCCGACTTCGATAGCGGTCAACTCGAAGGAGCCAGGAACGACATCCGGCTTAAACGGGTGCCATATGATCACCACGAGCAGAATGCCTGCCCCCATCATGGCACCCCGCTTCCAGATCCTCCTCGAGTGAGGCACGAACGCGACCGCGGCGAGACAAATGGTAAAGGCGAGCGCCACAATCGCCGGCGGATCTGGAATTCGCCAGTTTGGCTCCCATCCCGCATGCCAGTCAACAACCACGCGGGACCAGTCCAGCAGCAGCCCCGCGGCTTGTGCCGGCAGTTTCCAGCCGGTCAGCACGCCAAGCAGCCCGAGAGGAACCACTAGCGACGTCAACGGCACCACCAGCAAGTTCGCCGAAATGCCTGAAAGCGATATACGGTGGAAATAGAGGACCATCGGCAGCGCCAGTCCCAGTTGCACCATCATCGAGATAGCAGCCAGGTCAAGTCCTTTGAAGAACACCCACAGTCCCGATGCGAGAGTTGCTCCGGCAACACGAGAGGGGATTCGCGTCCACGCATGCAATGTCTCGGCCAGCAGCCGCAATTCGATCCGGAATTGCGCCACTCGGGGAGCCATGTGAAGCTCTCGGTCGCGATCGTTCAGTCCGCGCAGCCCTCTTGCCAGCGGTCCCCAGGAGACTTCCATGAACGGCACGGCAAAGGCCGCAATAGCCGCTACGGATAGAAACGAAAGTTGAAAACTCGCTTCAAACAACTGGCGCGGATCCAAAAGGAGGAAGCCAAACGCCACTGCGGCAAGCAGGTTCAGCAGGTTCCGGTCGCGATAAAAGTATCGTGCGATGAGATACAGCGTAAACCCGCCGGCGGAGCGGACAACAGGCGCTTCCCACCCCGTTACCAGTGCATACAGCCAGGCTGAGCAGCCGGCGATGATCAGCGCTGCGGGTCCGGGCAGATACAGCCATCGAAGCAAAAACAGCAACAGGCCCGCGATCACCGCCACGTGCAGCCCCGAGATGACTAGCGCGTGATAGGTTCCAGTCGCCCGGTAGTTCTGTGTCCAGATCTTCTCCAGGCGTACCGAGTCACCCATGAGGATTGCACGCAGCATGGCGTTCGAGTAATCGCCCGCGGGGAAAAAGGAATCGATCCGGTCCAATGCCGCCGACCGCAGGGCGAAAACCGCCCGCGAAAAACGCGAGCCGCATTCGCCGTCAAGCAATTGAATCCCGGAGACCCCATTGACCGAGACGAGCCAGTAAATCTCTCTGCGCGCTAGGTATTCCACATAGTCAAAGGCCCCGGGATTTCCGAAATTTCGTGGACGGCGCACCTTACCCTCAACGTCGACGCGCTGGCCGTAGCGAAGTTGGGCCGCCGGTTCTCCGTCTTTGCGGTAAACCGTGACGCGTGCGCGCGCACCAGGGTCGAGTTCCAGCACGAATTGATCCCGATCCTCCTGCCACGTGGGAGGTTCGACCACGCAACCGCCGAGGATCACCACTTCATCAAACTTGGCGTCGAGTTGCGGAGGGGGGGCCGGACGGTGATAGGTTTCGCAGACGATGCCGGCTGCCGCCACGCCCGCGAGGCAGGCTGCGAGCGAAAGCCGGCGGGAGCCTCGCCAGAATGCGATGAGAGCCAGGATGAATAGAGCGGCGCCCGCCAAAACGGTCTCGTTCCACGCGAATTCCGTCAGACGCGAAAGCAGGATCCCGGCGCTGAAGGCGGCAAGCGGCGCGACGAGTGGGTGTTTCAGATCGTTATCGAAGATAGTGGGGCAGGGAAAGAAATTTTCTCCGGTTGTGCTATGATCAGAGTGCCCCGATGAGAAGGGGACCAGGAAGTCACAAACCCAGGGTCAAACCCGAATGACGCGGCGAAAAGGCGCCCGGTAAAAGGGGCGCCTTTTCTCATTTCTTTTCCTCAGGCCCCAGGATGCTTTTCGCCAGATAATTCGTTACGCTGGCCTCATTGCGGGCCACTTCATAATAGGCGGCGCGGCGTAGTTGATCTTTCCGGTTCAACAGGGTTTCCCGAATGCTTTGCTGCACCCGGGGGTCGTTCAGTTCACGCTGTCCTGCCGGCTCTTTCGAAATCACCTTCAGAATCCGGTAACCTTCCTGGCTGTGAATGACACGGGAGAACTGGCCAGGTGACAACTCCATCACCATTTTGCGAAGCTCCGGATTGGCTCGCTCCAGAGAGGATGCAGGAATGAAGCCCAGATCGCCGCCGTTCGGAGTGGAGTTAGGGTCCTCAGAATAGTTCTGAGCCAACATGGAAAAATCCTCACCCTGCCGAAGGCGGGCCTCGATCATGAGGATTTTCTTCTTGGCCTGATCGTCGTTTTGGGCCGTGTCACCTTTAAGGTTCTTCACGTCGGGATCGGGATGCGGAGTCACTAGAATCTGCGCCAAATGGACTTGCGGTTCAGCGAGGTTGAAGCTGGCCTTGTTCGCATTGTAAAAATCCGTCACGCCTTTGTCGGTGATGGAAATGTGCGACGTAATTTCCTTGTTGAACAGTTTGCGAACGCTCAGATCCTGACGCAACTGCGTTTTCAGATCGTCCAACGTCATACCACGCGCGTCCAGTTGTTGCTGAAACTCTTCCTGGGTATAGGGTGCCTTCAACTCCGCAAGCTTCGTCTCCACGTCGGCTTCAGTCGCCATCAGGCTCAGCTTTTCCGCGCGCTGGAGCATGATCTCGTTGTCAATCATGCTGCGCAGAACCTCCATTTTTTGGATCAGAACCTGATCTTCGCTTTGTCCTTCACTAGCCGAGGGGAATTGCATCTTGTACTGTTTTTCAAGATCGGCGTAGGCAATGGGGCGCCCATTTACGATGGCAGCGACGTTGGCCGGGGCCGACCGTTTGCAGGAGCTGACAACCAGGGAAACAGCGACGGCTAACAGGACGGCGGAAGAAAATCTTGTCATTGGGACCTGAGATCTCATTCTATCTTTCTTTGCTCAATTCCTTCAGTTTCAAATTCCGGAACTCGATGCGATAGCCTTCGGCCTCCAGTCCTATATGGCCTCTGGGCACCTCACACTCGCCGAACACGCTTGTCACCGCGCCATTCACCCATAGGGTTACGGTCTTTCCACGCGCGCTCAATTCGTACGTGTTCCATTCCCCGGCGGGTTTCACCCGGCTGGGAGTCGCTGCGCCGCGCAGGTTGACTCGCTTCCTCTCGCCGTTTACAAGAGTGTTCCCAAAAAGAAATCCCCCGCTGGCGGCGCCCGCCTGCGCCTGGTGCCAGATGGCGCCGTCCGCGCTGTTACGTATGTACACGCCGCTGTTGTAGCGGGGGTTTCCTTCAGGTAATTGTGTGAACCGCCATTCGACATGGAAAATGGCGTCGCCCAGCTCACGGTCGAACCGCAGCCATTCATTGCCGAGATTGCCTTTACAGATAAGAGTTCGCGAGCCCGGATCGACACGCCATTGCGATTGAGCGAGAGGAGGGTTCGTAGGCGGCATGGGCAGCCGGGTCCAGCCCTTCAAGGATACGCCGGGTAGGATATCGGTCCAGCCCGCCGGGTCCGATTCGAGAGCGCTGTTCTGCTGTGCCGGACAAATCAACGCCGCAGCCAGCATAAATCCCATCACTTCAGGCAATTGTCGCAAGTAATTTCTCCAAATCCTGAGCTTCACCGAATTTCAGTGCGGTGAGCGTTGAATCGATATTGCGCAACAGCCCGCTCAGAACATTGCCTGGCCCGACTTCGATAAACGTTGTGACACCCCGCGAAGCCATCAAGCGGATCGTGTCCGTCCAATATACCGGGTTTGGAACCTGTTCGAACAGACCTTCCCGCGCTTCGGATGCGCTCCGGATTTCACGCGCCTGCCAGTTATTGACCAGCGGAATAGAGAGGTCGTTGAAGCGCGTGGCGTCCAGGTCCGCGGCCAGCCGCTGTTGCGCCGGCTTCATCAGTGGGCAGTGGAAGGGGGCGCTGACGGGCAATAGAACCGCCCGTCTTGCACCGGCGGATTTCGCGAGTTCAACGACTCGTCCTACCGCACCGGCATGCCCCGCGATGACAATCTGGTCCGGCGAATTGAAATTCGCGGCTGTCACGATCTCGCCTTGAGCCGCCTCGGCGAGCAGCGGGTCCAACCGATCCAGCGGTAGCTTCAGTAGTGCCGCCATCGCACCCACGCCGGTGGGAACCGCCTCCTGCATATACTGTCCGCGTTTGCGCACCAAACTCACGGCATCCGGGAAAGTCAGCGAATCCGCTGCTACGAGCGCGCTGTACTCTCCTAAACTGTGTCCCGCCACGCAACCGGCGTGAACCCCCTGGTGCGCCAGCACCGCAAGCGCGGCGATGGAAACCGTGAGAATGGCGGGCTGTGTGTTTGCCGTTAACTTCAGGTCCTCGCCGGGACCTTCGAAACATAACCTGGAGATGTCAAAGCCGAGAGATTCGTCAGCCTGTTCAAACACCTTCCGCGCTGCCGGGAAAGACTCGTACAAGCTCTTGCCCATGCCAGACGATTGCGAGCCTTGGCCCGGGAACAGAAATGCGATTCTGGACATGAACCTCTTAGTTAAACAGACATGAGCAGCCCGGACAACATGCGGCGGAAAACAGTATAAAAGATGAATGCGCCCCACGAATAGCTGGAATCGAAGAGAATTTGTTGGAGCGGGGCTTCTGGGTGCGGCGAACCTGTTCGCGTCCCAAGCCAAGGCTCCGCTCACACGCCCTTTACGCGTGGGCTTTATCGGTATCGGCGCGCGGGGTACCGGCCTGCTGCGCACTGTCTTGAAGTTTCCTGACGTCACGGTGCCCGCCGTCTGCGACATCAATGAAAGCGCATTGGCCCGCGCTGCTTCAATGGTCGAAAAGGCCGGCCAGAAGCCGCCTGAAGGATATGGCAATGGCATAGACGACTGGAAGCGCCTGGTGGCGCGCGACGACCTGGACGCCGTCATCAACGCCGGTCCTTGGGAGTTGCACGCGCCGATGTCGGTTGAAACCATGAGGGCCGGCAAGTACGCCGCAACGGAGGTCCCCGCTGCCGTGACCGTGGAGCAGTGCTGGGACATGGTGAATGCGTCCGAACAGACTGGGATGCCCTGCATGATCCTGGAAAACGTCTGCTATTTTCGCAACTCCCTGCTCATTCTCAACATGATCCGGCAGGGGCTGTTCGGCGAATTGACACATTGCGAAGGCGGCTACCAGCACGACGTGCGTGGAGCTTTCCTTTCGCGTGGCGGCGAGCGCGGTCCGGCCGGCGAAATCACCTGGCGCGGAATGCACGCCGTACGGAACAATGGCAATCTCTACCCGACACATCCGCTCGGTCCTATCGCCTGGTGGCTCGATATCAACCGGGGCGACCGGTTTACTCATCTCACTTCGATGAGCAGCAAATCGCGGGGCATCAACAAATACGCTTCGGACAACTACGGCGCAGATCATCCGAACGCCCGCCGCCGATATGCCCTCGGCGACGTGAACGTGACGCTGATCCGCTCCGAGAACGGAGCTACCGTCACGCTATACCATGACACTTCGTCGCCGCGCCCGTACGACCTGATCCTCCGCGTGCAGGGCACCCATGGCATTTATATGGGCACGCTGGACAAGTTCTATTTCGACAAGCGCTCTCCCAACAAAGATCAGTGGGAAGATCCCGAACGTTACTACCGGGACTACGAGCATCCGCTGTGGCGCGACCTGTCGGGAGAAGCTCGGAGCCACGGGCACGGCGGCGCCGATTACATCGAGATTCACCAGTTTCTGAAAGCGGTCAGAAACCGCACTCAGACGCCCATTGATGTTTACGATACGGCTGTCTGGAGCTCTATTTATCCGCTCAGCGTACGGTCGGTTGCGGCTGGCAGTCAACCGGTGGAAGTGCCCGATTTCACACGCGGTAAATGGAAGACACGCGAGCCGGTAGGGATTTACGGTGCTTGAGGGCAGGGAAAAAGCATGGAGCGGGAGACGGGAATCGAACCCGCAACCAACAGCTTGGAAGGCTGTGACTCTACCATTGAGTTACTCCCGCACGGTTCCTTCAACATTGTACGGAACCGGCGATCAACCGGTCAATGCACGGCGGTTTTCGCGCTAATCCCTCCTTTCTGATTCCCGGAATTGCTACCACTTCCTGGCTTCCTGAGGTAGAACGCTGCTGTCCCGTGGACACGCGGATCAACGGTGCTGACGGACCGTCCGTTCTTCGGGCCCTGTCCCGCGGGCCGAAATCGGCCGGAGTAGCGTTGAAGCGGCTGCGCAAGCCGATCGGCGTGAACTTCGTCAAGCCCGCCACGATACCGCCGCCGTCTCGGGAAGTTGCCGGAACGTTGCCAGGTACACACTGGCAAAGAAACTCCTCACGTGCTCCTGGGACGCAGCAGCTTGATCTGGCATAGCACGACGCTGTAGGAGGTATTGCGCCTCGCCGTCTGCGATCAGATGAGCATCCAACACCGCATCTATTTCATACTGGCAGGTAGCGTGAGCTATAAGTTAGCGATGGGCCAGATGCTGGTGCAGGGTGGCTGTCCGGAGGCGAACCTGCAGCGGGCGGCCGACATGATTGAAGCCGCTGGACGGGCGGACTGCGAAATCGTGGTGCTGCCCGAATGCCTCGATCTGGGTTGGACCGATCCTTCAGCGCGCGAGAGCGCCGAGCCGATTCCGGGCCGTTACAGCGACGTGCTGCGCCGCGCAGCGTCCGATTCCGCGCTTTACGTGGCCGCCGGATTGACCGAGCGCGCGGGCTCACGTGTGTATAACGCAGCCGTTCTCATCGCGCCTGATGGCGAGATCGTACTCAAGCACCGTAAGATCAACGAGCTTACGATTGCTCAGGATTTGTACTCGGTGGGCAACCGGCTTTCGGTGGTCGAGACGCCGTATGGAATCGCCGGCATAACGATCTGCGCGGACAATTTCCCGGATTCGCTGGTGCTGGCGCACTCACTGGCGCGAATGGGGTGCCAGATTCTGCTCTCTCCCTGCGCGTGGGCCGTCGAAGCGAACCACGACAACTCGCTCGACCCTTATGGCGCCTTGTGGCGTGGAGCCTATCAGACTCTCACCGGGCTTTACGATCTCACCGTGGCCGGCGTCAGCAATGTAGGCTGGCTGCGTGGTGGACCTTGGATGGGCCGTAAGTGCATCGGGTGTTCTCTTGCCACCGGCCGCGGCGGGCGCGTGCTGGCGCAAGGACCCTATGGCGAAACTGCCGAGAGCCTGATCGTGGTGGACGTGCCGTGATGCGCCATGCCATAGGAGCTTGCGCGGCGTTGGCTGCGGGTCTTCTGGCCGGCGCGCTTGTAATGCAGGGACAACAGCGCGGGCGAGTGGAGGATCTTGCCGCCGGGCAGTTTCTCGTGGCCAGCCGCAAGCTGCCGGATCCGAATTTCGCCGAGGCTGTGGTCCTGTTGATTCAGTACGACGATCAGGGAAGCGTCGGACTCATCATCAACAAACCGAGCAAGACTCCACTTTCGCGTTTGTTTCAGGACCTCGAGGCTGCAAAAGAGCGAACCGATCCAGTTTACCGGGGTGGTCCCGTTGCGCAGTTCGGCGCTATGGCCCTACTACGGGCGCGCTCCAAGCCCGAAGGCGCTCAACACATATTCGCGGATGTCTACCGAAGCGCGGATAAACACGTTCTCGAGAAAGCGATTACAGACAGGAGCGGCCCCAGCGCTTTTCGTGTTTACGCCGGATATGCAGGGTGGGCCCGCCATCAACTTGAACGCGAAGTCCAGATGGGCGCCTGGCACATTTTCCCAGCGCGAGCGGATACGGTTTTTGATCCGAAGCCGGAGGAAGTCTGGCCCCGGCTGATTCGCCGGACGGAGTTGCAGATCGCTGGTCGCTGATTCCACCTGATATGTACCACTCCGGCAAGATTCGGGCATAATAGGTATGGAACTCCTTTTTATGGAGGACGGTGCGTGCCCAGACGGCTGGCGCAGAAACTCATTCTGTCCCTCACGGTGATCGTCCTGATCATCGAGGCGATCTTCGGATTCAGCAATGTCAAGACGCAGGAGCGCGAACTGCTGGACGCGATGATTGTCGGCGCGGACCAACTTTCAAAGGGCATCACCAGCGCCACGTGGCACGCCATGCTACTGGACAACAAGGAGTCCGCGTACGAAGTGATGCAAATGATCGCCCTCAAACAGGGGATCGACAGCATACGTATGTTCAACCGCGAGGGGAAGGTGATGTTTGCGACGCGCGACGAGGAGCAACGCGGGTCGCAGGCAGGCAAGAACTCGGAGGCGTGTATCGGCTGTCACTCCACCGACCAACCAAAGGTGAACCTGGACGTCTCATCGCGGGTCAGGATTGTACCGGAGAGTGATGGCAGCCGGAGCCTGCGAATGGCTACACCGATCTATAACGAGCCCGCTTGCAGCCAGGCAGCATGCCACGCACACCCCGCCGGCATGAAGGTATTGGGGGTGCTTGACCTGGCCCTGAGCCTTGACCCGGTGGATGAGCAGGTGGCCAACATGAAGATGCGCGTGCTGCTGGTGACGGGAAGCCAGATTCTGCTGATCAGCATATTCATCATCTTCTTTACGCGCTACTTCCTCAGCGGTCCCATCGGAAAGCTGGTGGAGGCCACCAAGACGGTTAGCGCGATGCAACTCGACCGGCCCATTGAGATTGGCGGACGCAGCGAGGAGTTAGACGAACTGGCGCGGTCGTTCGAGTCGATGCGGGTGAGGCTTCGTACGGCGCTGGCCGAAATCAATCAATTCACGCACAGCCTGGAAACAAAGGTGAATGAACGTACCGAACAGTTGAAGGTGGCGCACCGGAAACTGCTTCAGACCGACCGGTTGGCGTCTCTGGGACAACTTGCGGCCAGTGTGGCGCATGAGATCAACAATCCCATATCCGGTGTTCTCAACCTTTCGATGTTGATGCAGCGCATACTGAAGGACGACGGCATTCCGCCCAACCGTATCGCCGATTTCCGCAAGTACCTCTCGCAGGTGACCGGGGAGACCTCGCGCGTGGGACGGATCGTATCGGATCTGCTCACCTTTTCACGCCGGTCTAAGCCTCAGCGCGCGCTCGCCGATCTCAATCGGATTGTTCGTTCCACCGTGTCTCTTACTTCACACAAGCTGAAGCTGGCGGGAGTAGCGGTGGAGATGAACCTGGCGGAGAACCTGCCCCAGGTTCCCTGTGATGCCTCACAGATCCAACAAGTTGTGCTGAACCTGGTACTGAATGCCGCCGAGGCGATGCATGCCCGCGCCGAGGGCCTGGTCCGCATCGGCACGCGGGTGGAGGAAAAAACATCCGCGGTTCTTCTTTTGGTCGAGGATTCGGGTGAAGGGATCCGTCCCGAACATCTGGCCAAGATCTTCGACCCGTTCTTCACGACGAAACCGGAAGGTAAAGGCGTGGGCTTGGGCCTCGCCGTTTCCTACGGTATTGTCGAAGCGCACGGGGGCGACATCGAGGTGGTGAGCAAGGTTGGAGAGGGCACAACCTTTGTGGTCCGGCTGCCGCTGGGTGAGATGCCTGCGCCCTCGGAGCCGGTGGGAGAAACGAAGGCCGCCGGCGTGTGAGATGCATGCATGTCATTCCGATTGGCAGGGTCGAGCCGCGCGTCATCGAGACTGCTCAGAGATGCCTGGCGGATGCACTGGGCTGCAACACGGTTCTGGTGCCGGCCATGGAGGACTTCGAGTTCGCATACGATTCGGCACGCGAACAGTACAGCGCGCCGCAACTGTTGCAGCGCCTCGCGCGGCACCGCCTGGCGAATTCCTGGCGGTTGCTGGCGATTACGGAACTGGATTTGTTTATACCGATGCTCAGCTACGTTTACGGACAGGCCCAGTTGGGTGGCGCGCTGGCGATAGTATCCATTGCGAGACTGCGGCAGGAATTCCATGGCTTTCCCGCCGATGAAGGGTTGCTGATGGTCCGCACGGCAAAAGAGGTGTTGCACGAGACAGGGCATACGCTGGGACTGGTGCACTGCCGGGACGAGACCTGCGTCATGTCGCTCTCTACGAACATCCGCCAGGTAGATGTGAAGCGGCCGGCTTTCTGTGTGGACTGCCGCGTCCGGGCGGTCGATGCCGCGGGCGGGCATCGGAGACAGGAGATTTTAGAAGCGGGAGTTTCAGAATGAAGATGCAATGGGAAATTCTCGTCGCCGACGACGAAGAGGTGATGTGCGAATCGTTGGCCGCGTGGCTCCGGGAGGACGGCTACTTGGTCGAGACCGCCTCGTCCGGCAGGGAGGCGGTGGCGAAAGCGCGCGAGAAGGATTACGCGATCTATTTTCTTGATCTCAAGATGCCGGGCGGAATGGATGGCATCGAGGCGATGATGGAGATACGCCGCCTGCACCCGGACGCGTCCATCATTATCATCACCGCGTATGCAACCGTCGATACAGCGATCACGGCCATGAAGGAAGGCGCACAGGAATACATTGTCAAGCCGTGCAATCCCGAAGAGATCTCGCTGCTGGTGCGCCGCATCATCAAGGTCAAAAATCTTCAGCGCGAAAACACGATCCTGCGGAAAAAACTGGCACGGCAGTACCACTTCCAGGACATTATCTGTAAGAACCCGCGCATGCGTGGCGTCGTCGATATGGCGGTGCGGGTGGCGAATCTCAAAAGCACTGTGCTCATCCGTGGAGAAAGTGGTACCGGAAAGGAACTGGTCGCCCGCGCCGTTCATAACTCCGGCGACAGGGCGGCGAATAAATTCGTGGCCGTCAGTTGCGCAGCCCTGCCCGAGGGGTTGTTGGAATCGGAGATGTTCGGCCACGAGAAGGGTTCGTTCACCGGCGCCATCGCCCAGAAAAAGGGAAAGTTTGAGTTGGCCGATGGCGGTACCATTTTTTTAGACGAGATCGGCGACATTTCACCGAAGCTTCAGGTGGACCTGCTGCGGGTCTTACAGGAAAAAAGTTTCTATCGTCTCGGAGGGTCGGAGGAGATCCGCACGGATGCCCGGGTTATCGCCGCCACGCACGTGGACCTGGAGCAGGCGGTCGCCGAGGGCAAGTTCCGCGAAGACCTTTTTTACCGGCTGAATGTAATCGAGATCCGTATTCCACCGCTCAGGGAGCGGCGCGACGACATCCCTCTGCTGGCCGATTACTTCGCCGAACGTATCTCGCGGGAAATGGGGCGCGATGTGATCGACATCTCCGAAGGCGCTTACAAGCTACTGATGGACCATCAGTGGCCGGGGAATGTACGTGAGCTGGAGAATGCGATCGAGCGCGCCATTGTAACCTCCAAGAGCCAGGTGCTGATGGAGGACGATTTTGCTTTCCTGCCCCGGTCCAACGGAAAGCGCGTTTGGAACGTGCCGGTGGACACTACGCTTCAGGAAATGGAAAAGCAGGCCATTGCAGCGACGCTGGAGCGTACCCAGGGGAACATCAAAGATGCGGCGGCCGTCCTCGGCATCGATCGTTCCACGCTGTACGAGAAGATCAAACGGTACGAGATCCCTCGCTGAAATTGGCCCCAGTGTAAATTAGTTAGAGAGAATGCTACGAAAACTGTTCGTTTGCTCCATTTTTCTTGCCGGTTTTACGGCACTTGATGCCCAGAAATTTGAATTTTCCGTGAATGGTTCTTACCTGCGTCTAAACGAGAAAGAACTCGGGTCCATTGACCTCGAAGATCCAGAAGACACAGACACTACCCTCAAGGGTGAGTACGGCTATGGGGCGCGGATTACTCTGAATACACGCGGCTACTATGGACACGAGCTTTCCTACAGCCAGAGCCGCGCGAAGATGAGGACGGTGATTCGCAGTGTTGTTTCCGGCAGCACGGTCAGTGAGATCCACGAAGACCGGGTTATGGTTCAGCAGCTTTCGTACAATTTCCTGATCTACTTTATGCCAGCGGGCGAACGATGGCGGCCTTTCGTCACCGGAGGACTAATGGGTGTGCAGTATGGCGCTCCCAATTTTTCGGCATGGCCGGGAGGCGGCTCTCGCACTTACGGAGGTAATTATGGAGCGGGAATCAAGTTTCAATTATTCCCGCACATGCTGTTCCGGCTTGACTTCCGGGATAATTTCGCCGGCCGCCCCTATGACTTGAAGTTTCAGGATGTCGCCACGTCCGGCGGGATCTCGCGCTACATGGAGGGTTCCGCCGGTTTCTCCATCACCTTCTGAGTGAAAACTCCGCTGCGGAGAAGAACCGTGATCAATAAGAACGGATCTTCGGGTGTGCTCCTGGCAGCCGCGTTGTGCTGCTCCAGCGCGCTGGCAAACGGCGCTGTTCTCCAGGTGGGTCCGGGTAAGCCTTACAGCACCCCCTGTGCCGCAATCGCCGCGGCGGCAAACGGCGACACCATCGAAATCGACGCCGCGGGCGAATACCTGGGTGACGTCTGCGCCTGGAACAAGAACGATCTCACCATTCGAGGCGTCAACGGGCGTCCGCACATCCAGGCGAATGGCAGACACGCCCAGGGTAAAGGCATTTGGGTGGCGGGTGGCAGAAACCTGACGATCGAGAACATCGAGATGTCCGGCGCCGGATTGCCCGCTTCCATGGGCGCCAACGGCGCCGCCATTCGCGCTGAGGCCACCAACTGGACGGTTCGCAACTGCTACTTCCACGATAACCAGAATTCCATTCTGGAAAGCAACGTCGCCGGCAGCAATATCCTCATCGAATACACGGAATTCGCCCGCAACGGGCATACCGGCGGCCAATCCCATAACCTGTACATCGGGCACGCTGCCTCCCTGATCTACCGCTTCAACTACTCGCATGATTCCGTGGAGGGCCACCTGCTGAAGACGCGGGCAGCCGGCAACTGGATTCTCTACAATCGCCTCAGCGGGGAGTCAGGCACGGGGAGCTATGAGATTGACGTGCCCAACGGCGGCACGACCTATGTGATCGGAAACCTCATTCAACAAGGCCCCAACTCGCACAACTCCACGCTCCTGTCTTACGGTGCGGAGAACGTTCACCCCCGGAATCCGGGCCACGATCTCTATGTGATCAACAACACTTTCGTAAACCAACGCACGGCCGGCGCCACGTTCATCCGAGTTGACGCGCGGGGCGGCGTACCGGCGCTGGTCACCAACAACATCTTCGCCGGGCCGGGCACTCTGGCCACCGGACTCCCCCCCGTACTTGTGGCGAATCTTCAGGTGAACGACCCCGCGCAAGGCGGCTTCGCCGGCTATGCTGA
>CAADGY010000089.1 GCA_900696665.1 uncultured Acidobacteriota bacterium
GGTGACGGAAGAAGATCGCCAGCGCAGCGTCTATTACCGCCAGCAGGAGCGTTTTGGCCGTGAGGTCCGCAAAGCGGCCGATCTTGAGCACTTCATGGCTACGCTCCAACTCGACGTACGCTTCCTGCCGCTTACTCCCGAGAGGCTGGCGCGTGTGGCGCAACTGACGCAACGCACGAACCAGTTCAACTTCACCACTATCCGGCGCACGGAATCCGGCATCTCCGCTCTGGTGCTGAATGAAGGCTTCGAGTGTCTCACCATCGATGTCTCCGACCGGTTCGGTGAGTACGGCCTGGTAGGAGCCGTTCTGTTTCGTGAAGCAGGAGACGCGCTGGAAATCGACACATTTCTGCTGAGCTGCCGCGTACTGGGCCGGGGCGTCGAGCATCGCGTACTGGCGCGGCTCGGAGCAATAGCGGCTGGAAGAGGACTGGCCGCGGTGGCGGGCGAGCAGCGGTTCACAGCGAAGAATCTTCCGGCACGCCAGTTCCTCGAGAGCCTGGGGCAGTTTGAACCGATCGATGGCGGGCTGGCGTATCGCATACCAGCCGAACTGGCGAGCGGTGTGCGCTGGCGTCCGGCCACATCGGAAGGAACCGTTGCGAAGCGCGACCGGAAGGCGCACGGCCGGCCGCTCGAGTCGATCGACTTCGGCCGCATCGCGCGCGAGTTGTCTACACCCGAACAAATCCGCGAAGCAGTACGCCGTTCACGTGTGAGCCAGTCCGGGTTTCTCGAAATGAGCGATACCGAGCGTCAACTGGCGCAGATCTGGTCAGACCTGCTGGAGCGTGATACCATACGCCGCGAAGACAACTTCTTCGATTTGGGCGGGCATTCGTTACTGGCCGTACTGCTGATTCTTCGTGTGAAAGAGGCGTTCGGGATTGAGTTGCCGATCGACGACGTGTACACTTCCGGGTTGACGCTGGCGGACCTGGCGGCCCGGATCGAGCTATACAGGGAAACGGCGGGTATGGACCCGGCGGAGTACGCCAGACTGCTCGACGATATAGAGCAACTTTCGGATGAGGAAGTGCGCGAGCTACTGGCTCGCGGAGATCCCGGTTCCTCCACTTAGGTCATGCGAATACTGCTCGCCGCCAACGCTACGTATCTGCCGCCGCGCGGTGGATCCACGCATAGCAACCTCGTCTGGCTGCACGCCCTCGCCCGCGCCGGCCATGAGTGTAGAATCGTGTCCCCTGCTCCCGACCCCCTGGTGGGTGACGACAGGATAGAGAACAAAGGGCTGACCATTGTCCGGATTGCTCATTTATCACGGCGTGCGAAGGTGGTCCGCGACGAGATCGAGGTCTTTCAGCCTGATTGGGTTCTGGTTTCTTCCGAGGATCTGAGCCGTGTATTGTTGCGCGAGGCCTATCACGCGGCGCCCGGCAGTCTGGTTTACCTGGCACATACGCCGCAGTTCTTTCCGTTCGGGCCGGAGAGCTGGAATCCGGATTCGGAAGCGACGGAGATCATACGGAGCGCGCGCGCCGTGATTGCCATCGGACATCATGTGGCCGGCTACATTGGGCAGCATGCCGGTGTACGGGCCTCTGTGATTCACCCGCCCATTTATGGATCGCCACCATTTCCCCGCTATGGCCGGTTTGGTTCCGGCGCGATCCTGATGATCAATCCCTGCGATGTGAAAGGTATCGAGATTTTTCTGGCGGTGGCGGAGCGCTGTCCGGACTATCGATTTGAGGGGCTCACCGGCTGGGGCACGACCCGGCGCGATCTGGAGCGCATGTCGAAGTTGACGAACGTTTCCGCCCTGCAACCAGTGGCGGATATAGGCGAGGCGCTCTCGCGGGCATCGCTGTTACTGATGCCATCGCTGTGGTACGAAGGATTCGGGCTGATTGCCATGGAAGCGATGCTCGGAGGCCTTCCGGTGATTTCGAGCAATTCGGGCGGATTGGTGGAAGCAAAACGGGGAACGGGATACGTGATTCCGGTGCGGGCGATCGAGCGATACAAATCCGAGTTCGATGAGAATCACATGCCGCGCCCGGTTCTGCCGGAGCAGGATATCGAGCCCTGGGAAAGCGCTGTCCGCACATTGATGAGCGACCGGAGCGCTTGGGAACGCGAGGCGGAGCGGTCGCGCGCCGCGGCCGAAGAATTCGCATCCGGGTTGCGGGTGGAGGAATTCGAAAAGCTGCTGCTTTCGCTCAAGCCAGCCGGGCTAACGCCGCGGGCTAAGGTGCGAGCTGAGAACCTGACTCCTGCGCAGCGCGCGCTGTTGCTCGAACGCCTGCGGCGACGAAAATCGTGATGCGCGTTCTGCTGGCGCAGAATTCACTGTACTACCCATCGCACGGCGGCGGCGACAAATCGAACCGGCTCCTGATGGAGGCGCTGGCTGCGCGCGGGCATGATGCGCGCGTAGTGGCTCGGGTGGAACAATTCGGGCGTGAGGCGCATGAGAAATACCTCGATGATCTGCGCTCTCGCGGTGTGTCCGGAACCGTCACCACAGAGGGCGTCCATCTGCGCCTGTTGGGTGTGGATGTGCTCACCGTTACCTTGAATTCGCAGTTCCGCGCCGCGTTCGCCGAACAGGTGACGGCCTTCGGCCCGGATGTCATCATAACCTCCACGGACGATCCGGCGCAGTTATTGTTTGAGATCGCCTTGCGGTCTCCCCGCGCCCGGGTGGTGCACCTGGTGCGCGCGACCATCGCGGTTCCCTTCGGCCCCGACTCGTCGTCGCCTTCGGTCGCACGGACAGGGATGCTGCGGCAGGCGGATGCCGTGGTGGGGGTCAGCGAATATGTAGCCCGCTACGTACGTGAGCACGGGAAGATGGACGCGGTGCATGTCCCCATTTCCCTGATGGACCGGGAGGAGCCTGCGATGCTGGGGAATCCGGGTAACCGGTTCGTGACGCTGGTGAATCCCTGTGCAGTGAAGGGCATTTCCATCTTCGCGTCGCTGGCAGCCAGGATGCCGGAGGTTGCATTTGCGGCGGTGCCGACGTGGGGCACGAACGCACTCGATTACGCAGAACTGCGGCGGCACGCGAACATCACCATTATTCCGCCGTCAGACAAGATCGATGACATTTTGCGGCAGACTCGTGTGCTGCTTGTGCCCTCATTGTGGGCCGAGGCGCGGTCGCGCATCGTTGTGGAGGCTATGGCCCGCGGTGTGCCGGTCATCGCCAGCGATATCGGCGGCATCCCGGAGGCAAAACTCGGTGTTGAGTACTTGATTTCAGTGAATCCCATTTCCACCTAC
>CAADGY010000090.1 GCA_900696665.1 uncultured Acidobacteriota bacterium
CGGGCGCAGCAACGATGGGAAGTCGTGGGACGGAACAGACGGCTGACGATTTGAGGCAAGAGGACTCGTGATCGGGCCGCGGTCAGGATTGGTTTCCGCCGTTCAAACGGCTCCTCATACGCGATAAAGCTGAGATGGATCCAACCTCAGTCCGTCTTCTTCAACTCCTGCCACTTCCGCTGATTGAGGGTTTCATCCAAGTTCGGGTCGTAATCCTGTTTATCGGTGCTCAAGTACATGCCGTCCGAGTTCATCCAATAGTGATTGTATCCGCTGCCCACTTTGTAGAGCTGGCCAGACGACGGATCAACGACCTTGGTGCGTTCCGTGATGGTGTCAACAAACCGTTCGTGGGCTTTGTCGCTGGCGGCGTTTCGTTCGCGCCAGCCGGCCATCAGCGCATCGTGGGCGGCGGTGCTGCGGTTGACAAATTCCCGCTGGCTGGCCTCAAAAGCCGCCTGGTTTCGCGCCATGCGGGCGTTGTGTTCTGCCCAGCTTCGCCCGGCTTTTTCCGCTTCCCTCCGATTGTAGGCCATGATCTGCTGCAGATTGTAGCGCGCGTTGGCCAGGCCAAAGATGAGTTGTTTCTTCGACGCCTCGAAGTGCGACTTCTCCGCCTGGATTCCCGTGCTGTAGTAAGACCAGTTTTGCATCGTGCCGCTGTCACTGTGACTGATGTGCATCACGATGAAATAACGATCTCCTTTGGCCGTTTCCCAATCCGTGCCAATCGCCTTGATTTGCACCCGCATCGGCACGGCCTTGAACAACTGGTCGTTGTACCATTGATCAATCTTCGTAACTTCAGGGATTTCATACTGGCGAACGAACTTCAACCCCTGCCGTTCGGCCCAAGGCGTGACGTCTTGCTGGACGATCGTCTCCAAGCTCGGCATGGGTCGCAACGGTTGTCCGCTCGCGCGATAGGTCTGCTGCAACTGTGGATCGCTTGTGTAGGTGAAAAACTGCAACGGAAAATCAATGACTTTGACGCCATTCGGCCCGGTGATTGTTGGTTCCCCATGCTGACGATGGCTGGAAACTTTCCAGCTTGCGGGCAACGGCATTTCCACGAGCAGCGTGCCTTGTGAATCGTGGAACGGGTGCATGACCAGCTTTTCCCATGGGCCTGAAGGCGCGCCGGGTTTCCTGGAATCCTGCGCGCGGAGGCTTTCGGCGGAATTGGGTTGTTCATTCGTGGCGACAGCTTTTTCGAGGCCGAAGCCAAGACAACTGATGGCAACCAGTGTCAGAAGTGGCTGTTTCATTCGCGTGGTAGTTGGAGGGCCAGACAGTACATGCGTGTCGTGATCACATGGATTTCGCCAGTAATCTTGAAGGATGTTTGATGGAGAGCCAAGCTGAATATCGCCAGTGATGGCATGGCCGCTCCTTCCAAGCCGCGTTGCCGGCGGCTTTCCGGCTTTCTTCGCGCTTGGCTTGCCCGGTGCGGCTCTCTACATTGGCGCGCAATTCGCGCTCGTGGGGAGCGTGTCGGACGATCATCGGAACTGGCTTATGAAAGAGTATCACGCGGGCGACATCCGCAACTTTGCAATCGTGGGGCATGCTTCCTCGGGTAAGACGATGCTCAGTGAGGCCATGCTGGCCTGCGCCGGCGTCATCAATCGCATGGGCAGCATCGCCGCCGGCACGACGGTGTCCGACTACCACGACAGCGAAAAGAACCGGCAGATTTCCGTGTCCGCGTCGCTCATGCATCTCGAATGGCTCGGGAAGAAGTTCAACCTCCTGGACTGCCCGGGTTACGCCGACTTCATCAGCGAGGGTCTGGGGGCGCTGCGCGTGGGCGATTTTGCGTTGATCGTGGTGAACGCCACCCACGGCGTGGGCGTCGGCACGGACGCGGTCTGGAAGTATGCGACCCAATACGGCATCCCGAAAATGATCGTCGTCAACGGGCTGGACAAGGAGGAGGCGGATTTTGACAACGAGTTGGTGGAGTTGCGCGCGCACTTTGGCGAGCGGGTGTTTCCGCTGGCCATGCCCGTGAATCCCGGGCCCGGTTTCAATCAGTTGCTCGACGTGATTCGGAGCGAGGTCATCACCTACGCCGGCGACCGCAGCGGCAAGTTCACCGAAGCGCCGGCGACCGGCGATTGGGCGCAACGCGTCACGCAGGCGCATGAGCGGCTGATTGAATACATCGCCGAGTCGGACGACACGCTCATGGAGAAGTGGATGGAGAAGGGCACGCTGACGGAGGAGGAATTGCGCGCGGGTTTGCACGCGGCCATCCAGAAGCAGGCCTTCGTGCCGGTGTTCTGCACCTCGGCCGAACACAACATCGGCGTGGCGCGGTTGATGGATTTCATCGCCAAGTACGGTTCTTCGCCCGTGGATCGCCAGAAGGTCAGCGCCCTCAACGGCGAAGGCAGGGAAGTCGAGGTGTCGCTCACGGATCTCGACCCGGTGTGCTACGTGTTCAAAACGATGAGCGAGGCGCAGTTTGGCGAGTTGTCGTTCTTCCGGCTCTATTCCGGCCAGATCAAGTTCGGCTCCGAGCTCTACAATACCGACCGGCGCAGCACGGAAAAGATCGGTCAGATTTATCTGCTCAATGGCAAGACGCGCGAAACCGTCCCGGTGCTCAACGCCGGCGACATTGGCGCGGTGGTGAAATTGAAGGACACGCACACGGGGAACACGTTGTGCAGCGCCAAGAAACCGGTGTCGCTGCCCAAGGTGGAGTATCCCCGCCCCAACATCCACGCCGCGCTCAAGAGCACCGGCAAGGGCGAGGAGGACAAGATCGCCTCCGGCCTGGCGGCGCTGCATCACGAGGACCCGACCTTTCTGCATCACGTGGATTCCGAGCTGCACCAGACTGTGCTGTCCGCGCAGGGCGAATTGCACCTGGAAGTCATTGCCGATCGTTTGCGGCGGCGTTACAACGTCCATGTGGAACTCGCCGAGCCGCGCGTGAGATATCGCGAGACCATCAAAGCGCGGGGGGAATCAAAGTACCGCCACAAGAAACAGACCGGCGGCGCGGGGCAATTTGCCGAGGTGTGGATGCGCATCGAGCCGAAACCGCGCGACACCGGCGTGGAGTTCACCAACTCCCTCGTGGGCCAGAACGTGGACCGCGTCTTCGTGCCCTCGGTCGAGAAGGGGGTCATGCGCGCCTGCGAGGAGGGCATCCTGGCGGGTTACCGGGTCGTGGACGTGAAGATTGATTTCTACGACGGCAAGATGCACCCGGTGGACTCGAAGGACATTGCCTTTCAGACGGCCGGTTACTACGCCTTCAAGGAGGCGTTCGCGGCGGCGCGTCCGTGCATGTTGGAGCCGATTCACTCGGTGGAGATCCGCATCCCGGAGGATTGCATGGGCAAGGTGATGGGCGATCTTTCCAGCCGGCGCGGCAAGATTCAGGGCATGGACGTGGACGGCAGTTTCCAGGTGATCAAGGCGCACGTGCCGGCCAAGGAGCTATACCGCTACTCCAGCACCCTGCGCTCGCTCACCGGCGGGCGCGGAGTACATACCGAGGATTTCAGCCATTACGAGGAAATGCCGCGCGACGCGGAGCAGAAGCTCATCGAGGAGAGCAAGAAGCTCCGGCAGCAACAGCAGGCGGAGTAAGCGAGCGCCTGTGGGGGCGGCGGAAAGCGAAACGTCTCCACTCCGCGGGCCGAGCGATTATTTCACGCCTTCCATCCAGCGCTTGATCGGCTTGGCGAAGAGGATCAACAATCCGCCGGCCAGCGCGGGCAGGATGGTGATTTTCAGATACAGCCCGGGCCAGCCGTCCAAGGCGTCCGCCTTGAACTCACCCGCCAGCAGGCCGGCCAGCAGGTTGCCGAGCGACGACCCCAGAAACCAGATGCCC
>CAADGY010000091.1 GCA_900696665.1 uncultured Acidobacteriota bacterium
CTACCGCCGGGAGCAAATTCAACCAGAGACTACCGAGCACGAATGGATGTGGATTACAACGCTGGAGCCGCAGGCGTTTCCTGCCAAGACCGTGCGCGAGTTGGGGCATGACCGCTGGAAGCAGGAAAACAACGGCTGGAACGATCTGACCCAGAACTGGTCGCTCAAGCATGGCTTCCTACACGCCTGTCGGCATCGCCCGCGCGCGGCCGCATCCCAGGACCAGCCGGTCGCCAACGCGGCGGCCACTGAAACGTCCAATCCGTCCGCGCCGAGCGCCAATCCAGGAGATCCGTTGGTGCCCAACCACGGTCTGGCGGCTGTAGTCCTGATCCTGATGCTCGCCTTCACTTTGTGTGCGGCTTTCACCCGGTGCCACTCCAAACTGGTCCGGCGTTACCATCTAACCGGCATCGAGGTCGCCCGCCAACTGCGCGTGTCGGTCGCCAAACTCCCCCGGATCCGCGCTCCGGACTCTCCGGCGCCGCAACCTGCGACTATCTGAAACAGGAGGTGTGCATCCGGCCCGTAGGGGTCGTCGGACTCCTTTTCCCTGCCGCACTCCGGTGGTCGCCTCCCAGGCCAGGTTTTGAATAAAGCCGCCTTGCGAATTTCCCCTCACGGTGCGATTTCGTCCGCGGAACTGATTCTCCGGTCTCACCGCCTCAATTTGCAGGATCAATGCGAAGTTCCTGCCGTAAACGTTGTTTCAATTGCGCAAAATGCGATATGCTCCTTGGTTGGGTTCCTGTGGTTTCAGTCTTCCTACTCCCCTAGAGGTTTCTTATGTCAGGACATTCGAAATGGGCGACGATCAAACACAAAAAAGCCGCCCTCGATGCCAAGCGTGGAAAAGTGTTCACGCGCATCATTAAAGAAATAATGATTGCGGCTCGCAGCGGCGGCGATCCGGACGCAAATGCCCGGCTGAGGAGTGCTATCGCGGCGGCGAAAGCTGTAAGTATGCCGGCGGACAATATCAAGCGTGCAATCATGCGCGGCACGGGCGAACTCGAAGGTGGCCAGATCGATGAAGTAACGTTTGAGGGCTATGGCCCCGGCGGTGCCGCTGTGTTGGTCAGCGTCGCAACGGATAACCGCAACCGAACGGTCAGCGAGATCCGGCACGTATTTTCCAAAAACGGCGGGAACCTGGGGGAGCAGGGCAGCGTCGCCTGGATGTTCGAGAGAAAGAGCCAGATTCTGATCGAGCGCGACAAGGCGAACGAAGACGACCTGATGGCGTTGGTGCTGGATGCGGGAGCGGAGGACCTCCGCGACGATGGCTCAAACTGGGAGGTGCTTTCGGCCCCCGAAGCGCACGATGCTGTGTTCGAGGCAATCCAAAAAGCCGGCATACCGACGGTCTCCGCCGAAATCGCGATGATTCCGAAAAACCTCGTGAAACTGGAAGGCAAAAACGCGGCCGGCATGCTCCGGTTGAGCGAAGCGTTGGAAGAGCACGACGACGTGCAGAGCGTATACTCCAATTTCGATATAGACGAGAAGGAGTTGGAGGCATTGGCGTAAGCTGCGCCCAGGCCGGAATGCGTGTGCTTGGCATCGACTGCGGAAGCGAACGTACGGGTTACGGTGTGATCGAGACCGACGGCAAGACGCACGAACTGCTGGCGGCTGGCGTCATCCGGACCAGCGCAAAGGAAGCGCCGGAAAAGCGGCTGTTGAGAATCGCAATGGGACTGCGAGAGGTAATGGAAAAGTTCTCGCCTCAAGCGGCGGCAGTGGAGGAGGTGTTCCACGGCGTGAATGCAAAAGCTGCTCTGAAACTGGCGCAAGTGAGAGGAGTAGCGCTTTTGACGGCTGCGGAAGCCGGTGTTCCCGTGGGCGAGTACTCTCCCCTCGAGATTAAGACAAGCGTGGTCGGCTACGGCCGGGCTGAAAAGCGGCAAGTGCAATTGATGCTTCAATCGCTGTTGCGTCTGGACCGGCGCCTGGATTCCAAGGATGCCTCGGATGCTGTCGCCGTCGCCGTGTGCCACGCCACTCGTGCCGTCGCCCTACTTCAAACCGGGTTTTCCGGCCGGGGGGTAGGGGCATGAGATATCTGACGTTTCTCTTAGCCACCACAACGGCGCTGGCTGCGGATTTGCCCCGTATCACTTATAGCAAGAGTTTTCCCGGAAGCGCCCCGCCTTACGTTGAAATCATTGTAGACAAGAACGGTATGGCCGTTTACAAAGAATCCACCGACGATGAGCACCCCCTGAAATTCCGGTTGACCGAGGCGGAGGCATCCGAGGTGTTCGCACTTGCCGCGAAACTCGACCACTTCCGCCGGCCTCTCGAATCCGGGCTAAAAGTGGCGAATATGGGGAAAAAGAGCTTCCGCTACGAAGACGGCAGTGTCAGAAATGAGGTGCACTTCAATTTTTCCCAGGACCTGGACGCGCGAACGCTCATTGACTGGTTTGAGCGTATGACCGAGACCGAGCAGCAGTTCATCAATCTGCAACGAACGACGCGTTTCGACAAATTAGGCGTAAACCAGGCGCTGCTTCAGTTGCAGGCGATACATGAGCGGAAACGCCTGGTGGCGCCGGAACAGTTTCTTCCGTTGCTGGAACGTATTGTAAAGAACGAGTCTTATATGCATATGTCGCGGGAACGCGCCGCCGGTCTGGCCGAGGCTTTTCGCGCCTACACAGCCGGCAAGCCTGGCGCCGAGTAGCCACTCCGGCTTCCGCTATACTGGAATTTAAACACTCACCACGAAAAGCACTGCGGAGAGTTACCTTTTTCGGAATTGGTTCGTCACTATAGTCCAGAGTAGAAGTGTATGAATCCGCATAAACTAAGTGCGGATGCGCGGAGTGGAGTTCTCTGATGCAGTACCAGATGAGTGGTGCGCCCGCATCTGTGTTGAAGCCGGAAGCCCCTGTTCTACCCGCAGATCCGCGTCAAGTCGCGCCCAAGCGTCCGCGTAACCGCAAGATTCTGTTCCTGTTATTTCTGATTATCGTTTCCGTGGCGGCTGGCGTTTTTGCGTGGTGGCGTGGACGGCATCAACAGTCCGTGGCGCAACGCGCTCGGATATCGGCCGTTCGTTCGGCGCCAGTGGGTTGGGGCACGATGCGGAGGACCATCCGCTTATCCGGTACCACCGCGGCGGAGCGTTCGGTACTCTTGATTGCTCCTACTCTTCGGGGTAGCCGTGGCGACCGGGGACGATCCCGCCAGGTATCCTCGGGCACAAGCGCCAGCACTCAGGTTGCCTCCACGGCGGGTTCGACAGGCAGTGGATCTTCATCAACCACTCCTACGGTCTCCTCAACGGGAACCGGAACGGCGCAGCCCGGTTCCGCGGGGCAGGCATCGGGCGGGTCCGGTTTCACAGGTTCCAGTGGAACTTCTTCTTCCGGCGCCTTCCGGTCGGCGACCAGCCGTTTCGGTGGCACTACGCGTTCCTCACGAAGTTCAGCGTCGCAGAGCGCTTCCAGGCAGCGCAGTTCACTTGTCACGGCCGACACGGGTTCTACCTCCTCCCAATTGCCCGGTGGTGGCGGCGGCGGTGGTGGTGGCGGTGGTGACTTTTCGCTGGTTCTGCAGCAGTTGATCAAGCCGGGTAGCCACGTGAAAAAGGGCGACATGCTTGCCGAGTTCGATCGCCAGTACATGCTCCTGCGGCTTGACGATTACCGCGTCTCCGTCGATCAGCAGGGTAAAGAACTGGTAACGCTCAAGGCCAATCTCGATGTAGCCAGAAAAGCGCATGAGCAAAAAATCGTGGCAGCCAAAGGCGATCTGGACCAGGCCGCTTTAGATCTCAAAACGTTGCCGGTGCGCTCCGCTATCGATTCCGAACGGCTGCGACTGGCGCATGAAGAGGCCCTCGCGCGGTACAAGCAGTTGCTCTCGGAGGTAAAGCATTTCGAGCGCTCACAGCAGGCGCAGTACCGCATTGCGGAGCTCGACTTCCGCCAGTCGCAACTCGAATTACAACGGTCAGAGGCCAATGTGAACCGGATGATCGCCACTGCTCCGATAAACGGCCTCACGGTTATGCAGAATACATTCCGTGGAACGGAGTTTGGGCAGATTCAGGAAGGCGACCAGTTGCGGCCGGGACAGCCCTACATGCAGGTGGTGGATGTAAGTGCGATGGTCATAGAGGCCAAGGTCAGCCAGGTTGATGTAGAGCATTTGCGCATTGGCGCAAAGGCGGTTGTACGGTTCGACGCCTATCCGGACCTGGTATTGCCGGCCCACGTCTTTTCGATCGGTGCGATGACGAACCCCGGCGGCATGCGCGCCAGTTTTGTGCGTGAGGTCGCGGTAAAGCTGAGGCTCGACGAGCTCGATCCGCGCGTTATCCCCGATCTTTCCGTCAGCGCGGATGTGGCGATCGAAACGGCTCCGGAACCTTCCGCCCTGATTGCGCGGGAATCGGTTTTTCGCGATTCGGCCGATACCGATCCCTACGTCTTTGTACGCGCCGGGACTGCCTGGGTACGGCGTAATGTAGAACTTGGCTTGGCCAATAACATCAGCGTGGCCGTCACTTCAGGGCTCGAGAAGGGTGAAGTTGTGGCGCTATCCCGTCCGCCGGCCGCCAGTAAAGGGCAGTAGAACAGTTACGATGTCGAAGGATCTGAAACCCAAGCACCGCCTCGGGCAGGTGGAATCGTCTCGCAAGAAAAAGATCATCGTTCTAGCCGTACTGGTGGCGCTTGCCGTCACCGGCGGCTATTTCGCCTACAAACGCACGAACACGACTGAGGTTGAAGTTCCCGTGGCCCGTGTCCGGACCGGCGAATTCATCATCGCCGTCCGTGCCAGAGGTGAAATCCGCAGCACCCGTTCCATGGTGCTCACGGCACCCCAGGTGCCGAATCCGCAGATTGTAAGGCTCGCCGAATCCGGAAAGTCCATTCGAAAGGGCGAGGTGGTGGTGGAATTCGACGCCGCCGCGCAGGAGCAGGCACTGCTCGAACGAAGCACTTCGGTTCGTACCGCGGACAGTGAGATCGTCCAAACCAGGGCTGCCCATCGCATCACCGATGAGATGGATGCGATGAACCTGATGACGGCCGGCTACAATCTGGAGCGCGCCAAGCTGGAAGCGAGCAAGGCGGAGATCCTGTCGGAGATTGAAGGCGCCAAGAACCGGATCGCAGTTGGTATCAGCGAGGGAGAGTTAGGGCAGGTAAAAACAACGATCGCGGCGCACAAAACTACTCAAAAGGCGGACCTGGAGCGGCTTGAGCAGCGCAAGGACAAAGCTGTGCGGGACATGGAGCGCGCCAAGGGCTACCTGTCGCGGATGGTGATTCGCGCGCCCAACGACGGTGTGGTCAACATCCTTCCGAATTTCCGCGCTCCAGGATCGTTCGGTTCCTCACCTCCGCCGTTCAAAGAAGGAGACCGTGCGTGGACCGGCGCTGCCATCGCCGAAATCCCGGATCTGTCGGAGATGCGGATCGAGCTCAAGCTGGATGAGGTAGATCGCGGTAAGATCGCTCTGGGCCAGCCCCTGCGAATCCGCGTGGATGCTATCCCGGACAAGGAATTTTCCGCGAACCTGGACTGGATCAGCCCGATCGCCGCGCTGAACTTCCGTGGCTTCGGGTTGACCGAAAAGCTGTTTCCCGCGCGTGCCACTCTTAAGAATCTTGATTCCCGGCTCCGTCCCGGTATGAGCGCGAGTGCCGACATTATCATTGAACGGCAGTCCAAGCAGTTACTGATTCCCGCGCGAGCGAGTTTCATGTACGCCGGCAAACCTGCTGTTTACGTCCAGAGAGGGAAAGATTTTCAGATACGCCAAATCGAGGTGGGGAAGCGTAACGATTCCGACATCATCGTGCTGAACGGACTCAAAGAGGGCGAAATCATCGCTCTTGAGAACCCCATCGAAGCGGCGAAGAAAGCTAAGAAATTGTAGCCGTATGCCCGCCCGCCGTTATTCGTTCAAGAAAATTCTGATCCGCACCGGCATTGTGGCTGTTGTGCTGGCCGCCTGCTGGGGCGGCTACGTACTGGTACAGCAGATGCCACAGCGGCAGCAACAGGTGGCCACGACGAAAGTTCGCAAGGGCGATGTCGTTGTGCGCAGTTACGCTCGTGGAGAATTGCAGGCTGTGCGTTCCGCTTCCCTCGTGGCGCCCAATCTTTTTGGGACAGTTCAGGTCACGAAGCTGGCACAACTCGGCAGCTTTGCCCGGGAAGGAGACCTGATCGTCGAATTCGATGATTCCGAGGTGCGATCGCGCCTGGAAGAAAAGCAATTGGAACTCGATCAGGTGGACGAGCAGATTCGGAAGGCCGAGGCCGATCTCGCCATTCGCAATAACCAGGATCAGGTCGAATTGCTGAATGCGCGATACTCTGTCCGTCGCGCCGAACTCGAGGTGAAGCGCAACGAACTGCTTTCGGAGATTGACAGGAAGAAGAACCTTCTGACGCAGGACGAGGCTCAGCGCAGGCTGAAGCAGCTCGAGAGCGATATCAAGTCACGGCTGGAGCAGTCCAAGGCGGAGATGGCCGTGCTTTTCGAGCGCAAAAACAAAGCCGTGCTCGAAATGGCGCGGGAACGGCAGCGGCTGGGCCTCGTGAAGCTGCTTGCGCCCATGAGCGGACTGGTTGCCATCCGACAAAATTTTTCGGGTGGATTCCGCATGTTCGGCATGCAGATTCCCGATGTGCGCGAAGGCGACCAGGTGTCGCCCGGAATGCTGGTAGCCGATGTGCTGGATTTGTCGGAGCTTGAGATCAGCGCGAAAGTCGGTGAACTCGACCGTGCCAATCTCCGCGAGGGCCAGGATGTCCTGGTGCACTTGGACGCGATCCCGGAAAAGCAGTTCACGGGCAGGATCAAGTCGATGAGCGGGACGGCGAGCGCGAATTTCTTTTCCGCGGACCCGGCCAAGAAATTTGACGTCACGTTCTCTATCGACATGAAAACCCTGATGTCCGCTCTTGGCGCCAAGTCCGAGCAGATCGCCAGAGTGCTGGCGACCGCGGCCAAGAACCGCGGCAAACCCCCAACACCGAAGCCGGTCCCGATGGCAGGCATGCCGGCCACTGGTGTTCCCCTGTCCGGGGTAATGGACGGAGGTGGGATGGTGGGATCTTCGATGGATGGTGGTTCTGGCCTTGCGGCAGGGGCCGCTGTTCCGGGCGCGGCTGGTGCACAAGGCGGGCGGCGGGCTTTCGCGGGCGGTGGTGGCACCTCGATGCCGGATGGCGACCGGCGGAAACTGCGCGAAGCCGTGGAGAAGGCGCTAAAAGGCCGCAGCATCCAGGACCTTTCACCAGAGGAACGCCAGAAGGTTTTTGCGGAGGCAAGGAAAGCCGCAGGTTTGGGCGCGGGCAGTCCCGGCGGGCGGCAGCGGCGTAATGGTGAAGTGGGTCCCGGGGGACTGTCCGCTCCGATGCCGGGTCTGCCGCCAATGGTATATGGCGGCTCTTCGATATTCACGCAGGCGCAGTTCGAAAATGCCAAGCTACCTCCGGCGCCCGAAGAAGACGATCAGATGGAAGTGCTGTTGCGGCCCGGCCTGCTGGCTGACGTAGAGATCATCGTGGAAAAGATTCCGAACGCGATCTATATTCCCAGCCAAGCCGTGTTCGAAAAAGACGGAAAGCTGATCGCTTATGTGATGCGGGGAAGCCGCTTTGAAGAGCGCATATTGAAACCGCTGAAGCGCAGCGAATCTACCATGGTGATCTCGGAAGGACTGGAGCCCGGCGAGGTTGTGGCGCTCGCAGATCCGACCCTCAGGCCGGGCGACCGGAAAAAGGATAGTGAGAAGAAGTCTCCCGGCGGAAGCCCGATGGGTGGCATGTCGAAAGCCGGAGGAGCGTAGGAAATGTCAGGCATTACAGGCTACTTACCAGAGATCTACATGGGGCTTTCGAGCCTCCTGGTCCACAAGCTCCGAAGTCTTTTGACCATGCTTGGCATGATCTTCGGCGTGGGGGCTGTGGTGGCCATGTTGTCCATCACCGCCGGCGCGCAAAAGGAGATGATGAGCTACATCGACCTGCTCGGCGTAAACAACATCATCATCGAAGCGAAAGAGGCGGTGGATCGCAACGAACTTCAGGCCCGGCGCGCGATTTCACCGGGGCTGACTTTCCGGGACTTCCGTGCGATAGCCGAGAATGTTCAGGGCATCGAAGCGCTGACGCCGCGCAAGCGTTTCAAGCCGCAGAAGATGCTCCCGAAGACAGCGCAAGAGCCGCCTCTGCTGATTGGGGTCGCACCGAATTACCTCGAGATTAATAATCTCCGTGTGGTGGAGGGACGGTTCTTCAATGACGATGACAACGCGCAATCGGTTCCGGTCTGCGTGCTGGGGGAAAGCGCTAAGATAAACCTGCTCGGCTACGAACCGGCGGTGGGCAAGTTCGTCAAAGTAAATGATACGTGGCTGCAAGTTATTGGGGTTCTCGCACAACAGGCGACCGCCGATACGGATATCGAAGGGCTCGAGGTAACCAACCGGAACAACCTGGTCATTGCTCCGCTCAACACGGTGATGCGCCGGTTTGAAGACAACAATAGTTACCTCAAGGACGAGATCGACGGCATTTATATCAAAGTCGCCAAAGGGACCGATTCCATTGAAACGGCCAGCGTGGTGAGTGCCATCCTGACGGCAACCCACAAGGATGCCGGCGACTTCAACATTACGGTGCCCGCCGGACTGCTGGAACAAAGGCGCCGCACGCAATTCATTTTCAGCGTCGTGATGATCTGTATCGCCGGAATCTCGCTGCTGGTAGGCGGTATCGGAATCATGAATATCATGCTCGCGACCGTTCTGGAGCGTACACGCGAGATCGGTATCCGGCGCGCCATCGGTGCGCGGCAGGCCGACATTATCCGCCAGTTCCTTACAGAGGCTGTTCTCATTTCCATATTGGGCGGCATCATCGGTGTGGTTTTCGGATACACGTTATCGAAGGTCATTGCGGCAGCGGCGGGCTGGTCCACCGAAGTCACGGTTTCCTCGATTGCCGTGGCGTTTGGCGTGTCCTGCGGCATCGGACTGCTGTTCGGAATTTATCCCGCCGTGCAGGCAGCTAAGCTGGATCCTATTGAAGCGATTCGTTACGAGTGAGTTACAGATGCATTCCAAGTTTTTTTTATTCCTTGTCTTAAGTGGAGTTCCGCTGCTGGCGCAGGTCGGAGCAACCGGGGTGCCGCTTCCCGAAATCAATCCGCCGGCCATGGGGTCGTCCAACGACGCGCCCTTGTTTCCTACGCCCGCTTATTTCCGGAAGCACTTTTCCACGCCCCCGGCAAGGGTGGAGTTGCGGCCTCCTGTCCGGCTTGACGATTTTGTGGTGGGCGACCGGCTGGAACTTTCCCTTCGCTCCTTTTTGGATCTGGTGATGGCGAACAACACCGACATCGAGATCCAGCGTGTCTCCATGGAAACTCTTCAGAATGCGATCCAGCGCGCCTTCGGCACATTCGATCCGCGGCTGGTCGCCACGTTCCAGAGCCAGCGCACGAAGACGCAGACCGGCGACGTGCTCGCCGGCGCCGCGACGTTAAGCGAGCTCTCGCAACCGGCACGATTCAGTTACTCACAGACGCTCGATACCGGTACGCAGTTCAACATTGGTTTCAATGCTACGAAACGCTCTACAAATAATACCTTTGCCAATTTCAACCCGCTTCTGAATGCGCAGTTCGGCATGGATTTCGTTCAGCCCCTGCTTCGCAACCGCGGCAGGTACATGAACCGGATGAATATCACGATTGCGCGCAGCCGTCTGCGGCAGGGCGAGTACAACCTGGAGGATCAGGTTCTCCGGTTGATCGTCCAGGCGGAGAACGCATACTGGCAGGTAGTGCTCGACCGCGAAAACCTTCAGGTGCAGGAGAAAGCGCTCGCGGTGAACGAACAATTCCTGAAACGCAACGAGCGGGAGCTGGAACTCGGTGCGATTTCGCCGCTCGATATCTATCAGCCGCAGGCGAGGTTTCAGCAGTTCAAAATCCAGGTGTCACAAGCACAATACCGCCTGGAACAATCGATCGACGCTCTGCGCCGCCAGATTGGTGCGGACATGGATCCACGGTTCCGGAAGATGCCGATCGTGCTGACCGAGAGTGTAGAGCCTCCGCTCACCACCGGCGCGATCGATGCGGAAAACGCGGTTGAGAAGGCGCTCCGGTTCCGGCAGGACCTGAAGGCGACCGCGCAGGGAATGGATATCAACGACCTCCAGATTAAGCAGAGCAGTAACCAGCTCCTGCCGGATCTTTCGTTGACCGGTTCCTACACATCCACCGGCCGGGGAGGGATTTTCTACGACCGGAAAGATGTGTTCACAGAAGCCGGCGGCGCCAGCCATATTGTTAAAGTTATCCCCGGTGGCTTTGGCGATGCGATGAGCCAGGTGTTCGGGTTCGGATATCCCATCTACTCGTTCGGTCTGAGGCTGACGCTTCCGATCCGCGACCGTGCTGCCAGTGCCAACCTCGCGGATGCGATGGTGAATAAGCGGCTCACCGCGTTGCGGGCGCGCAGCCTGGAGCAGCAGATCCGCCAGGAAGTGCTGAACGCGGTCAGCCAGGTGGAGTCAAGCAAAGCGAGCGTCGATCTTGCCAAAGTCCAGCTCCAACTGGCCCAGCAGACGCTGGACGCCGAAAACAAGAAGTACGAGCTTGGCACGAACACCATCTTTTTCGTCCTGGACGCACAGCAACAGTTGGTACAGGCGCAAAGCCAGTTGGTTCAGCAGACGGTACAGTACCGCCGCAACTTGCTGAACCTGCTCCAGAGAACCGGAGAGCTTCTGGACGAGCGCGGCATCGCGGTACGATAGCGGCTGAATGGGCCGCATCCGGATTCTCTCCGACACCGTTGCCAACAAGATCGCAGCCGGAGAGGTGGTAGAGCGGCCGGCATCGGTTGTCAAGGAACTGCTCGAAAACTCGCTGGATGCGGGCGCTTCCAGCGTTCGGATCGAGATCGAGAGCGGCGGCCGCAAGCTTATCCGTATTACAGACGACGGGTACGGCATGCTGGCGGACGACGCCATGCTCGCCTTCGAGCGGCACGCTACCAGCAAGCTCAGCGAGGTGAAGGATCTGGACTCCATCGGGACTCTGGGCTTTCGCGGTGAAGCGCTGCCCTCCATTGCCGCCGTCTCGCGGCTTACCCTGGAAACCCGTTCTAAAGAGGAATCCACCGGTGCGCGCGTAGAGATCGCCGGCGGCAGAATGCTGAAATGCGAAGAGGCTGCGCTTGCGTCCGGCACCGTAGTGACGGTTCGGGATCTGTTCTTCAACGTGCCCGCGCGTAAGAAGTTCCTGCGAACGGAGCAGACGGAACTGGCACATATCGCTACGCTCGCTACCCATTACAGTCTGGCCCACCCGGACAAGACTTTTCAGCTTCTGCACGGTGCGAGTGAACTGCTTCATGTGACACCGGTTGCCGAACTCCGCGACCGCGTCTACCAGGTATTCGGCGGGCAGACACTGGGAGAGTTGGTGGATTTGGGTATTCGCGAGCGGGATCTTCAGATCGCCGGTGTTGAGGGTGTGGAAACCGTCAGCTTCTTCCTTCGCGGTTTTGTCTCCCGGCCGCAGGTGCAAAAGCTGAACCGGAACTCCATCTTTGCGTTTGTCAACGGGCGGCTCATCAAGGACCGGATGCTGTTGCATGCTCTGTCGGCGGCCTATCATAACCTGATGCCGCCGTCGTGCTACCCCTTCGCGCTGTTGTTTCTCGATTGCGATGCCGGCGAGGTGGATGTGAACGTACATCCTTCAAAGACGGAAGTACGGTTCCGGCACGGTTCCTTTGTTCATGACTTTGTGCGGGATTCCATCCGGGCTGTGCTGATGGAATCCCGTCCGGCACCTGTGTTCCCTCTGCCGGCCCACGCGCAACCGGCTGCCTCGCTGCCGTATTCTGAATTCACACAGCGGATTGAAAATCAGGACTTCGGTCCTCTTCCTCCGGCGGTGCCGCCTGACGATGAAGAGTTGCCGGAGGTCGCCATTGAACGCAGGCCGGCGAACCCGCGGCGTTCCGATTTTTCCGCCGAGCCCCCCGGAATCCCACCAGCGGCCACTCGAGAGGATCGCCCGCCGGATAACAGACCCATCTCTTCCGCGCCGGTCGGTGGTCCACTGCCCGATTCCCATGGGCCGCTTGCGCAGGGGGTGTTACTGGATGAACAGCAGAACTTGACGGTCCTTAGGGATCTGCGGCCCCTCGGACAGATCCATGACAGCTTCATCATCGCGGTGGGGCGCGACGGACTATGGATTATCGATCAACACGTCGCCCACGAGCGTATCCTGTTCGAGCGTATTCTGCGCGAGCGGGCGATGGGACGGGTAGAGATGCAGCAACTGCTGCTGCCCATCGTCATTGAAGTAACCGCCGGACAGCAAATTGAGTACGCGCGAATCGCCGATGAGTTGAACTCCATGGGTTTCGAGACGGAACCATTCGGCAACCGGACCGTGGCCATTAAGGCAGCGCCTGCGGGAGTCGGCACGGCGGAGATCGAAAAAATACTGTACGAGGTCCTGGAAACCAGCGAGCGCGAATTTCGGCGGGCTTCGCTCGACGACTTGCGCCGCGGTATCGCCGCATCCATTGCGTGCCGCGCCGCCATCAAGATCAATACCCGGCTCGATCAGAATAAGATGGAATGGCTGCTGGATGCGTTGGCAGGGACCGAGTATCCGATGAGTTGCCCGCACGGGCGCCCCATCGCGCTCAAATACTCAATGCGCGATATTCTAAAGGGTTTTCATCGCATCTGACACCCGGCAGCTTCAGAGCGTCTTCAGGTAGGCGATGATGTCGTTCTTTTCCTCGTCCGTCAGGATCTCCTCATAGGCAGGCATGCCGTTGCCGCCCTTGTCGATGATCTCCCGGACATTTGCTTCGGTGGGCTTTTTACCATTCGCCATTTTTTCGGCCTTAAACAAGCCTTTCAAGCCGGGTCCCATCTTTTTTTCGGTTTTGTCGGGATAGTGGCACACGCCGCATTGTTCGAACACTTCCTTGCCTTTTTCGGCATCGCCCGCTTTCGCGTTGCCTTGCGGAAGAACAGGAAGAACAACCAGACACAGACCCAAGGTGAAAGGTGCAAATTGCGACATCCTCATGATCTACGGAAGCTCCTCTTAACCACGGAAAGAATGAACAACAGTTTTTTTTCAGTTTACTACAACCCATCTATAGCCATCGGAGGCACGGCGCGCCCGGCGAACCGGACCGGGCGCGCCTATCACACCCGCTCGATCAGAAGTGCAGCCGGAGTGTGTACTGCATCTCGCGTCCGCGATTTACCTGGTTCACGGATTTTCCGAACAACGAACTGTAAATATCGACGCTTGGATTCGCCGCCATGAAGCTGTTGGTCAGGTTATAAGCTTCCCAGCGCAACTCGAGGCGAAACCGCTCCATAATCGGGAAGAACTTCGCGAGCGTGGCGTCGAGATTAGCGTACCGTGGCCCGGTCACACCAGGGTATTGCCAGGGATTTGTGCGTGGCGTGTAGGGCTCTGGCGGCGCGAACTTTGTCGTATCGAAGTACTGGCTACGGGTAGGGTTTGAGATGGCAGGGTCGCCGCTGACGATTGCCTGCGGAAACCGGAGGAACGCACCCGAGTTATACATGAAAATCCAACTGAACGACCACCCGCCGGCGATGGCATTCA
>CAADGY010000092.1 GCA_900696665.1 uncultured Acidobacteriota bacterium
GGATTGCGGCGTTCACCATCGTGCCGGCGCCGTGCGCTCTCAACCACTTTTAACCCTTCGTCGACCAAGCCCTGATAAATCATCAGCGAAGCAATTGCGTACTCAAGGCCCGTCCACGCTTCCGCGAAATAGGGGAAGGGAATTCGCGGCCGCTTCACCGCTCCGTAGTCGCAGATCACCAGCGCGGCCTCATCGTTGAGAGCGTAGATGCGCTGAACGGAGGTGTGCTGGTACAAGTTCTCCTTGTAGTTGTATTTCATCACCGACTGGAGGGACTTCCGCATTTTGGAGGGATCCAGCAAGTTGCCCAACCCGGCGACGTGAGCTAGAAACTGTCCCACGAGTTGATCCACCAGGCAGCCATCACCCACTTGAAAGTCGGGGTTTTCCGTGCCGGCGCTGCCCATCCCGACAGTCAGCCCTTTGGCAATCCTGTCTTTTGGGATGCCCTGAATCTTCTGGATGTAATACTCGCCGTTGAACAGGTTCGCATCAGTCCACTTACTGCCGCCCTCAAACAGTGAGTTGTAAGTTGCAGCAGATTGCTCATCACCCACGGCGCGCGCCATTTCCGTCGCGGCGCGCAGCGCACCCAGATACCAGACTTCGCAAAGCGGGTTGGGTCCAAAAAATTCGACGTCATATGTATTGTGCTGGCAGCCTTCCATGACTCCATCACGGTCGGCGTCCCACCCGCCGGCGATCCAGGAGAACTCGAGTGCGCGCTTCGCCGCCGGCCAGTGTTTGCTCAGCCATTCGGTGTCGCCCGACAGCCGCCAGTCGAGATAGAGCTTCATGATGGCGCCCATCTGCCCGTCGGCGGCCGCGGAGCCCCAGCGCTGCTTCCCCGCGGGGAGCAGTTGACGAAAATCCATCAGCCCCTGTTCGTCTGTGCAGAACCCGAATGCGCTGTCGCGCAGCGATCGCGAGAGCGATGGGAACAGGTGCGGTGTGGCGGCTTCGTAATTCCACACATGCGTGCAATTGCCGAAGCAGCAGCCACGTTGATCGTTCGATCCTTCAAACGTGTGGAACTCCCCATCCGCCGTTCGAAAGCACGTCGTGCTCGCAAAAGTGGAAAGATTGGCTGTAGCGGCGTCGCGCACCGCGGCGGGAACCGTCGTGCCGCGGATGGCTTCGACGAATTCACGCGTGCGCTTCTCCAGTCTTTCGAGATTCGTAGCCGCGTATTCCGCCGCTTTCCAGGCGTCCGGGAACCGCGTACAGTACCAGTTGCCGAGGTTGGTCTTCTCCTCGCCCTTGACGGCGTTCCAGCCGCAGCGCTCGGGTGTGCGGTTCGGGAAGCGCCAACTCAGCAGGAAAGTGAAATCGGCGGAGGCGCGCGGGCCGATCTCCTTATGCAAACATAAAGATCCTACACTGTCGCGCACGGGTTCTTCCGGTCCGAGGTCGCCGTCGGCGGAAAAATCGTCCCAGAATAACAGAGGACCCACACGCCATCCCGTTCCGCCGCGCCATCCGCGTAAGTGTGTGATCCGGCCGCCGTCCCCGGCAAGCACCGATAGCGCAAACGAACCGGCCAAGGGATCCGTCGCAGCCAGAAACGGATTCTGCATAAAGATACCTTCGAGCGCGCCGCTCTTGCGGAACTCGTTGGTGCGTCCGGTTGTGCCTACAGGGTTATCTACAGAGAACGCGATGGCTACGCTGGCAGGCGCCGCCGCGGGATTCGTTACGTGGTAGCGAAGCACGGCCACGGGTAATCCCGATTCGTTCGCGTCGAGAGGAAAGAACGGGCTGAACGCTTCGAGCGATACCAGAACCGGCAATTTCTGGTCGCGAAAGTCCACTCGCGCCAGCGGATACTCTCCGGTAAACACCGCCGATTCCAGGCGAGGCAGACCCGGCACATTTGCGGTGCCCAAGCCGCTCGACCCTTCATATGGAGGTCTGAGCGCCGCTTCGAGCACCGAGACAACCGATGGTCCTTTGGTGCCTTTCACCCAAATTGAAGGGAACGCGTACTGAGGCGACTTGCCCTTATCGGGGCGGTTGAAGATCTCCCAGTCCCGAAGTTGTCCACGGCCTCCCAGGCTGATGGTTCCGGCTCCGATGCCACCCAGAGGAAACGCGATGCGAGCAAGCCGGGCTCCTGTGAACACGCGTGGGTACTCGATGGGCGCCGCCGCCCCTGTTTTGGCTCTTCCAGAAGTCCCACCAGCTTCCTGCGCCATACTCCCGGAAGGAATTCCACCAGCCAGTGCTACCGTCTGAAGAAAGCGCCGCCGTCCGGGTCCCTTTGTGCGTTTCATTATTGGTCCTCTTTGGTAGGTTCTATCACAAAGCGGGACAAACAGCGAGAATGGATCTGATGAACAAATGTCGTCTTATCGCAGCGCTGTTGGCGGCGGGTTGTCTGGCCGCGGCGGAACATTCGGCTGTATCCGGACCGCTGGTGGTTAGCGAACGCTGGCCGCAGGCAACCGATCTTGTCACGTGGACGAAAGACGTGATGCGCCTGGAGGGCCTGGAAAAGGCGTCCGAAACCGCACAGGGCAAGGCGTTTTTCGAATGGCTGCGGCTATTCTGCCGTATGGCTGCCGGCGGGATGATTCAGGCCTACGAAGGCGATTTCGGCAAGGAGCAATATGTCCTGGACGCCCACAAAAGCCTCTTCGTATACGGCTGGGGCTATTGCGATACGTGCAGCCGCGCGGCGGATGCGGCCTGGCAGGAGTACAAAGGCGACGCGAAAGCGTCTGAGCGCGTGGTGGTGCAAAACGAGGGTGGCGGGTTTCACACCATGTACCGCCTGCGCCTGGACGGCAAACATGGCGCCTTTGATCCACGCTACGGATACTACCTCATCGATCGCGATGCGCCGGACGCCCGCATTCTGGATTGGGCCGAAGTGGGCAACGACGGGAACATTCTGCGTAATCGGACCTTTAAGCATCGAAGCAGACCGTTCTTTGAATACTTCGCGCAGGAGTGGGACCGGGCGCTCGCTCTGCAGCCCGCCTATTTTGAAAACCAAAGTGCGTGGGAGAAAGCGGGGTCGCCCAAGCGATCCGTATTCGGCGATTCCCACTACAAGATGGGCACGCGTTTCCACGACATGGATTTCAGGCTGCCCAGAGGAATGACCATTGAGCGTTTCTGGGACAATTCCGCCCGTAAGTTCTATAGACCCGTCAGCGAGAGAGCGAATCGCGAGCTGCCGTTTCGCCCGTCTGGCCGTTTCTACCGTGTCACGGAGACGATGTTGGATGGGAACTGGCCGAAGTACGATCCAAACTATCAATGGGCGAAGCCGTATCTTGCCACGATTCCCAAGGACGAGAACTATGACCCGGAGATGGAGGGCGGAAGGAGCATCGGACAGGCATGGGGGCGCATGACGTACACTCCAACGCTGGCGCAGGAAGACCTGAAGGATGTGCTGGCATCCGGTTCCAGCTTGGTGCATTCGGCCGTCGCACCATATCTCAGGCCGCGTGAGCCGGCGGTGGGAGGCGAAGCCGTCCTGGATTTCTACAGTCCCTACGTGCTGGTGGACGGCACGTTAAACGCGGAGCTTGCCGGTGGGGAGGAAGGCGATGCAAGTATAGCCATTCGCACGCTGCGTGCAAAAACCAACAGCGCGCAGGATCCGGACGTGTGGTCCGAATGGCAGACGTTGCCGTCGCGTCCCGGCAAGATGAGCATCGAGCTGGGACGGCCCAGGTTTAATGGACGCGATGTGAGCATCCACGGCGTGTACCGGTTCCAGGTTCGCGTCTCGGTGAAGCCTCGTCCGGGACGCCAAAGTATGCCTGGGCTGAATGCCCTTGCCCTCGATCTCTATTTCGAAAACGGCATTATGTCGCTGCCGCAGATCTTCGCGGGCCAAAACACGGTTCATTTCAAGCTGCGCGATGCGGCCGCGTTGCGCGCGCCGGTGGTGGTGACCTATCGCTATCAAACGGCGGACGGCGAAAAGGCACACAAGCAAATGTTGAAGCCGGGGGATTTCCGGAACAACGCCGCAACCTATGCCCTCGACGCGCCAGGCCTAGTGCGTTGCAATTCGATCACGATTTCGTACCGGTGACAGGAATGACTCAGTGTTTCGCCAACCATTGCTCCAGCCATGCAAAAGCCTCTTCCTGCATGGCGACGTTGAACTGGTGCGGCACGTCATAGAACTTTGAGCGGTAGCGTTCGGGACGTTTCAAATCCGCGTACACAGCACGAATTTTTTCCGCGGCCGACTCCATTCCGGCGCGCGTGAACAGACGGTCGCGCGCGCAGTTCTGCACAAACAGCGCGCAATCGGGTGCGGCCAGGCTCCCAATGTCGGAATGGTCGAGGTTCTGGTGCACACCGAATGCGTCAAACAAAGCGCTGTGAACGGAATAGGAAATATCGAGCGTGGTGGGAAGCGATGTCATCCATCCGGTAATCACCGCCGCTCGGATTCGCGGCTCCATGCCGGCGAGGTAAGTGGACCGGTAGCCCCCGCCGGAGAGCCCCAGGCAACCGATGCGCTTCGGATCCACTTCGGGAAGCGAAGCTAGTACATCCACACTGCGGCGGTCGTCGTGATTGACAATGCCCATCCAGCTTGTTCCGCTGAACGAAAGCCAGGTGTTCAGTTCGGTGGTCCGCTCGCGCGCCCAGGAGTTGTAGGCGCGAACATACTCAACCGATGCGGGGTCGAGCCGGGCGAGCCTGGAGGCGAGTTCCCTCGGAGGCTGATTGTAGGTGAGACGCCGCTCACCCCAATAGAATGCGTCGGGGACGACGACGACGAAACCGCGCCGCGCCAGTTCATCCGCATAAGTCCGGCCGCCGTAATACTGCTCGCGGAATGCCGTCAGGGAAGCGTGTTCATCTTCCAGCTTCACCAGCTTTTCCTTGCCGTGAAAAAACCAGCCGCCGTGATCGTGCAGCGCCACAACCGCGGGCAACTTCTGTCCGGGCTTCTTTGGCACCAACAGGTACGCCGGCACGCGGTAATGGCCCGACCCGGCGAAAGAAATCTTCCGCACCTCGTACCCGTCGCGTTCCACTACAGAGTGAACCCGCACATCGAGCGGAACCGGCTTCGGAGAGAAGGATAGACAGCGCTGAACTTCCGCGCGTCCGCGGCGGCGCCACTCGTCCACCGAAATCCCTTTCCGATTTTCATAAGCCATCGGGAACCCACGCTCTTCCTGAATCGAGCGAATTACGGGAGCGAGGCTGCCAAGAAAGCTTTCCTCAGGTACCTGCTGAGCCGGGAGCGTCAGCGGCAATACCAGGAGCAAATGAAAAGGACGCATAGAGTGAACATTCTACTGAAGGTGCCGCGTACAATCGAAATATGGCCGCCCGGACACCACTGGAGGCACCGGCCCAAACAGACGCTGTGACGAATACAGTGAAGCATTTCAAATGGGAGCCTCGGGGCGGATGACGCGACGCGCCGCGTGGGGATGGGGCGCTTCTTTGCCAGCTTGAGCGGAGCCGCTTCGGTGCGTTCGACTGGCGGAAACGCCGTGCGGGTCTGAGACGTTTAACACATATGAGGAGGAGGTCCTCATGCTAAAACCATTTCTGGCTTTTGTAGTCGGGGTTGTGGTAGCGGCCGGGTTTACCGTGTACATGATGAGGGAGCCTGCTGCTCCCGAGCCTGCTGTCAGTGTCGCGGTGCCCGTTCCGGTAGTGGAATCTCCAGCGGTTGAGACACCCGAACTGCCGGCGCCGGTGAATCTTAAGCCTCCTGCCGCTAAACCGTCTCCCGCGCCGGTGGAGCGCCGCCGCGAGCGTAGACCCGCGCGCAGCAGTGATCCACCGCCACCGGCCGCTAAGCCGGTTGAAGTGGCGCAGACGCAGCAACCGGTTCCTCAGCCTGCTCCTGTTGTGCAACGGGTGGAGCCTCCGGCCCCCATGCCCGCTCCGGCTATCGTACAGCCGGAAAAAGTTGAGCCGCCAGCGCCTCCGCCGCCGCGAAAGGTGACGATTCCTTCCGGCACTATTATTAATGTGCGGCTCTCCGAAACGCTCAACAGCGATAGGGACCAGGCTGGTGACAGCTTTTTTGCCACCCTGGACCAGCCGCTGGTGGTAGACGGGCTTGTGATCGCCGAGCGGGGCGCACGTGTGGAAGGGCGCGTCGTGGAAGCGCGCGAGGCGGGAAGGGTGAAGGGCCTCTCCCGGCTCTCCATTCAACTTGTCAGACTCAGCACGCGCGACGGTCAGAAAGTGGCGATCCAGACGGAGCCGTTCGTGAAGTCCGGCCCTGCAAGTAAGGGGAGTGACGCGGCGAAGGTTGGAATCGCAGCGGGTTTGGGCGCCGCCATTGGCGCAATTGCCGGAGGTGGAAAAGGTGCCGCTATCGGCGCCGCCGCCGGTGGAGCCGCGGGCACTGGCGGGGTGATGGTCACTCGGGGAAAGGCTGCTCAAATCGACGTGGAAACAAGAATCGCTTTCAAGCTGGCCGATCCGGTGACTTTAACCGAACGAGTGCCATAAGTACGCCGGGCTATGCTCAAGGGATGGCATGGTGCCGTCTCGAACCACTCGGAAAAGCAATCTACGTTGGCGAAGGACGTCCTTTAAAGGAAGTCCTTTTTTCGTATGGAGTCGAATTTCCTTGCGGAGGGCGTGGAAAGTGCAAAGCGTGCCGGGTGCGCGTTACCGGAGGCGTGCTGCCGCCGGTGCCCGATGAGCTTCGCATTCTCAGCAGTGAAGAGATTGAGCAAGGATGGCGCCTGGCCTGCCGCAGCCTCGCTCGCGGCGATTGTGTTCTCGAAATCGCCCAGTGGGAATCACCCATTCTCACGGACAATCGCCCGTTTCATTTCACGCCGCGCGAAGGTTTTGGCGTCGCGATCGATCTCGGCACCACCACCGTAGTGGCGCAACTCATGGATCTCGCCACTGCGCAGGTACACGCGGTCAGCACAGCTCTGAACGGGCAGGCCGTTCACGGCAGCGACATCATGAGCCGGGTGCAACATGCGCTCACGCCATCCGGTGCAAAAGAGCTTCGCGACGTCATACGGCGCGGGCTCGGTGCGATGGTCGCCGGTTTCGAAGCCCCCGCGATTGCCGACGTGGTGATCGTAGGCAATACCGTGATGCATCACCTGTTCTGCGGTATCAACGTCGAACCGCTATCGCATTATCCGTTCGAGCCCGTACGCGATGGTCTCGAATGTTTTCAGCCGGAGGAACTTGGATGGCCGCGGTGCGGGCGGGTACGGTTTTTGCCGTGTCTCGGTGGATTTGTCGGGAGCGATATTCTTGCCGGGATTCTTGCCACGGGTCTGCACGAATCCGCAGAGCGGGTTGCACTGATGGATCTCGGCACCAATGGTGAAGTGGTGGTGGGAACTCGTGACCGCTTGTATTGCGCATCCACCGCGGCGGGTCCGGCCTTCGAAGGCGGCCGGATCGGCGCCGGGATGCGAGCGGCGACGGGCGCCATCTCCGGAGTTTCCTTTCGCGGCGGCGCTCTGATTCCGACGGTGATCGGGGGAGGCCCGGCGCGCGGCGTCTGCGGCAGCGGGTTGGTGGACGCGGTCGCCTGCGGGCTGGAAGCCGGCCTGGTGCAGCCAAACGGGCGCTTGAAAAACGGCCCGCTTGTACTGGCGCCCGGAATCGCGTTGCAGCAGTCGGACATACGCGAACTGCAACTGGCCAAGGGAGCCATTGCCGCCGGACTGGATCTGCTCGCGGCGCGATGTGGTCCCGCACCGGACGCGCTGTCGCGCATCTACCTGTCCGGCGCGTTCGGCAATTACGTGAACCGGGCCAGTGCACGGCGCATCGGGCTGATTGATTTTCCGGAAGAGCAGGTGGAGCCTGCGGGAAACACCTCCCTGCTGGGAGCGAAGATGGCGTTGTTTCGTCCGGATGACGATTTCGAATGGCTTCGCCGGCGGGTTCAACACATCATGCTGAACGCGGACCCTGAATTTCAGGACGCCTATGTTTCGCGAATGATATTTCCTTCAAACGGATTGTAGTTCGTCGCATAGTCGTACACGTCGACGCCCTCTTTCCGCTTCAGGAAATTCACAACCGCGTAGGTTGCGGGCGTGGCGGCTGCTTCATAGAGAACCTTTCCGATATATCCCGACAGGATCAGGTTCAACAGCAGACTCCAGCGCACCGTTCCGCCGAACGCGAGAGTCATCACCAGCGCGGTGTCGACGAGTTGTCCGATGGCCGTGGAACCGATCGTGCGCATCCAAAGGTGGCGTCCGCCTGTCAGCACTTTCATGCGGGACAGGACAAATGCGTTGGTGAACTCTCCACACCAGTATGCGGTGAGGCTGGCCACCACCATCCGCGGAACGAATCCCAGCACCTGTGCGAATGCTTCCTGGCCTTCCCATCCGGGTGCGGGTGGCAGCCAAACGGCGAACAGGCCCATGACGGACAGCAGCGCCGAGGCAAAAAATCCCGCCCAGATCGCCCGCCGGGAAGCGGCGTATCCGTATACCTCGGTGAAAATGTCACCAAAGATGTAGGTGATGGGAAACAGCAGTTGTGCGCCGCTGATGCGGAACGGTCCAATCGCCGTGATCTTCGGCCCCACGATGTTTGAGACCAGCAGCACTGCGACGAACACATAGATAAAGAAATCGAGATACTTGAACTGCCGTGAGGGCGAGGCGGAAATCTCGCGCGAGTTCGCCACTTCGAAGTTCTTCATTTCGCTATTCGGCCAGAGCTTCAAATTATTCTGGCACGGCATCGCGACGAGAACCAGTGACGCGCGGATGCAGGCTTATAATGAACGGCAATGCGCATCCTATTGGCCGTGCTCGTCCTCATTCTCCCGCTTGCGGCACAACCGCCTCAACCATCCACGTTTGAAGGGCAACCCGCATTGGCGATATCCAGTGGAAAGCTGGACGTGCTCATTCTCGCGACGGGCGCCACGATTGCGAGCGTGGCCGTGCGGGACGATCCCGAACACCTGAATCCGCTGTGGAACCCAATTCGAATAGCCCGGGAGTTGGGACGGACGGCGGGTGGAGGTGCGGGACTCGGACATTTTTTGTGCGTAGATGGATTCGGTCCCGTTTCGGCCGAGGAGCGGGCCGCCGGTCTCCCGGGACACGGAGAAGCTCACCGGCAGGGCTTTGAGATTCTCGTATCGGAGAAAAGCAGCGGCGTCACAACACTACGCATGAGCACCAGACTCCCGATTCTCCATGAAGCCGTCACCCGCACGTACCGGATAGTCGATGACGAGAACATTCTCTATGTGGACACGGAAATTGAAAGCCTGCTCGGCTTCGACCGGCCTGCGGTATGGGCGGAACATGCCACGATCGGCTCGCCGTTTCTCGAGCCGGGAAAAACGGTGGTCGATATCTCCGGCAGCCGGTCGCAAACGCGTCCATACGATCCGTCGCAGGGCGGACGAGGGTTGGGAAAACGGCTTGCTTCCGGCGTAGATTTCACGTGGCCGATGGCTCCGCTGGCGTCAGGCGGAACCGTGAACCTGCGCGCCGCACCGGCGGAAACGAACTCGGGCGACCACACGACCACGCTCATGACCGGACGCGAACATGCATGGGTGGTTGCATTGCACCCCGGCAAGCAACTGCTCACCGGTTGGCTCTTTAACCCGGAAGAGTTTCCCTGGCTTCAGACATGGGAGAACTATCCACCTACCGGAAAGATGGCGCGTGGACTGGAGTTCTCAACGCAGCCTTACGATGTTCCGCGGCGCGAAGCCATACAACAGGGCTCGATGTTCGGCGCTCCGGTGTACCGCTGGCTGCCCGCGAAATCCAAAATCACCTCGCGCTTTATTCTGTTTCATACGCGGATGCCGCGGGATTTTGAGAAGGTGGACGATGTCGCCGTCGAAGACGGCAGGATCGTGATCAAGTCTGGAACAAAGGCTTTGACGCTTGCGCGATCGCTGCCACTCTGGTGACGGCGCTTGTACTCTATTAGCACTGGTACTCTATTAGCATATGAACCGCAGAAGTTTTCTCATGAGTTCAATTGCGTCTTCCACCGCTTTGTTCGGGCAGTCGTCTGCTGACACGATTGGCACCGGCATGATTGGCACGGGAAACCGGGGCGCCTACCTGCTGAAAACCGTCCTTGGTCTGCCGGTGGCGAGAGTCGTTGCCGTTTGCGACATCAAGCCGGACCGCCTGGACAAAGCTGCGACGGCGGCGGCGGAACACAAGCCGAAAACGTACACGGACTACCGGCGCCTGCTGGAGGACAAAGATGTTGAGGCGGTCTACATCGCGACGCCTTGCGATCTTCACGTGGAGATGGCGATCGCCGCCTTGCAGGCAGGCAAGCATGTCTATTGTGAGAAGCCGGTCGGAATCACACCCGAATCGATCGGCAGGCTGCTAGAAGTCGCACGGAACTCGAATAAGGTCTTTGTGCCCGGCCAGCAGATGCGATCGATTGAGCGGATCCGGCAAACTATCGAAAAGATTCAGAAGGAAGGCGTGCTGGGGAAAGTGATCATGGTCAAAGCCCAGCGGCATGCCGCGGATGATTTGGATCACGAAGGTTCATCGGCGGATTGGTTTTTCAACGCCAAGCGCTCCGGAGATGTAATCGTCGAAATGGCGGTGCATAACCTCGATCTGTGTAATTGGGTGATAGGAAGCCGTCCGGCGCGCGCAGGCGGTTTCGGCGGGGCCTTGCTGTGGAAGGATGACCCTCCCGGTCGAACGAATATGGACGGCTACACCCTGAGCTATGACTATGAGAATGACGTGAAAATGTCGTTCACCCAGGTTTTCTTCCACCCAAACGGTTTGCCGAGCAACGGACAGTTCGTGCACGTCTACGGCACGGAAGGCGCCGTTGATCTGAACCGCGCCACATTTTATAAGCGCGCACGCAAAGCGGAACCGGTAGTGCTTGTCCCGGAGATCAAAGAGAGCAATGAAGCGCACATGGCGGCGTTTTTCGAAGCCATCCGTACTGGCAAGCAGCCCCCGGCCGATATGAAAATTGGAGCGATCGCTGCGCTAACCGCCATCATGGGCCGCGAGGCGATTTACCAGAAGCGCCTGTTTACCTGGAACGAAATGGGCGTGAACGTCTGAGCCTGTCTCAGACGCTTTCCAGGCCGCGAACCACTGTTTCGACGTACTCCCGCGCCCGGCGCGCCAGCGCGTCTACACCGTCGGGCGATGACGGCCGCCGGACCAGCGGCTCAAAGATGTTTTCGCAGATCAGTGGGATCGTGAGCCCGGTTCGCATCACCGGCATCAGCAGCTTGTAGTGATCGATCTCGCCGAACCCGGGCCCGCAGTCCTCGTCCTTTGGCGTGTTGCGGTGGTCTTTGATCGCAAAGGATCGGATGTCGCGCCAGCATGCCTGGATATCGGGAATCGGATCGACACTCTGGTAGTCGAGGACGTTGCCCGCGTCGTAGCACATCTTCACACCGTCGTCGGCCACATCCGCGAGTATTTTTGAACAGTCCTTCCCCGTCGCCGTGTTGCCGCCATGCTGCTTGATGGTAATGATGACGCCGTTCTGGCGCGCAATCGGTCCAAGCTGCTTCAGGTTCTTAATCCAGACATCGTAGCCGCCGGGACCGCTGGAACTCACTTTTCCGAAGGTGATGATGAAGGGGATTCCGGCCGCGGCGGCCTGCTCGATCCGGCTGGTGTGGACCTTAATGGAATCCGGCGCCTCGACGTAAGTGATGTTGAACATCATGACAGGCTCCAGGCCAAGGTCCCGGCACTTGCGCGCGAGTTGTCTGGCTTCCGACGGCGGCGCTTCGGGTCTCATCACCGGAACACGCTGCCCGGAAGATTCCATATGCGTCGTGCCCCAACCAATGTAGCGGCAGCCGGCCTTCGCTAGGCCCTGCAGTGCGCGTTCGAGCGGAAAAGGTGCGTACGGAAGCGTCATGCACCCGATTTGAAACTTCGTGCGATCTTGACCGGCGGCGGGCCGGACCATCGCGCCCATACCGGCGGCAAGAAGTTCTCGACGTGTCATCTGTCCCAATGTATGCGAAATGAAACTGATTTGTCGCGGGATCCGCTCACAAGTGGTAAGTGCGGGTCGGTTTGCCACTTCCGGTGCGTCAATTCTCCCCAATGTTCCCGGTTGACACTGCAATTTCAGAACTGCTACGGTGGTAAATTCGCTCTTAGTACTTTTTACGGATGCCGCCAGGTGACTGGTGGGCTCCTTATATGCAGTGGGCTGATTTATAGAGAGTAAGGGCACAAGAGAACATATGAACCAGCGGTACTTTATTCTCGTCCTTGCGCATTCGGTACATGGGCGTCTACGCAGAGTGCATATTCCTCAGCGCGTAGTGTATGGTGTACTGGCACTGGCTCTTCTTGGTTGTTTTTCATTGTTTGGAATCGTATCCAGTTATGTGCGGATGGCGTGGAAAGTTGCAGACTACAATTCCCTACGCAGCGAATTTAACACCCTTCGGGCGAGATACCAGAACTTACAGAATTCAGCTAACCAGACGAAAGAGCAGTTAGCCACTCTTCAGGTGTTCGCAACTGAAGTTTCGATTGCCTACGGTATCAAGCAGAAACTGGAAGGCACAACGGATATCTCGTCGGAAGGGCGGCTGATCCCCACATTTTCTGAAAGCCTGGCTGAGTATAACTTCCTGAAAGGTGCAAGTTTGTCGAAGCTGCGCAGGCGGTATCCATCGTACTGGCAGACAAACGTGCGTCCCGACATGTGGCCGGTTAATGGACGCTTGATGAGTCATTTCGGCCGCCGCAGTGATCCGTTCTCCGGTGAATGGTTATTCCACTCCGGTGTAGATATTTCAGCGGCTACCGGGACTCCGGTACAGGCAACCGCCGATGGCGTTGTCGTGCATGCGGAATATAGTGGTGCCTACGGCAAGCTGGTGATTGTCGACCACGGTAGTCTCCAGACCTACTACGCCCATCTTTCGCGCATCGATGTGGTCGAGGGGCAGGAGATCCGGCGTGGGGAGATCGTCGGGGGAGCTGGAGCCACCGGGCGCGCCACATCCTCGCATGTACACTATGAAGTCCGCCAGAACCGGACTCCCGTGAACCCCTACCCGTACCTGAAGACCATGGTGGCGCAGGAATTCAAAGAAGAAGATCTGCCGTTCTGAAGCAGCGGAGCTACGCTTTCAGTTCGATATGGCCACACAGGACCGGGTGATACCACCACGTGGCCTGCGCGGGCGTGGCGGGCGCTTGCGCCGGCTTAGGCCCGGGCGAATTGTGCCTGTGTTGCCGACTGTCCGTGTCTGAATCGCTCTTCCTGCTTTGCCACTCCGCGAATCCGCCGCTCATACTGCGAGCGCAGTTGTTATCCATCCGGTGAACATCGCAGCCCGGATTCCCTGTTCAGGGGATTGCTTTACATCCACACCAACTGCTGGTATAGAGTAGTTCTGCGGCCTGGGAGCAAGACCGCCGCGGCGGAAAGGGGTGCTAACGGTGAACGCCAACAGATGGCGCATTTTAGCCCTGGGGCTTGGGATGATTCTACTGACGTCGGCTTACAAGCGAATCCATTCGGCGGATACCATGGCACAAACAGCCAGAGCCTTCCTCAACTCGCTGAGTGCGGAGCAGGCAGCTAGAACCCGTTTTCCTTTCCAGGATGACGAACGGTTCTTCTGGCACTTCATCCCATCCGACGACATCCCGAAACGCTATGGCCGGCCCCGCAAGGGCATTCCATTTTTGGAGATGACGCCGATGCAGCGGCACCTGGCGCATGCCCTCCTGAGCGCCGGGCTGAGCCAGTCCGGGTACGTGAAGGCAAGCACGATCATGAGTCTTGAAGAGGTATTGCGGCAAATCGAGCGTTCGTCTTCCGGAAGACGCGATCCTGAAAAGTACTTCTTCAGTGTCTTCGGGGAGCCGTCGGATAAAGAGCCGTGGGGCTATCGTGTGGAAGGCCACCACCTCAGCCTGCACTATACCGTGGTGAACGGTAAAATTTCGGGAAGCCCGCTGTTTCTGGGCGCAAATCCGGCGCGCGTGCCCAGCGGTCCCATGGAAGGGCTTCGTATCCTGGCGCGGGAAGAAGACCTCGCGAGGGACGTGATGTCGGCATTGGATTCAGCCCAGCGCCAGACCGCGATTGTAAGCAAGAGCGCCTATCGGGATATCCTGACCGCCGCGGACCGCGAAGCCGCTCTGAAGGGCCAGCCGACCGGGCTTTCGGCGTCCAAGATGTCGGGCAAGCAACGGGAATTGCTCCAGGTGCTGCTCGCCGAGTATGCACACAACCTGCCGGAGGACGCTGCTCAGGCGCGCATCGAGCAGATCAAAAAAGCCGGCAACGATCTCCATTTTGCGTGGGCTGGCAGCGTTGAGCGAGGCGGGCCGCATTACTATCGCATCCAGGCGCCGTCCTTTTTGATTGAGTACGACAACACGCAGAACAATGCGAACCATATTCATTCGGTCTGGCGCGATTTCACCGGCGATTGGGGTGCGGATCTGCTGAAAGAGCACTATCGGTCCAGCCACAAATAAGCGTGGTAGGATCGGGGTATGCAGGTCCCCGGGCCGCTGGTGCGCGGTTTGAGCCGCCGTGGCCTTTTGTTATCCGTTGCGTTTCCAGCTTTCGCCCGAAAATTCGAAAAGAAAGGGCCTCTTCCCTCGGAGAAACACTGGTATCCCGATCCGGCCACCGAATTTCCTGTCATCCGGTTGACCAATCCTGAGCATTCCAGCCACTTAACATCATCGTCACTGAAGTCGATCTCGCGGCGGAGCGACTTTCTGCTTTACTCCTCCGACCGGACGGGCTTACCGCAGGTCTTTCGAATGGATCTGACATCGGGAGAAAGCAGCCAGTTGACCGAGGCGGAGTTTCTGGATCCGTTGTCTATCGCACTGATGCCCGACGAGAAAAGCTTCTGCTATTTCGATGGTCCAGCGCTAATGCAAATCGAACTTTCCAAGAGGCGGGAGCGCCGTATCTATGAGGTGCCCGCGCGCTATCATCGCAGAGACGCCGCGTTGGGCATCGCCGCCAATGGAGCGTACGCGATAGTGGTGGAGAATACGGAGGGGAGTTCGCGGATCGTGATGGTGCCGCTGCGCCGGGGTTCTCCTTCCTTGGCTTTGCAGTCGGAAGGAGTCCTCTCCCTGCCGCTGGCAAGGCCCGGAAGGCCGGAGATTTTGTACCGTAAGGATGACGGCTCCACATGGCTGATGGATTACACCGGTAGAAGCAACCGCAAACTGGCACTCGCCGCTGGAAAGAACGGGCGGCAGGCGTGGGCGCCAGATGGGAAAACGCTGCTGTATCTCAATACTCCGGAAGACAGACCCAAGTTGAATGTCTTGCGGGAGTTCACTCCGGAGACGAACAAAGATAGATTGATCGCCGAGACAAGCCAGTTTGTGGCGTTCGCCCGAAATGCCGACGCAAGCGTATTCGTAGGAGCTAGTGCAAACAAAGCCTCTCCGTACATTTTGCTGCTGATCCGCGCCGTACGCCGTGAACTCGCGATTTGCGAACACAAATCGACGATGCCGGAGAGAACCGCACCTATCTTTTCTCCCAACAGCCGCCAGGTGTTATTTGAAAGCGACCGTCACGGCAAGCCCGCTCTGTACACCGTTAACGTTGAGAAGCTCGTGGAAAGCACGGAGTCATAAGCTTCCGCCCGTTTACGGTGTGGAATTGCCGGGAGAGGCGTAACCACGTTGAGCCCCCACTCGCCATGATATTGATAGACTAATATTTCTCTCGCCCCATGAACGGAAGAGGTTTCATGCGCTCGCGGCTCCAAATCCATATTGGGTTTATCGTTTTCATCTCCGCCTTAGCGGCTGCCTGTGGCCGGGAGCCTGCTATTCAGGCAAAGCAGGATTCCGGACCAATATCGATCCGTGCTACGTCCGTCGGTGTAAAGAAAATCCAGCGAATTGTGGAATCCGTCGGGACGCTATTTCCTTACGATGAAGTTCTGATCAGTGCGGAAGTGGATGGCCGGGTGGACCGGGTTTTGGTGGATCTCGGCGACAGCGTGGCGCAGGGCCAGTTGCTGGTGCACATCTCCGAGGAGGAACAGCGGTACCTACTTTCGCAAAACGAAGCGCAGCTCAGGCAATCTCTCGAGAGGCTGGGATTATCCAGCGAAAAGGACCGGGTAAAGGATATACGGGAGACGCCGGAAGTGCGGGGTGCGCAGGCGGACCTGTTCGATGCCGAACAACGCCACAAACGGATTCGGGAACTGGTGGACCAGGGCATCGGAACACATGCCGACCTGGACCAGGCAGTGGCCCGCTTCAAAGCGGCACAGGCGGCTTACGATGCGAGCATCAACCAGACACGGAATCTGATTCAGGAAGTCGAACGGTTCAAGGCCGCTGTCGAGTTGCAACGCAAGAAGCTTAGGGATACATCCGTACAGGCTCCTTTCGCCTCCTATGTAAAGGAGAGGCAGGTTACCGTCGGACAGTATGTCCGAGCCAATACCCCGCTGATCACACTGGTCAAAGTGGACCCAATCCGGCTGCGCATGGAAATTCCGGAAAGGATGGCGCCGTGGATCAAGAACGGCCAGGTGGTCGCGGTGTCTGTGGAGGCTTTTGGCGACCGGATCTTTAATGGCACGGTATGGCGGATCTCGCCCACGGTGGACCAGAGCAAACGGACATTTGTTGTGGAGGCGCTGCTTCAGAATCCGCGCGGAGAGTTGAAGCCTGGCTTCTATGCCAAGGCGAGAGTGCCCACCGATAAAATCGATGAGGTCAAACTGGTTCCCGTGCGAGCCGTCAATTATGTGCTCGGATCCAACAAAGCCTACGTGGTGAAAGATGGCTCGATCGACGCGCGCGAGGTCAAGCTTGGTGACCGGTTCGACGAATCGGTCGAGGTGCTGGAGGGTCTGAATGCAGGGGAACAGGTAGCCATTACCCAACTTTCCCGGCTTGATTCCGGCGTGAAAGTGCGGGTTACCGACACGGCTGGCAACCCTCGAGCTTCGGACTGATTATCGAAAATGCAGCGCTCCTTTTCCATGCTGGCGGTGCTGGCGGTTCTTCCGCTCTGCGGCGCTACCAAAGTCATAGTGACGGTTGTAGAGCAAAAGACGGGAGCTCCGGTCACCGGATTGAAAGCGCTGGATTTCACTGTCAGCGACGACAAGGTGGAGCGCAAGGTTGAATCCGCCGAATATACGAGGGGCATGGCCGATATCATGCTGCTGGTGGACACCAGCCTGGTAGGGCCTGTCGTCCAGCCCGTAGCCGCTAAACTGATTGGTGAACTTCAGGAAAAGGAGCAGATGGCCCTGGTTTCGTTTCACTCCTCGGCCGATCTGATTCAGGATTTTACCTCCAGCCGCGAGGCCTTGTTGCGCGCTCTAGGGAACGTGAAATACGGGAACTCTCCCCGCATGCTCGATGCCCTGTATGCGGCGATAGATGGCGGGTTTCAGAGCAGCAATTTCCGGCGTGTCATCCTGTTGCTGACAACTGGTCTGGAAGGTCCCAGCCGCATGTCGGAGCGGCAAGTGATCCGGCTGGCGCGGCAGAGCGGCGTATCGATTTATCCCGTTTTCATGGGTGGCTATGGGAAGAGTCTGTTCGAGAGCCTCGCGCGCCAGACAGCGGGAGCGCCGTTCAGCCTCCGTGAGATGGAACGGGAGCACGTGGACGATCCTTCCGCGCGTATTTTTGAAGTGATACGCAATCACTATTCTCTGTCGGTCGCCGGGAATCTGGGTCTCGGAGAAAAATTCAAAATTACGGTGAAGTACCCGCGCAAGACCTTCGTTTCCGCGCTCCCGCTGGAGTAGGGTTCGGGGCTTTTACACCGTCACCTGCCGACGGCAGCCGGGATTTGATTTGGCAGGGCACCAAATTCATAGTACTGGTGCCGGACGCCCTGCTCGCTCACTTCCACGATGCGCAGGCCGGATCGCGCGCCGCCCAGAGGCATACCTACCGGACCGGTAGTAACCATCTCGATGTCGCCGTCCCAACCATGTGCATTACGGTGATAGTGGCCCGCGAAGAGATGCTTCACGCCAGCCTGGCGGAAGAGGTGGAGGAGTGGGGTGCGGCGGACGAGAGGGATGTTGAAATACTGGTCCGGCTCGTCGCCGCGTTCGAGGAAGAACGGGTGATGCTGGAAGATGAGGATATGTTGGAAGCCTGACGATTTCAGCTTTATAAGTTCCGCCCGCAACCACGACTCCTGCTTCTGCAGTTCGCCCGGCGCATTGCCGGGTGAGTGAATCAGGCTTGAGTTCAGGACAATGCCATAGATCGAGCCTTCCTGAAAGCTGTAGTAGTCTGGTCCGAACCGCTCCCTATAATCTCTAAGCGCTTGCAGCGTGGGTTCATTGCCGACATCGTGATTGCCTGCAACGTGATAGAGCCGGATCGAGGGATCGAGCTTGGCCGAAATCCGCTGATACTCTTCGATCTGCGCCTGATCGCCCGGCTTGTTGACGAGGTCACCACAGACGATCACAAATCGCGGCTTCAGGCGATTAGCGGTTGCGATGGCAAATTCATAGTTCGCAGTCTCCTGGGCAAAGTCACGATCTTTGGTGAACATGCCGAACTGGGGATCCGCCATTTGCACAAAAAAGAAGCGGTCATTTGCTTCTGGTTGCGGCTGTGCTTGGACGAGCGTGGCCCATAGCAGGACGGCCATGCGCCAGGAGAACCATCGAGAAGAAGCCATGCTTAGAAGTTAATCCGGGCGCCGACCTGAAGAATACGCGGGCTGCCTGCGCTCGTGATGATGCCGAAATTGTTTGGCGCTCCGACGTTCGATCCCGGCTGGTTCAGATTCACGTTGTTGAAAAGGTTAAAGAATTCCCCACGAAGCTGGATCTTCCAATTCTCACGAAGGCGGAAGTCTTTCATCAGTGAAGAATCGATATTGAAAGCTCCAGGGGCACGAAGGAAGTTGCGCGGAGAGTTGCCAAACGTGCCAATGGCATTTACGGTAACCATACTGGTATCGAAGTAGCGCGCAATCAGCTCGTCTTTCGAACGATCCGATGGCAGAGCCGGGTTGCCGGTGAGATCCGCGCGATCGAGTCCCATGCCGCTGAAGCTGTTGTCCCGTCCGGAGGTCAGCCCGAAGGGCAGACCGGAGCGCCAATCGAGGATCGACGATACATTCCATCCTCCGAGCAGTGTGCGAACGAAGGCGTGCTGTGAGTCGAGCCGCGGCAGTTCGTAAACAAGACTCGTACGGAAATTGTGCCTCACATCGAAATCGGAAACACCGCGGTTGAAGCGCTGGTCTGTGGGATGGGGATTTGAGAACGTGAATTGCGCATTATTTGATTCGTCATCGATGGACTTGGAGAATGTGTAGAACGCGAGCACGGAGAAGCCGCGGCTGAAGCGCTTCTCGACCGTTATTTGCATGGAATGATAGACAGAGTTGCCGGTATTGACCAGCTCGCGCATGGAGGCGAAGTAGGGCGCCAGGGGACGGCGTGCGTTCGTGTTGCCTACCGTTGCGCCAGGCTGGTAGACGGCCGCATTCCGTTCGCGGAAGCTCTGAAGATGTGTGCCCTTGTTGCCGACGTAGGCGCTGCGTACCAGCCAGTCGCCGCCGAGTTGCTGCTCAACTGTCAGATTCCAGGACTGCAGGTAGCCGACGCCCCAGTCTTCCTGAAAGTAGGCATACGGCATCGGGAACACGAAGGGCGCATCCGGATCGAGAGATACCGGCGCGTACGGAGGGAAGGGATTGCGGATGCCCGCCGAGCCGTATGGATCGCGCATATCCACATTGTTCAGCACCATGGTGGGGCTGAACGGCGCGGATTCGACAAAGTTGTTATAGAGACGCGGGAACGGCCGCAAAAAGAACATCCCATACCCACCCCGGACGGACGTCGGGCGTGAAGTGATCCGAGGTGTCCACGCAAAACCGAAGCGGGGCGAAATGTTGTTAAGGTCGTTGTTCATGCCGCCCTGGGGAAAGCCCGGATCGCCGGGAAAGACCGCCCCCGGAGGGGCGTTGTTGAATCGCTGTGAAATCGCCCCTGGGCGGTAGCCCGCAACTTGGCCCAGCTTGTCCGTGTAGGGCAGGTAGGGGTCCCATCGCACGCCGAATGTGAGGGTCAGGTTGCGTGACGCACGGAACGTGTCTTCGCCATAAAAGCTGAGCTGGTGCCCGCGGGTCTGTTTGAACTTGCCGGCGCTCTGCCGGAATGTGGCGACACGGCCCAGAAGAAGATCGGAGATGCCGTTGCCGGTGATCTGGCCCGAAAAGCTGAGATTTCCGCTCTGCTGAAAGCGCGTATTGCTGTCGAAAACAATGAACGGCGTATACTCGCCGCCGAGATTGAATGTGTGCCGGCCCTTCACCCACATGAGGGAATCCGTTATTTCGACATTCCGCCGAATCCATTGGCCCGGCGGGGCGTTGGTAACGCCTCCCCAACCGCTGTAGCCGGTCACTCCCAATTCCAACTCCCGGTCGTTCTTTTCCGGCTGGGAGAACTGGATATCACCAAAATCGGTGAGCGAAAAACGAGACACTCTTGTGTTGTACGAGTTCAGCAGCAACCCCGATGCATTCACGGTATTGATGAGGTTTGGCCTCAAGGTCCACGTATCCTGGAAACGGAATGTACGGGTGGTCTGAAGTTGACCGATGCGGGCAGTCAGCAGCGTGCCGCCGCCGTCCCAGCCCGGGTCGTCATAACGTACGTAAAAAACGGAACCCGAAAATGTGTGGTTTTTCCAGTAAAAATCGCCTTTTCCGATAACCTGGTGGTTCTCGGAGCGATCCGGTCGGGCGTAACGCAGCAAACCGTTCGGTGCGTCGCTGAAGGGAACTTTGCTCAGGATGTTTGTCGCGATGGGGAGGATCCTGTCCCGCGGAATCTGGTTGCCGGAGAACGGCTTTCCGATTTCCGGATCCGTGATAGTCCGCGGAAGCAATGAGGAAAAGTCGCCCTGGCGGAGTGCCTGGCTCGGCACAAATGCCGTGTTCGTAAAAGAGGTGTTGCGGATCGAGGTGCCCTGGTAACTGCCGAAATAAAAAAGACGATCCCGGATTACGGGTCCACCAATCGTTCCGCCATACTGATTGCGTTTGAGGTTATCGCTTTGGGCGGCGAAGAAGTTGCGTGCATTCATGGCACCGTTCCGCAGGAAATGAAAAAGGCCGCCATGAATATCGTTGCTGCCGGAGCGGGTGACAACGTTCACCACTGCTCCGCCAAAATTGCCGTACTGCGCGCTGTAATTGCTTGTCTGAACCGTAAACTCCTGCAGAGCATCGGGATTCGGGTAGGCTGCGTTCAGGTTGGTTACGTTGTCCATGTGAGTGGAGCCGTCCAGACGGTAGTTCACCTCGTTGCCGCGCGTTCCATTGACGCTGAACGCAAGCGTATCGCTGGTGTTGGCGTAGCCGGCGGTGGTTGTTCCCACACCGGATACGGTGCCTGGCACCATGCGTATTAGAGTGGCCGCATTCCGCCCGTTTAGCGGTAAATCGACCAGGTAGCGTTGCTGGACCACTTGGCTGAGAGTGCCGGACTGAGTGTTGACCATTGTGGCGTCCGCCGTCACAATGACCTGTTCCGTCACCGGACCTATACCGAGCTTGATGTCGACGGTTGCCGGCGTGTTTACATTCAGGCGAATACCGGTCTGGCGGTAGGTCTGAAACCCCGGGGCCTCGGCCCGGATGGCGTAGAGTCCCACCGGCACAGCATTAAAGACATACTTGCCGAGCTCGGAAGTCGTTGCCTGCCGCTCAAAGCCTGTGTCCACGTTATGAAGAGTGATGTTTGCATTGGGAACAACGGCGCCGGTCGAGTCTGTTAATGTGCCTTCCAGGCTGGACATGGGAGCGATTTGCGGCACACAGACCGCGGCACTCAGAACGACAAGTGCGACCAGCCGGAATAGAGTACTCATAATCTTTGCCTCCTGAGCGATACCTCGGACGAAAGATCTCCAACTGGAGCCAAGCCCGTCACGAAACAAGGCTACCCTCTCGCCGAATCCCCTCTATTCTCCCCCCTGGTTCGATACCATAGATAGTGAATTCACGGTTAAAGAAGTCCCTCTAACGGGTTAACAGCACCTTGCAAGTCCATGAAACACAGGCGAAGTTTGGAGCCGATTCCGGCAAACGCGAGTTAGTTGAGCGCGTCGCCGCCTGTGCGCCACTTCGCAAGTCGCCAAGGCTCCGTGAGTTGTTTCTCTATCTCTGTGAGCAAACGTTAAACGGTGAGACTGGCAACCTGCATGAGCAGGCAATTGGCGAACAGGTGTTTGGCCGGCAGCTTGGCTATGACACCGGCACGGACAATATCGTACGCGTCAGCGTTTTTCAACTCCGGAAGAAGCTGGAGCAATACTTTGCCGAAGAGGGAGCCACCGAGCCGTTCACCATCACTATTCCAAAGGGCCGGTACCAGATAGAATTTCAGCCGCGCCTGGAACAAAGCGCGGAACCTTCCGGTGTGACGGCGTCCAGGCAGCCTGAGCGGCGAAAATGGCTGTGGACGATTGGCGCGGCAGCCGGGACAGCCGTGGTGTTGCCGCTGATCTGGCACTGGGGTGGCAGCGGTGGGGAAAGCGTTCCATTCCAGGCGCATGAGCGATTCTGGCGCGGGCTGTTTACACCAGACCGGGAAGCCTATATCGTCGTTGCCGATTCCGGATTCAGCCTTCTCCAGGATGTCACCGGGAAGACACTGAGCCTGGAAGACTATTCAAAAAACCCGGAATTGCCACTGCGGCCCGATTCTGTAGACTGCCCGCAGGAGTTGCTGCGCCGGCTCGCCGGCCGTCAATATACGAGCGTCACGGATGCTTCGATTGCCTTTCGTCTGGGATCCATAAATCGCGCGCTAGGTGGCCGCGCGGTGGTCCGCTCGGCGCGCAGCATCGACATCCGCGACCTCAAGATGCACAATGTGGCTCTGCTCGGCAGCTTGCGCTCGAATCCGTGGGTTGTGCTGTTCAGAGACCGCCTCAGTTTCCAGCTCGACTACGACTCATACCCGCCCCGGGGCTTTGTCCGGAATCGTGCGCCGGAAGCCGGTGAACCGGAGGTTTTCCGGGCGACCGCTATGGCGGGACAATCCGGAGACGTGTTTGGAGTGGTCTCGTATCTGCCTAATCTTGACGGAACTGGAAAGATCGTCAGCATCTGTGGAACAAACATGGAAGGTACGGAAGCCGCCGCTGAAATGTTGCTGAACAGTGGCCGTTTCGAGGAGATTGCCAAACGATTGGCTGTCGGTTCTGGCGAGATTCCCTATTTTGAGGCGGTGATCCGTGCGGCGAGTTTCGGGGGAGCCGCGTCGGCGCCGAAAATTGCCGCCATCCGGCGGATCACCGGCCGTTGATCCCTGCTCTGAAGAGTTCCCCGTACTTTTCCGGCAGTTTCCGAGGCTTCATATCGGGTCCACAAAACACGTGCCGCGTCTCGCCCGTCGCGATTTTTCGATCGGAGCCGGCGATGCGCATTTCATAGCCAAACGTCACCGTGCGGCGGGTGGAATGCTCTGCCCATGTTGTGACGATCACCTCGTCGTCGTAGCGGGCGGGGGAGATATACCGGCAACTTGCTTCCACTACCGCTAAGAGCACCTGGTCGTTTTCCTCCAGGTCCCGGTATCGCAGCCCTGCTGCGCGGCAGTACTCCACGCGGCCCAATTCCATCCAGACGAGATAATTAGCATAATAGGCGACTCCCATCTGATCGGTCTCGGCATAGCGCACGCGCAGAGTTGTTTCGTGTTTTGGCATATGTCTCGAAATATACCCCAAGTTGCTGATACGGCGAGAGTTCGTTACCATATTGATTTCACCGCTACATGTTACGTTTTGAAACAGCCGGGGAATCTCACGGGGAGTGTTTAGTCGCGACTTTAACCGGAATGCCCGCCGGGGTACCCATCAGTCTGGACAGGATCAACCGCGAATTATGGCGGCGCCAGCAGGGCTATGGCCGCGGCGGACGCATGAAAATCGAGACGGATCGTGTGGAAGTTGTGGCAGGCGTCCGGCACTCGCAGACCATCGGGTCTCCCATCGCTCTCATCATCAGAAATTCCGACTGGCAGAACTGGACCGCGGCGCTTCCCGTGGAGGACGGCGAGGGCGCCGAAGACAAGAAAAAGCCAGTACGGCGGCCGCGTCCCGGGCACGCGGACCTCGCTGGATGCATCAAGTACAACTTTCACGATGCACGCTACATTCTGGAACGGGCGAGTGCCCGGGAGACCACGGCCCGTGTAGCGGTCGGGGCGATTGCCAAGGCTTTTCTGGCCGAGTTCAATATCAGCGTGCTGAGCCACGTCGTTGCGGTTGGTCCGGTTACTTTGAAGCGGGAAGTGACATGGGAGGAGATTGTCGAGCTGAGTAAGCGCGACAAGGTACTTCTTGGCTGCGTGGATGCGGAGACCGAGCGGCAGATGAAGGAGGTGGTGGACGAGGTTTACCGTACCGGCGACACTGCAGGAGGCGTCTTCGAAGTAGTGGTTCATGGGGCGCCGCCGGGACTCGGGTCACACCGCACCTGGGACTCCCGTCTGGATGGCCGATTCGCACAGGCAATCGTTTCAATTCAAGCGGTTAAGGGTGTAGAGGTAGGACGGGCCGCACAAGGAGCGGCGTCCTTCGGTTCGAGCGTACAGGATACAATTCATTACGACCGGACTACACGTCATTTCCTTCGCGGGGCGAACCGGGCAGGCGGCATCGAAGGCGGGATGACGAACGGAGAAGACATCGTCATTCGCGGCCTGCTGAAGCCGATCTCTACTCTCCGGCGGCCCCTCGAATCCGTCGATCTGCTGACGCGGGAACCTTCGAGCGCAGCGTATGAACGGAGCGACGTGTGTGTGGTTCCGGCGGCGGGCGTCATTGGTGAAGCAATGGCCGCTATCGTTCTGGCCCAAGCGTTCCTGGAAAAGTTCGGTGGAGACTCGCTGGGCGAGACCCGCCGGAATTTCGAAGGATACATGGAACAGGTGAAAAATTTCTGATGATCTACCCGATTGTGAAATACGGCGACCCCGTATTGGAGAAACGAGCCGCCAGGGTCGATGAATTCGGCACCCCCGAACTCCAAAAATTTATAGACGATATGTTCGAATCGATGTACGCGGCACGCGGTGTCGGGCTGGCCGCTCCGCAGATTGGCTTCTCCAAACGCATCGCTGTAATCGATTGCTCAGCCGGCGAGGATCCCGCTCAGAAGGTAATCCTGATCAACCCCGAAATTATCGCAAAGGAAGGATCCCAGACCGGCGAGGAAGGCTGCCTGAGTGTTCCCGGGTTCCGTGAGCAGGTGACCCGCGCCAACAAAGTGACCGTTCGCGCCCAGAATGTCGAAGGCGAGAGCTTTGAAATGACCGGCGAAGAGCTTCTGGCGCGCGCCTTTCTGCACGAAACGGATCACCTGGAAGGGCGATTGTACATCAGCCATATCAGCGCATTGAAGCGGGATTTGATTCGCAGAAAAGTTCGCAAGCTCGTCAAGGCAGGAGAGTGGAGTTAATTTTTCTCGGAACACCGCAGTTCGCCGTGCCCACGCTCCAGGCAGTTGTGGACGGTGGGCACCATGTTCTCGCCGTCTTCACGCAGCCGGACCGCCCGAGCGGGCGCGGCGGCAAGATCGTGTTTTCACCGGTGAAACGAAAAGCTATTGAGCTTGGCATTCCGGTCAAACAGCCGCATCGCATCCGTGCGGCTGAAGCATTCGATTTCCTGGCCGGTGCGGGCGCGGACGCGATGGTGGTTGCCGGCTACGGGCAGATTATTCCGCAATCCGTGATCGACCTGCCGCGTTTCGGGATCGTTAACGTTCACGCATCGCTGCTTCCGAAATACCGGGGGGCGGCGCCGGTTCAGTGGGCCATCGTGAACGGCGAGACAAGGACGGGTGTCACCACCATGAAGATCGATGCCGGTCTCGACACCGGGGACATGCTGCTGCGCGCCGGGGCTGGGATCGGGCCGGAAGAAGACGCCATCGAGCTTTCCGGGAGGCTATCCCGGCTGGGTGCGGAACTCCTGCTGGAGACCTTGAGGCGGATGGAAGCAGGTACAATCACCCCTGAGCCCCAGGATAATTCAAAGGCAACCTACGCACCGGTGCTGAAAAAAGAGGATGGTCTCATCGACTGGAATGAGAACGCGATGTCCATTCACAACCGTGTCAGGGGCCTTGTCCCCTGGCCGGGAGCGTACACCCGTTTCCGTGGACAACTGCTGCACGTATGGAAAGCGAAACCCGTGGCGGAGCAGACGGAAAGCATACCGGGGACGATCCATCCGGCACACCGCTCAATCCGGGTGGCGTGTGGCGAAGGAACGTCGCTCGAATTGTTGGACGTACAACTGGAAGGCAGGAAGCGAACGACGGCTGGAAGTTTTTTGAACGGTCAGCGCATCTTAGCGGGTGAACTGCTGGGAAAATGAATTGCTAGGAGCCAACATCTCGTGAACCTCCCCGCGGGCTTTTCCTATTCCGCTCTTTATGCCGGCATCCGCAAAGCAAGACAGGATGACCTGGCGCTGATTTTCTCCACTGTGCCCGCGGCCGCCGCGGCGGTATTTACGCGGAACCGGGTGCAGGCGGCGCCGGTCCGGCTTGCACGAAAGCACCTGGAATCATCCGGCGGCGAAGCGCAGGCGATTCTCGTGAATGCCGGAAACGCGAACTGCGCCACACGCACGGGTGCCCGCGTGGCGCTGGCCTGCTGCCAAGCCGCCGCCAAAGGCCTGAAGGTGAAGACCAACCGGGTCCTGCCCGCTTCCACTGGAGTGATTGGAGTGGAACTCGATCCGGCTTTGATAACTACTGCCATGCCACGGCTTATCGAGGGACTAGCCGCGGACCGCTTTGAGGACGTCTCCCGCGCTATTCTTACCACCGATACATTCGCAAAAACAGCTTTTGCCGAGGTGGCGGTGAAAAACGGCATCGTGCGCATCGCGGGCATGACGAAAGGCGCTGGTATGATCCAGCCCAATATGGCCACTACGCTTGGGTTTGTGCTAACAGACGCCGCGATTATGCCGCCTATGCTCAGACCCATGCTGAGGAAAGCAGTGGATCTCAGCTTCAACCGGTTGTCTGTTGATGGCGATACTTCGACGAACGACACCATGATTCTGCTGGCGAACGGTGCATCCGGGTGTAACCTGAAAGCCTCCGACCGGCAGGTGTTTTCTGAAGCTCTCCATCATCTCATGCAGGATCTGGCTCGGCAAATCGCAAAAGACGGCGAAGGAGCGCGCAAGCGCATCACGATCGAAGTCTCCGGCGCGGCGGACGAAGCTTCGGCATCGGTGATCGCCAGGGCGATCGCCAACTCGCCGCTTGTCAAGACCGCTATCGCAGGCTCCGACCCGAACTGGGGGCGAATTCTCTCGGCGGCAGGCAACTCCGGCGTTGCGTTCGACCCTCGCAAGGCCGACATATGGCTTCAGGACGTGAAGGTATGCACGTCGGGCCTGGCGGCAGACTTCTCCGAACCTGAGTTGAAGGAGAAGTTGAATGGCGACGAGTGCGTCATTCGGTTCAACATACGTGGCGGTGGGCCCGGCAGATCGCGCTTCTGGACATGCGATTTGACGGAGAAGTACATCGAAATCAACGCCTCTTACCGGACCTGACCATGACACGGCGCCAGGTTGCCGCAATGGCGGCCATACCGCTGGGGTTCGGGCGTCTGACGGCGCAGACTCCCCCCGAAATCGCCGAACTGTTCGGAGATCTGGCTGCCGCGCTCAGCGATGGGAGGGTGGCCGATTTCATGAGACATTTCGACGAGAGTATGCCGCGGTATGCGGAGTTACGCACTCTGGTATCGGCGCTGTTGGAGCAGGCTGAGGTCTCCTCGTCGGTTGAGTTTACTAACGTGGAGCAGGATCAGTCGGATTACCTGGTCGAAGTGGACTGGTTGCTCCATCTACAAGCGCGGTCGCCCGGCGAACCCATTGATCGAAGACGCGGCAAGCTGAAGTGCCGTGCTGCACGGAAAGGGCGGGCTTGGAAAATCACCTCCCTCTCGCCCGTCGATTTCTTTCGCCCGCCCCGTTATTAAGAACGATCGACGTTCAGCGCCGCCGGGTGGCGGATCTCTTCCGGAGGGCGCGCGCACCGAAAGCCACCAGGACTGTGCCGAGCAGAATCATAGCCACCGGCTCCGGTATCGATGACGGTTCTTCTCCTGCCGGGTCCAAGACGGCGGATAGGGCGCACAGTAATGGAATTAATAACAGTATTAAGGTCCTTAACATCCTAAATAGACGCAAAGCAACTTTCCAACAGAACCAGTATCGGGGATTTACCTTAGATGCTCCTTAAGGGATGTCCTTAAGGGATACGGCCTGGATCTATTTGCCTATCGATCGGGATATGCGAAGGCCGAACGATGCTCCGCGGCGGAGAATCTCCTCCGCATCCAGTTGTTTCGCCCGGCGCTGTTCCACCAGCAGTTTGCCGTTCACCATCACATCGCTGACATCCGATCCCTTCAACGCATAAACGAGGTGAGAGAAGACGCTATACAACGGAATGGCGTTCGGCCGGTTTAAGCTCACTGTAATCAGGTCGGCGCGCTTGCCCGCTTCGAGCGATCCTATCTCGTGTTCCATTCCGAGAGCGCGGGCGCCTGTAATGGTGGCCATGGCAAAGGCTTGCGCCGCCGGAAGCGCCCGTGGATCGCCGGTGGTTACTTTTTGCAGCTTCGAGGCGAGGTCCATTTCCTCGAACAGGTCGAAATCGTTGTTGCTGCCTGCTGGGCCGTCCGTACCCAGGCCGGTTGCGATTCCCAAATCGAGCAGGTCCACGACGGGCGCGACACCGCTTGCCAGTTTCATGTTGCTCGATGCACAATGAGCGATCCCGGCGTTGCGTTCCTTCAGCAGACGACGGTCCTGTTCATCCAACCAGACACAATGTGCGGCTACGGTCCGGCCGTTGAAGACTCCCAGTCTGTTGAGCACTTGCGTTGGCGTTGCACCATGCTTGACACGGCTCTCCTCGTTTTCCGTTCTGGTTTCCGACAGGTGAATCAGCAAAGGAACTCCGTAGCGGTTTGCGAGCTCGCGGCTTGCCTTTAGCGTGGCGCCGGAATTCGTGTATAGAGCGTGCGGGGCGATGGCGGGCACAACCAGAGAATCGTTCCGGTAGCGGCGGAGAAATGCCTCCGCGCGCTTCAACGCAGCCGCCGGTGTCTTTGCATCGGGGGAGGGAAATCCGATAATCGTCTGACCCAACACGCCCCGTAAACCACACTCCACCGTGGCTTCCGCCGCTGCTTCCTCGAAGTAGTACATGTCGGCGAAGGTCGTGGTGCCGGAAAGCATCATCTCGAGACAGGCGAGTTTCGTGCCCCACCGTACAAACTCGGATGAAACATTTTTCGCTTCGGCCGGGAAGATATATTTTTCGAGCCAGTCCTGAAGCCGCAAGTCGTCCGCGATGCCGCGAAACAGCGACATCGCCGCGTGGGTATGCGTATTGATAAGCCCGGGAGCGATGAGGGCGTCCGGCCGGTTCAGCCGTTTCCGTGCATCGAAGCGCCGGTCGATTTCTGCACGCTTCCCCACGGCGGCAATCGCCGTTCCGTTTACCGCCACGGCGCCGTCTTCAATCACCTCGCGGCGTGGATTCATCGTGACCACGTAGCGCCCCGTGATCACCCAATCGGCGGGCTCAGCAGCGAAGACCGTGGCGGCAACGAGGAGGCTAACGCAATAACGAAGCATCGAAGGGTTCCGGCAGGAGGTCGCTCATCCGGTGAGATTCGGTGTTGCCGGTGAGGTTTACCAGCACCACCTCAATGTTCCCGCAAAACTCCCATAGAATCTGGCGGCAGGCTCCGCATGGCGGCGTCAGCCGATCCGAATCGGCGGCTACTGCCAGGCGGCGAAAGGCTCGCGATCCTTCCGATAATGCTTTAAAAACGGCCACACGTTCGGCACAGATCGTCAGGCCGAAGCTTGCATTCTCGATATTGCACCCGGTATGGATGCGGCCGTTGTCGTCCTCCACGGCAGCACCGACACGAAAACCTGAGAATGGCGCGAGCGCGTTCGCGCGGGCGGCAAGCGCCGCTGCCATCAGTCCGTCCATCGCTCTCCTGCGCGTGCAAGCAGCGCCTTCAGAAAACGGATCAACGTCTCGCGAACCTCGCGGCCGGTTTCGAGCACCTCCTCGTGCGAGATCGCCTGCGGCAGGATACCCGCGGCCATGTTCGTCACACAGGAAATCGCCAGCACCCGCATGCGCATGTGATTCGCCACGATGACTTCGGGAACCGTGGACATGCCAACCAGGTCCGCTCCGATCGTGCGCAGAAATCGGATCTCCGCTGGTGTTTCGTAGCTGGGGCCCAGGAGCGCGGCATAGACTCCCTCCTTGAGAGGTATGCCTTGTTCGTCACCCACTTGCCGCGCCAGTTCCCGGAATTCGGCTGAGTAGGCTTCAGTCATATCGGGAAAGCGCGGGCCGAGGGAATCGTCGTTGGGTCCCACTAGCGGGTTCGAACCTTGCAGGTTGATATGATCGCTCAGCAGCACCAGGGCGCCGCGCCGGTATTCGGGATGAATGCCCCCTGCGGCGTTGGTTAAAACAAGAGAGCGCACACCCAGGCGGCGCAGCACTCGTACGCCAAGTGTTACCTGATACTGTGTGTAGCCTTCATACAGATGCACGCGGCCGGACATCACGGCAACATCGACCGCGCCGAGTTTGCCGAACACCAGTTGACCCGCGTGGCCTACCGCTGTAGACCGCGGCCAGCCGGGGATCTCGTGGTAGGGAATCGAAACGGTATCCGTGAGTTCGTCCGCAAATCCGCCTAGGCCGCTGCCGAGCACCACGGCGGCGCGCGGGCGGATCTGGATGCGGGATTCCAGAAACTGAACCGCTCCGGATATGCTCATAACAGCATCCCCGCAATACAGGCGGACATGAAATTCGCCATGGTTCCCGCCGCGACGGCTTTCAAGCCAAGCCGTGCCAGATCCGATTTTCTGCTGGGCGCCAGTGCCCCGATGCCCCCAATCTGGATCGCAATGGAGCTGAAGTTCGCGAACCCGCACAGGGCGTAGGTTGCAATGACAAATGACCGCGGATCGAGTTGCTCCTTCAGTGGTGCGAGTTCGAGGAACGCGACAAATTCATTCAGCACCAGTCTTGTGCCCAGGAGATTGCCGATTGCCATCGAATCTTTCCAACTTACCCCAATCACCCAGGCGACAGGAGAGAAGACGTGTCCGAAGATCTGTTGAAGCGTTGGCGGCAGCCAACCCATCCAGGGAAGGCTGTGAACCCAACCGAGAATTCCGTTCGCCATCGCGATCAGGGCGAGGAACGCAATCAGCATCGCGCCAATGTTCAATGCCAGGTGAAGTCCCTCGCCGGCTCCGCGCGCGGCCGCATCGATCACATTCACGCCGGGGCGTTCCACATGAACCTTCACGTTGCCCGCCGTCTCCGGTTTTTCCGTTTCCGGCATCAGCATTTTGGCGAGCAGAATGGTTGCCGGTGCGGTCATAATCACAGCGGTGAGCAGGTGCTTGATATCGACGCCGGCGATCTTTACATACGCCGCCATCACTGCTCCGGAGACATGCGCCATCCCGCTGGTCATGATCGTGAACAGCTCGGACTGTGTCATACCCGCCAGGAACGGACGCACGGTAAGAGGAGCTTCGGTTTGCCCCATGAAGATGCTGGCGGCGACGTTGGTGGATTCGGCCCCGCTGGCGCCCATGACGCGCTGCATAACTACGGCCATGGCGCGCACGAAAACCTGCATGACGCCGAAGTAGTACAGGATGGAAAAAAACGAAGCGATGAAGATGACGATGGGCAGCACCTGGAAAGCGAAAATAACTCCGAAAGGGCCGGACTTCGCGCCAAGCGGACCGAATACGAACTGGCTGCCGGTCTCGGCGAATTCGAGCAAAGCGTTCACTCCAGCGCTTGCTGCCTGGAACAGCCAGCCGAAGCCGGTCCGCAATACCAGGAAGGCGACGGCAAACTGAAGGCCCAAACCCCACAGAAGAAGTTGAGGGCGAATGGCGCGGCGGTTCGTCGAAAACAGATATGCCGTAGCCAGAATGATGGCGATTCCGAGCAGCCCTGTGAAGCGGCCCATCGGGAGCGCTATCTCAACTGACGACTTCCA
>CAADGY010000093.1 GCA_900696665.1 uncultured Acidobacteriota bacterium
CCAACTCAACGATATCGAAGAAGATTGCCGGAAACTGGCGGCAGCGGATCCGAAGGATGTCCGCAGGCCGGGCCGGCTGCACGGACTGTCGCCCTGGAGCGAACGCCCGTTTGGGATGACCGAAACTCCTCCGTCACCGAATGAAGTGAAGGAACTGATCGCTTCCATGGATGAACGCGGCGCCTGGACAAAGATGGGGACCATCGGCCGTGCCGATCGGCTTGTCTTCGCCTTCGCTGCTAAAGATCTGGTTCTCCGCATCGGACGCGGGCGCTCGCATGGATCCGCGGGCGATAGTCTAAATTCCCGGGCCGACATCATTCCGATTCACGAAAACATGACGGTGGAACTTTTCGCCGGGCCGCAGCCTCCGCCCGTCAGCATCATCAGTTCGGCGGATTTCGCTGGCAACCTGGCGCGGCTTGGCCGCTATCTCACAGCACCGCAACCAACCCGCGCGGTGCGTTAAGGAATAACATAAGAGTTCATGCGGCGGCGGGATTTCTTCAAGTCGGCGGCGGCCTTGGCGGCGGCTCGCGCGGAACGATTCCAATTGGCTACGTTCCGATCGGACATTACTCCTTCGATCGGCGGGCCTCTATTTAATAATGTGACGGCGCGGAAGATCGTCGATCCGTTAGAAGCGCACGGTGTAGTGCTGCTCGGCGGCGGCCAGCCTATTGTCGTCGCGGCGCTCGACTGGTGCGAAATCCGCAATGACGCCTACAACCTGTGGCGCGACGTGATGGCGGAAGCCGCGCGCACATCACGTGAACGTGTGCTGTTGACCTGCGTCCACCAACACGACGCACCCTACGTGGACACGGAGGCGCAACGGCTGTTCGAGGCCGCCAAAGCACCGGGAAGAATCTGCGATCCGGACTTCAACGAACATTGCGCCCGTAAAGTTGCCGCTGCGCTTCAGGCAAGCCTCAACTCCGCGCACCGCGTCACGCATATCGGTACGGGACAGGCCAAAGTGGAGGGTGTGGCCTCCAACCGCCGCTACGTCAAGCCGGATGGGGGGGTGAGTTTCGGGCGTACGAGTGCAACCAAGGACCCGGCCCTGCGCGCACTGCCCGAAGGCACCATCGACCCTTGGCTCAAGACTATCAGCTTTTGGGAGGAGGACCGGCCGGTCGCAGCGCTCAGTTGCTATTCCACCCATCCGATGAGCTACTACGGGCAAGGCGACGTCTCCGCGGATTTTGTCGGGATGGCCCGCGCACGCCGGCAGAAGGACACGCCCGGCACGGCGCAGATCTATCTCACCGGATGCAGTGGCGATACCATCGCGGGTAAGTACAACGACGGCAGCGCGGCAAACCGCCCCATCCTGGCCGGCCGGATGTATCAGGGAATGGTGGGCGCCTGGAAAGCGACCAAGCGCCGGCCGCTCCAACACGTGCGATTCCGGTCCGTTCCCATGCACCTTGCGCCGCGAGCGACCCCAGGCTTCTCGCCCGCCGAAATGCGCAAAACCCTTGCCGATGAATCCAAGCCGTATCTGGCGCGGGCTGAAGCGGCGTTGGGGCTCAGTTGGAGAAAGCGTTTGGATGCGGGTGAGGCGGTCGATGTGCCGGCTGTCGATTTCGGCGGAGCCCACCTCGTGCTGCTGCCCGCCGAGTCCTTCGTACAATATCAGTTGTGGGCGCAGGAGTTGCGGCCGGATTCGTTTGTCATGACGGCAGGTTTCAGCGAATCGGCCCCCGGCTACATCCCGACGGCGCAGGCTGCGGCCGAAGGGTACGACGATCACTATAGCTGGATCGCATTCCCCGAGTGCGAAAACACTATGCGGAACGCCTTGCGCGATGCCCTGCGGAGGTATGACTAGTTGAACCGGCGGCGATTCGTCACAACACTCGGCGCTATTCCAGCCGCCGCCAGTGCTTTCCAAGGACGCCGGCCCAACATCCTGCTTATCTTTTCCGACGACCACGCCTACCAGGCCATCTCCGCCTACGATGGCCGTCTGAACCATACGCCGAATATCGACCGCCTGGCGCGTGAGGGGGTTCGATTCGACAACGCGTTGGTAACCAACTCCATCTGCGCGCCCTCACGGGCAGTAGTGCTGACGGGCAAGTACTCGCACCTGAATGGTGTTCTCGATAACCGTCAGACCTTCGACGGTGCGCAACCGACCTTTCCCAAAATTCTGCGGCAAGCCGGTTATCAGACCGCACTCTTTGGGAAGTGGCACTTGAAATCGAACCCAACGGGATTCGATGTGTGGGAAGTGTTGCCCGGCCAAGGCAGCTACTATAATCCAGATTTCCTTACGCCTGAAGGCAGTAAGCGCCGCGAGGGCTATGTCACCGACTTAATCACCAGTCTTACGCTGGACTGGCTGGAAAACGGGCGCGATAGGTCCAAGCCTTTTATGGTGATGTGCCAGCACAAGGCGCCACACCGGAACTGGATGCCCGCGCCGTCGAAGCTGCACCTGTACGATGGTGTCACCTTTCCGGAGCCTCCAAATCTTTTTGATAACTACGAACACCGCGCCACACCCGCGCGCAAACAATCCATGGAGATCGACCGCCACATGACGCTGATGGCCGATCTCAAAATCCTGCCCACCGGCGCCGCTCCGCCGCAGGACGCCGACTATCGTCGCTACCTGGGCGAGTACGGACGCATGAACGAGGCGCAGAAGCGAGTGTGGGACGCCGCTTACCGCCCTCGCAACGAAGCCTTCACCCGCGCCAACCTGCAAGGCAGGGACCTGGTCCGCTACAAATACCAACGCTACCTGCAGGATTACTTGCGCTGCATCGCTTCCGTGGACGACAGTGCCGGAAGAATTCTGAATTGGCTCGACGCCACCGGCGAGGCGGAGAACACGCTGGTAGTGTACACGTCCGACCAAGGTTTCTATCTAGGTGAACATGGCTGGTTCGACAAGCGCTGGATCTACGAAGAGTCCATCCGCACGCCCATGCTAGCCCGATTCCCCGGCAGGGCACGCGCTGGATATGTATGCGAAAGCATGGTGGCGAATCTCGATCTGCCGGAGACGTTCCTGGATGCCGCTGGACTCCGCGTGCCCGCTGACATGCAGGGTCACAGCTTCCTGCCGCTCCTGCGCGGCGAAACACCCTCCGGTTGGCGTCAATCGTTCTACTATCATTACTACGAACGGGGTGAGCACGACGTCGCTCTACATTACGGAGTTCGCACGGACCACTATACGCTCGCACACTATTACAGTACCGGGGAGTGGGAACTCTTCGACCGTATGAAAGACCCCCACCAGATGCGCAGTGTTTACGCAGAGGCATCGTACGCGGACGTGGTGAAAAATCTCAAGGCAGAACTGACGAGGCTCCAGCACGAACTCCGCGTACCCGATAGCAAGCCGATTTGACGCTTCCGAAGGTAATCCGTTAATCTCTAGTTGGATTGAGGTGATTGCCGTTTGCCGATGAATATTTCTGTAAAAGGCGAATATGCGCTGCTCGCGCTATTCGACCTTGCCAGCCAACGGCCCGGTGAACCCGTGAAGATTGCGGATATCGCACGGCGCCAGAAGATTCCCCAGAAGTTTCTCGAGTTAATTTTGGCTACCCTCAAGCAAGGCGGGTTTGTGGAATCGCGCCGTGGCGCTGAGGGCGGCTATCTGCTGGCGCGTCCGGCGGATTCGATCACCATCGGAGAGCTTTTGCGATTCATTGAGGCTCCGAGTTCAGCCCGCTCGAAAGGAAAACGCAAATCGGATTCGCCATTCGCCAGTATCTGGCGCCAAGTGGATGCGGCGATTTCGAATGTAGTGGATCAGACGACCTTTGGCGAACTGACTCGTGCCTGGAAAGAAAACCAAATGAACTATGTACCGAATTGGGAGATTTGAAAGTGCAGCCGACAACAGGTAAGTCCTTTTTTGAAGATAATTCGTTCAGCATCGGGAGGACGCCGCTGGTAAAACTCAATCGCGTGACGGACGGCGCGCCAGTAACGATGCTCGCCAAGATTGAAGGCCGGAATCCAGCCTACTCGGTAAAGTGCCGGATCGGCGCGGCGATGATTTGGGACGCCGAGAAGCGCGGTATTCTAACGCCCGGCAAAGAACTGATTGAGCCGACGAGCGGTAACACCGGAATTGCGCTGGCGTTCGTTGCGGCCGCGCGAGGTTATCCCATCACGCTCACGATGCCGGAGACGATGTCGATCGAACGGCGCAAAGTCTTAAAAGCCTTCGGCGCGAACCTGGTTCTGACGGAAGGCTCGACGGGGATGAAGGGTGCGATTGCAAAGGCCGAAGAATTTGTGGTTTCCAATCCGAACCGCTACGTCCTCTTGCAGCAGTTCAAAAATCCGGCCAATCCCGATATTCATTTTGAGACGACCGGTCCCGAGATCTGGGAGGATAGCGGCGGACAAATCGATGTGCTGGTGTCCGGCGTCGGCACTGGTGGCACCATCACCGGTGTTTCCCGGTACATCAAGCACAAACTGGGCAAGCCACTTGTGTCAGTAGCCGTTGAACCATCTAACAGCCCGGTGATTACGCAGGCCAAGAAAGGCGAGCCCCTCAAGCCGGGACCCCACAAAATCCAGGGACTCGGGGCCGGATTCATACCGGATACGCTCGATCTGTCCGTCGTGGATCTCGTTGAGCAGGTGACCAACGAAGAGTCGATCGAAATGGCACGGCGGCTCGCGCGCGAGGAAGGTATCCTTTCCGGAATCTCCTGCGGAGCGGCCGTAGCCGCCGCTGTTCGTCTGGCACGGCAGCCTGAGTTCCACAACAAGACGATGGTCGTGATTCTGCCGGATTCCGGAGAGAGATACCTGTCGTCGGTGCTGTTTGATGGATTGGTAGATTGAGTGCAATAAAGCGGGCGCAAGTTTGGGTGAAAGGGGTGAGTGCGCCCGCTGTCGTAACGGGGATTTGATATATAAAGCGTAAACCAGCGTTGTAAAGTTACACAAAAAAACTAAAAATATTTCACTTGACCGCGCGGCTGCAGGTGGCTTACACTGGTGGCGAACAAAAGGCGAATCGAGGACACCGTGTATGCCCCAGGCCCCAGATATCCATATCGGACCCGCCGGTTGGTCATATCCTCACTGGAACGGAACCATCTATCCTGAGGCGCGCCCCAGAGGATTTCACGCGCTCCATTTTCTGTCCAAATTCACGGACTTAGTGGAAATCAATACTTCGTTCTACCAGCCGCTGCGGCCTGAAATCACCAGCGTTTGGTTAAAGAAAGTTGACCACAATCCCAAGTTTCTGTTTACAGCCACGCTGAACCGTCGGTTCACCCATGAACGAAGCCTTGAACCCGCGGAGACGGCGGCCCACAAGCGAGGACTGTGGCCTCTGCTCAAAGAAGGAAAACTGGGATGCCTGCTAATGCAGTTCCCCTGGGCATTCCGCTTTACGGAGGAGAATCGCGCCTTCCTGATCAAGTTGCGCCGGACCTTCCATGAATTCCCTCTCGCGGCTGAGATGAGACACAGCAGTTGGATGTCCGAGGAAGCGCTGGGTGTGTTCGTGGACTATCGCATCGGGTTCTGCAACATCGACATTCCACAGCATGTCAAGACCATGCCGCCAACGGCGTTCCTGACCTCGGGGATTGCATACGTACGTCTGCACGGGCGAAACGCCGGGTTGGGCATTCAGAACTTCGACGCTCCATCGCAAAACAGTCATGATTGCGACTATCTGTATTCAGAGGAAGAACTGGTCGAATGGAAACCGCGCATCGAGCGGATCGCCCGGCTGGCGGAACGGACGTTCGTGGTAACGAACAATCACGGCGGTGGCAGAGCGATAGTAAATGCGCTGATGCTCGGAGGGCTGTTCGGAAAAATTCCTGCAGCCGTACCGGTGGGCTTGCGCCGCCTCTATACCTCACAGTTGAAGGCATTCCCGGTGGAAACTCCGGCACAGAGCCCGCTGTTCGAGGCCGCCTGAGAAAGCGGGCGGATATACTCTCCGGTAGGAGCAACAGTGTATCCGGACGAAAATAGGGATTTGAGAAAGCGGGCGGCGCCGCTCGATATGAGCCCGGAGGAATTCCGGCGTCTGGGTTACACGTTTGTCGATAAAGTTGTAGACCTGCTGGCAGAGATCCGGAGCCGCCCCGTAACACCGGGCGAAAGTCCCACCAGTGTGCGGAATGCGCTTGGCGACGCGCCGTTGCCGCCGGAAGGATTTGCCGCTGAAGATGCGCTGGCAAGGGCCTGGGAACTGCTCTCTGCCCACTCGCTGCTAAATGGGCATCCTCGCTTTTCGGGATATGTAACGTCTCCGGCGGCGCCTGTGGGCATACTGGGCGACCTCATGGCGGCGGCGGTTAATCCGAACGCCGGCGCCTGGATTCTTTCGCCGATGGCGACCGAAATAGAATCGCAAACAATACGCTGGATCGCCGAATTTCTGGGATATCCGGCGGATTGCGGCGGTCTCCTGGTAAGCGGCGGCAATATGGCCAATTTCATTGGATTCCTGGCAGCCCGCCGCGCCAAATCGGCTCGGAATATTCGCGCCGAGGGCGTCGAACCCGGAAAACTCGTGGCCTACGTTTCCACGGAGACCCATACGTGGATTCACAAAGCCGCTGACCTGTTCGGACTGGGGACCAATAGCATTCGATGGATTCCGGTCGACGGCAAGTTCCGGATGCGGACCGATGACCTCGTTAGCACCATCGAGAATGACAGGGCTGCGGGACTCATACCGTTTTTTCTTTCCGGCTCGGCGGGCACCGTCAGTACGGGTGCGGTAGACCCACTCGAGGAGTTGGCGGAAATCGCGCGGCGGTACGATCTGTGGTTCCACGTCGACGGGGCATATGGTGCGCCGGCGGCGGCGCTGCCCGGCGCCAGTGCGCATTTGAAAGCATTGAGCCAGGCGGATTCCCTGGCTGTGGATCCGCACAAGTGGCTGTATGCGCCTCTGGAAGCCGGGTGCGCTCTCGTACGCGACCGGCGGCGCCTGTTCGATACCTTCGATTATTCGCCCCCGTATTATCGCTTCGATGCGAATGAGGACGAAAAGCCTCTCAACTACTATTCGTATGGTCCGCAGAACTCACGCGGATTTCGCGCACTGAAAGTCTGGCTGGGCCTGATGACGGCAGGGCGTGAAGGGTTGATTCAGATGATCGGTGACGATATCGCGCTGGCCCGTACGTTATTCCGTGAAATCCGGAATCACCCGGAACTGGAAGCCTTCACACAGAGTCTCAGCATCACTACCTTCCGCTACGTTCCCTTGGGCATGAGCCGGGACGATCCTGAAAATACCGAATACTTGAACCGCCTGAATCAGGTGTTGTTGGATCGCCTGCAGGCCGGCGGAGAGGCGTTTCTGTCCAACGCGGTCATCAAGGGGCGGTTTGCGTTGCGGTCCTGCATAGTGAATTTCCGAACCACCCTGACCGACGTAGAACAGATTCCCCAAATTGTCCTGGCACTGGGCAGGCAAGCCGATGCGGAGTTGCGGGCCGGGTTATAGCGTTCCGACTTTCAGTCTTCCCGGAATCAATTCACGGGGATGCTCGTATGGCCTCCGTCGCTCGATAGGGCATGCAGGTCATGCCCATTTGCGTGACAAACAGTACACAGCGGGTGGGGGCAAATGGCATTCTGGCAGACAATGAAGATTGCACACAAGATGCGTGTGATAGACGATCTTCTCTGAATCTGACTCCAAATGAAGGAAGAGCACGCCACCGAGGCGATCGTAAGTCTGCACGTCTGCAGGGTCGCCACGATCGTAATCGGGTTTCAAGAACTCTTGTTGCACGAACTCGCTCAAGTAGGGTATCTCGAGCACCGGTAGCTGAAAATCGTCAACAACGACTGCGAGGCTGGGGAAGTCTTGCTTGAGCTTTGGTGGCACATTCCGCCGAACTACTTCCATCGCACGTTTATGGGGCTCGCAAAAGCCGCCTTCTCCGTCGACACATTTTTCCCGTTGCTTCCGCGGCTCGATCCGTTGCCGCTCCTCTAGGGGGAGATTGCGGTTGTCTGATTGGCGGCGGGGATAGAGTTCGCTGTGCCAGCCGGGTTGCTTGACTTCAACAAAAATCTCTGGAGAGCCATCAAAGCCTACCAGGAACTCACCCTTCTTTTCACCCTCGCCAGGCGGTTCTTCCCACTGGGCTGATCACATTGAAAAAGTCCTCGTCTTTTTGGAGAGGGAAGGTCGCCTGGATTCCTTTTTGCTCGCATGCTGGGAAGTCATCACATCCTCCACTGGGCGCCAGATACAAGAAGCTGCGTTAAGCTCCCTAATCGAACTTTATTGGAAGATCCTACATCTGACTGTTCATCCATGCGTGCTCTTATAGCACAACTAGCGAAGGATAGCGCCCCCAATAAGCGGGATTGCCAGGTTTCTACGCAAGGAGCCGACTATCTGAGACCCACCCTTCAATCTTCGCGGAACCAATCGACGGGAATGCTCTTGAACTTCAGCGAGAGCAGGCCGTCTTTTGCGTAGTAATACGTCAGCAGCGCGCGCTCCTGGTGAAACGTCACGCTGGTGTAGGCGTAGGTGGCGGCCGGATCTTCCTCGATCGCTTTCGGCAGCGACCAGGTGCGGCCCTCATCTTTCGAAATTGCAGCCGCCAATGGCGTTCGGGGCCCGGAGTGGCCCGTCCCGAGTTTCACCGTCGGATTATAGATCAGCAGCAGTTCGCCTGTCTTGGGCAGGCGGACCAATGTGCTGGGCGCTTCCGGCGCCGCCATCGTCCATGGCTCCGGTGAAGTCCACGTATCGCCTCCATCGTTCGACAACGCGTGCCAGATCATGCCCATCTGCGTGCGAATGATCTGCAGCAGCCGTCCATCCCGTAATTCGAGGAGCCCGGGTTCCATGGCGCCGCGCTGCGGACATTCCAGAACGGTGCGCCCGCGTTTCCACGTCCGCCCATCGTCGTCCGAGTAGTAGGAAACCGTGCGGAACCCTTCCGTTTTTGTCCACACTTTTTCCGTGAAATAGACGGGACAGATAATGCGCCCGGACGCCAGCTGCACTGCCCGGTCGTTGTTCATTCCGTAGTAGCCGCGTTCGCGAACAACCCGGGCCGGTTCGCTCCACGTCTTTCCGTCATCGGACGAACGCCGGACCATCATATACAGGTCTTCGGGCGAATTCTTGACGGCGAAAAAAAACAGGATATCTCCCGACCGCAAGCGCAGAAAGCTGGCCGACATCACGTTCTGCTTGCCGATATTCGGCTGAAGAGTGAATCGTTGAGACCACGTCTTTCCGCCGTCGGACGACGTGGCGGCGGAGATGCGTGCGGCTGAATCGTCGCGGCTGCCGCCGTAAAAGTCGGACCACGCCGCCAGGAACGTGCCATCCTTCCGCACGACAATATCGCCCTCCGTATTCCGGCGGTTCTCCTTTGCCGCCGGGGCGAGCATCGAATCGATGATTGCCTGTCCGGAATAGCCCGCGCCAGCGCCGGAAAAAGCCAGAAGGGCGAGGACCGATGTCCGCCGCCGGATTCCGCGTTCAATCATACTAGAGGCGTACCAGCGCGGAGACGGATCTGTCAAACCGCGGGACGGCGCTTGATGGAGCGGGCTGAGGCATGTTCCAATAAAAGTTATACCTTCCTGGAGGACCAGCGGATTGGACACAGCTACGCTCGCCCTGGAAGACGGCATGGTCTTCGAGGGCAGGAGCTTTGGTGCGCCCGTAGAAAAGCGCGGTGAAGTCGTTTTTAACACCGCCATCACGGGATATCAGGAGATCTTCACCGATCCTTCTTATGCGGGCCAGATCGTGGTTCTCACGAATCCGCAGATTGGCAATTACGGCGTCAACGACGAGGATTGCGAGGCATCGCGGGCTTTCCTCGAAGGGCTCGCAGTTCGGGAATTCTCTCCTCTGGCCAGCAACTGGCGGTCAGAGGAAGAAGCGAACTATTTCCTCAAGAAGTATGATATTCCGATCATCGCCGAAATCGATACCCGCAAACTGGTGCGGCATCTGCGGACTCGCGGCGTAATGCGCGGTGTACTATCCGCGACCGGCGGCGATGCGCGGGAACTGGTGGAGAAGGCGCGTAGCGCGCCATCGATAACCGGACTCGACTTGGCTACCCGGGTGTCGACGAAGACGTCTTACGAGTGGGACGAGGGTATTAAAGCCTGCTCGCCTTCGGATCTGGTCCCGCAGGCGTCGGACGCGCGCTTTCATGTGGTAGCGTATGACTTCGGCATCAAGTGGAATATCTTGAGGTGCCTTCACCACACAGGGTGCCGGGTGACGGTAGTGCCCGCGGGCACTCCGGCGGAGGATGTCCTGGCGCTCAACCCGGATGGTGTGTTTCTTTCCAACGGGCCAGGCGATCCCGAAGCGCTCGCGTTTCAGTCGGAGCAAGTGCGGAAGATCATCGGGCGGAAGCCCATATTTGGGATTTGCCTGGGGCAGCAGGTGCTGGCGCGCGCGCTAGGGGGCAAAACGTACAAGCTGAAGTTCGGCCACCGCGGGGCGAACCATCCCGTGCTGAACAAGTTGACGAATCGTGTAGAGATCACATCCCACAACCACGGTTTCGCGGTAGACCCCGATTCCTTGAATCCTGACGACGTGGAACTGACACACATCAACCTGAACGACCAGACTCTCGAGGGGTTCCGCCACCGGAGGGAACCGGTTTTCTGCGTGCAGTACCACCCGGAAGCAGCGCCGGGACCGCGCGATTCGCTATATCTGTTCGATGATTTCGTGAAACTCATGAGCGAGTTCCGGAAAGCTAAATAACGAACATGCCCAGACGTAACGACCTCCACCGGATTCTGATTATCGGCTCGGGTCCCATCATTATCGGCCAGGCCTGCGAGTTCGATTATTCCGGTACACAGGCTTGCCGCGCACTCCAGGCGGATGGATACGAAGTGGTTCTGGTGAATTCCAACCCGGCCACGATTATGACGGACCCCGACCTTGCGAACAGAACTTATGTGGAGCCGTTGACAACGGAGTTCGTGGAAGAAGTGATCCGCCGCGAAGAACCCGATGCGATTCTGTCCACGGTGGGCGGGCAGACGGGACTGAACCTATCGGTGGCGCTGGCCGAAGCAGGCATCCTGGAAAAATACGGCGTCGAGCTGATCGGCGCGAAGATCGACGCCATCAAGAAGGCCGAAGACCGGCTGCTGTTCAAAGATGCGATGCGCAAGATCGGCCTCGAGACGCCACAGTCGCAACTGGTCAACAAGCTCTCCGACGGCTTGGATTTTGCCGAACGCACCGGGTTCCCGCTGATTCTGCGGCCGAGTTTCACACTCGGAGGCAGCGGAGGCGGTATCGCTTACAACGGCGAAGAGTTCGAGGAGATCCTGTCGCGGGGGCTCGACCTGTCCCCCGTGCACGAAGTGCTGATCGAGGAGAGCGTCCTCGGCTGGAAGGAATTCGAGCTGGAGGTAATGCGCGACCTCGCGGACAACGTCATCATCATCTGCTCAATCGAAAACTTCGACGCGATGGGAGTTCACACCGGCGATTCCATCACGGTCGCTCCCGCACAGACGCTGACGGACCGCGAGTACCAGATGATGAGAGACGCCTCCATCGCATGCCTGCGGGAGATCGGTGTGGATACCGGCGGCTCGAACGTGCAGTTCGCCATCGATCCGAAAACGGGCCGCATGGTGATCGTGGAAATGAACCCCCGCGTTTCGCGGAGCTCCGCGCTGGCGTCGAAAGCAACCGGGTTCCCCATCGCGAAGATCGCGGCGAAACTGGCTGTGGGGTACCGGCTGGATGAGATACGCAACGATATTACGCTGAAGACGCCGGCCTGCTTCGAACCAACGCTCGACTACGTGGTGGTGAAAATTCCGCGCTGGCAATTCGAGAAGTTCCCCAACACGGAACCGGTGCTGGGAACGCAGATGAAATCTGTCGGAGAGGTAATGGCCATCGGCCGCACCTTCAAGCAGGCGCTCGGGAAAGGCATTCGCAGCCTGGAGACGGGCAAGCCGACGGCGTCGGTGGAATACGATCCAGCCCTGATCCCACCCCGGCTGATCACGCCCAATCCGGACCGGCTGAACTACATCATGTTCGCCTTCGAGCGCGGCTATACGGTCGAGCAGGTGTACGAGATGACGGCGATCGATCCCTGGTTTTTACGCCAGGTGAAAGAGATCGTCGAGCTCCGCGAGGAACTGGCGCAGGAAAAATTGCAGACCGTTTCACGCGATACGCTGTTGAAAGCCAAGCGCGACGGCCTCTCCGACGCGACACTGGGGCGAGTCTGGAACGCCGATCGCATGGCGGTTCGCGAGCGCCGCAAAGAGCTCGGCATACGGGCGGTGTTCAATCGCGTGGACACGTGCGCCGCCGAGTTCGAAAGTTTCACTCCGTACCTGTACTCGAGCTACGAATCGGAATGCGAGGCGGATCCGTCCGATCGCAAAAAGATCATGATTCTCGGATCGGGTCCGAACCGGATCGGCCAGGGTCTGGAATTCGATTACTGCTGCTGCCACGCTTCGTTTGCGCTGCAGGAGTTCGGAATCGAGTCGATCATGGTCAACTGCAATCCGGAGACAGTATCGACGGACTACGACACCAGCGACCGGCTGTACTTCGAACCTCTGACGCTCGAAGAGGTTCTGAACGTTTATGACACCGAAAAGCCGGATGGCATCATTGTGCAGTTCGGCGGGCAGACGCCGCTGAACCTTGCGCTGCCTTTAAAGGCGGCAGGCCTCCCGATCATTGGCACACAGCCCGAAAATATCGACCTGGCCGAAGATCGCAAGTTGTTCGGAAAGCTGCTGGAGGAACTGGCGATCCCCTCACCTGAAAACGGCACGGCGACGACTGTCGAGGAGGCATGCGGCATCGCGCGGCGCATCGGCTTTCCGGTGCTGGTGCGTCCCAGCTACGTCTTAGGCGGGCGCGCCATGGTGGTCACTTACGACGAGGATACCGTCCGCCGCTATATGCGGGAAGCGGTGGTGTTTTCCCATGAGCGCCCGGTGCTGATCGACCGGTTCCTGGAAGACGCGACAGAAGTGGATGTCGATGCTATTTCCGATTCCGAAGACGTCCTGATTGCGGGCATCATGGAACATATCGAGGAGGCAGGCGTGCATTCGGGCGACAGTTCGTGCGTGCTTCCCGCCACCTCAATTGGTAGGACTCAGCTCGATACCATCATCGACTACACAACGCGGCTTGCCAAGGCGCTGAATGTGATCGGTTTGATGAACGTGCAATATGCGATCAAGAACGGCACCGTGTACGTTCTGGAAGTAAATCCCCGTGCCTCGCGTACCGTGCCGTACGTGAGCAAGGCCACTGGCGTGCCGCTGCCGAAGGTTGCCGTTGGCCTGATGTTAGGTAAGAAGCTGCGTGATTTGACGGCCCTTACTGGAGGTGTGACTTCGGGCCTCCTGAGGGTGAGCCAGTATTTCGTGAAGTCGCCGGTGTTCCCATTCAACAAGTTTCCCGGCGCCGATCCTGTTCTCGGACCGGAGATGCGGTCCACCGGTGAGGTCATGGGAGTAGGCGAAAACTTCGGCGAGGCTTTCGCGAAGGCGCAGTTGAGCGCCGGCACGCCCCTGCCGGATCAAGGCGCTGTTTTTATCAGCGTGAATGACCGCCACAAGGCAGAAGCTGCCCGAATCGCCAAGCAGTTTCGCGAAGCGGGCCTACACGTGGTGGCAACCCGTGGCACGGCGGCGGCGCTGCGTGCTCAGGGCGTAGACTGCAAAACGATTCTGAAGGTGAACGAAGGGCGTCCGAATGCCGTCGATCTGATGAAGGCAGGCTCCATTCAGCTGGTGATTTATACGGCGACGGGCGCCCACTCGTTCACGGATGAAAAGGCGATCCGGCGCACCGCGGTCGCTTACCGCATACCGTGCATCACGACCATCAGCGGAGCGCGCGCGGCAGCGGAGGCCCTGGAGTCGCGCCGCCGCGATCCGATCCGCGTATGGAATCTGCAGGAACTGCATTCGCGTGGCATGGAACAGGCATCGGTAAGCCATTCCTAAGCAAGCGGATTATCGGGCTTTTGGGTCTTCAGCCTGCTTGCCGCCAGTTCGCTCATCACGTCGGCGACAAGTTGTTTCGCGTCGTTTAGCAGACGGTCGATGAGTTGAACGTCCATGGCGGGTTTAGCCGGGTTGCGCGTGCTTGTGCAATACACGCCGTGCTGGCCAACCAGCACCAGCGCGTCGGTGAGCACATCCAGGGTGACGGCAAGCCGCCCCCGGGCGGTTCCCATCATGAACTCGTACTGGTCCAGATCGTCGCGCCGGTCTTCGTAAATGGACATAGCAAGAACGCTAACTTAAGACGAATACTTCTTCAGCCACGCATCCAACTGGCCGCGCAACCGGTCCCGAACGGTAATGTATTGGGGATTCGAATAGACATTCCGCTCCTCCTCTGGGTCCATGCGGAGGGCGTATAGCTCATTCGGGCCCTTCCCCTCGTTGCGGATCACGAGCTTAAAGCGGGGATCGCGCGCCATGGCGGTGTTGCGGAAATACCCGAAGACCAACTCGTTCCAGGGTCGCCTGCGCGGCAGGGGCCTGCCTTGTGCAAGGGAGGCATAACTGCGGCCACAGAGATTTCGCCCGGAAGGCGGCGCCGTTCCCGTGACTTCGCAGATCGAAGGAAGAAAATCATAGAAGCTGACGAGTTCCGGGCGGACGGCTTCCACGGGAACCCGGCCAGGCCAGTGCCAGATCATGGGCACCTGCATCACTTCCTCATACATGTTGATGGGGTCCGAGGCGAGCCCCTTGCTCCACAAACCGTGCCGCCCCAACAGGTAGCCGTTGTCGCCGGTAAAAACGACCAGAGTATTATCCTGCAAGCCGCGCTGTTTCAACCGTGCCAGCAGCGCCGGTATCTGGTCGTCGAGCGCGGTCACTGAGGCGGCGGCCCGGCGGATGTTGCCCACGGTGTCCTGGAGCATTTCCTTTTCGCGAAGCGCGTTCGGCGCGGCGGGCAGCCATCCGCTCTGCTTGAAATCCGAGTTGACATACATGTCGTAATACTTCTGTGGATGCCCCGTGTAGGGCGTGTGCGGATTCAGGTAGGCGACCGTCAGAAAAAACGGTTTGTCCGGATTCTGTCTATCGAGAAACTCCACTGCCCGGTTTGTCATCAACTCCGTGAGGTAGCCCTTTTCCTCGATCATCTTCCCGTTCAGGCTCATGGCCGGATCCCGGTAGCTCCGCGAGCCCCCCAGCATCGTATAGGTATACTCGAAGCCGTGGCCCGGCGACTGATCCTGGCCCATGTGCCACTTACCGATGTAGCCACAGTTGTATCCCTGCGCTGAGAGGATGTCTGAAATCATCACCTCTTTCGAAAAAGATGGAGGAGGCGCGGCCTGGCCCTGTGGAGGACTCTCGATGGGCTTCGCCGTGAGGAAATCATGAATGCCGTGCTGCATGGGCGTTCGCCCGGTGATCAGCGTGGCACGGCTGGCCGAACAAATTGGAGTGCAGACAAAGCTGTTCGCAAAGCGCGTACCGGCGCGTGCCAGCAGGTCTATGTTCGGCGTCCGGATCTCCTTGTTTCCGTAACAACCCAGCATCCACGCGGCAAGATCGTCGGCCAGAATCAGCAGAACATTCGGGCGCGGCGCCGGCCGCTGTTGCGCAATCAGCGGCGCCGCTCCGGTCAGAAAAAAACTACGACGGGTTAATGACACAAACTCATCACTCCTACAGGACGTCAGCAAAACCTCGCTTCAAATGCCGGAAGAATAGACCGCCGATAACGAATGCCGCCACCGCGTAGACGCCCATGACAGTCAACTCATCGATGGACGGAAAGCGGTAGGAAAGCAGCCGGTCCCGGTAGGCCCGGACCATGTACGCCAATGGATTTACACGCATCAGAAACTGGAACTGTGGCGGAACCTGGTCGATGGTGATAAAAATCGGCGTCATCCAGAACCAAAGAGTCAACACGACCACCACTATCTGCGCCGTGTCTCGAATATATACCTGTAGGCTGGAAACAATCCAGCCCACACCGACGGCAAACAGCCCGATCAATGCCATGTACACGGGCAGAAATACGAACATCGGGCTGACGTAGCCCAACCACACAATCGCTGCCGCAATCACAAGTCCGAGAGCCATCAGATGACTGAGAAGCGACGAGAGAAAAATGGAAACAGGAACAATCTCGGCCGGAAATACCGTCTTGGTGATCAGGTTGGAATGTTCGAGCAGCGAGGTGGATGAGCGCTGTACGGTCTCCTGAAACAGCATCCACGGCAGAAAGCCACAGAACAGAAACATTGTATAGTTGTCGGTGCTTTCTCCAGGGGGAATCGGAACCCGAAGACAGATTTTGAAGACAAAGGTCCAACTCAACAGCAGCACCAAAGGGTGAATAAGGCCCCACAGCCACCCCGCCGCGGAACCGACAAACCGCTGTTTGAAATCACGGCGCACAAGCTGAAAAAGAAGTGTCCGCCGCTCTATCAGGTTGGATAGGAAATGCTTTCCCGGAATTGCCGTGCTCAAAAAGTCACTGTAGCACAGAGCACCGGCGACACCGGATCTCATCCGAACAGGCGCAACTGCCTCAACTTAGCCGGCCACATCCTTACCGGAAGTGGAGCGATTTCAAGTTCCTGCGACAGCCAAAGCTGCCCGCGCTTGCGCGCGCGGGTCCGGCGCGTAACAGCCACCCGCTGAGGTGTGTCATGCCGCGAATGGCATCGCGGACAAAGAACCACGAGCGAGGTCCGGTCGGCGGGATCGTGCGAAAGATGCGCTACATTCAGCAGCCGGTGCGGGGAGCCGCAGTTCTGGCAGACGTTGCCGGCGGCTTCGAGCAGCATAAGACGCAAGCGCCGCCAGCGGGCATCGTAATACTTCCGATACTCCGGTCGAATTGGCATATGCGGCCGCTTGTTATCCCAACTTACAGCGATGTACCCGCGTTCGTAAAGACCGGCTGCCGCGTGGAGTGCACGATGGAGTTCACCGCATCCACGAACTGCACGGCTACCTTCGGCGCGTCAAAACACTGAACCCGTGCCGATCCCCGCTCCGCCAGAGCGCACCGCCTATCGGGACTGCGGTAGAGTTGCTCGATAGCGGATGCCAGCGCCTGTGCGTCGCCCGGCTCCACCAGGCACGGTTCCGGCACGACTTCCGGAATCGCCGCGGCGCGCGCCGCAACAACAGGCTTGCCCGCGGCCATGGCTTCGAGCAGAACAATACCGAAGCCTTCCTGTAGGCTCGGAAGGCAAAAAACATCGCAGCTTGTATACTCGGCTGCCAGCCGCGCCTGCGTCACGTCGCCGAGCCACTCGACCATACCTTCCAGGCGGAGGGCACTCGACAACTCCCGCAGCCGTTTCGACTCCGGCCCTCCGCCCACAATTCGGAACCGCAAGTTCCCGATTCGCTCCCGCAACAGGGCTGCGGCGCGAAGTAAGAGGTCCAGCCGCTTACGCGGATAGAACCGGCAAACTGTGAGAACAGAGAACATGTTGGGGTCCGGTGCAACTTCGCTGCTGTCGAGCAACTCACGCCATTGGGCAAGGTCCAGCATTTCCGGAACGACATGAACCGGCTGTGGGAACCGGTACAGCCGCTTAAGCTGCTCGGCGGCATATTCGCTCGTCGTTATCACTCCGGCGGCTCGTTGAACATGGAGTCGTTCGCAAGCCGCCTGGATCGACAGCATCGTCCGCGTGATGCCGCGCTCAAAGCGCAACTCGTCCGCGATTACGCCCTTGATGGCCGCAACGTGAGGGGTGCGGCCGCGTCCGGCTATGCGGTACCCGTCGAGATCGAAGCCTACCACCAGGTCGAATCGCGACAAGTCCTGGCGCCGGAGACTTTCGTTGAACCGGAGCCTTTCGAGCGTGAAGATTCTGCAGTGCTTCTCCGGAGTGACTACCTCCACACTATGACCCAACCCGCGCAACGCGGAGGCGAGCACGTGAATCCCGCGGAACGTGCCGCTGCCGGCAGTGACATTCTGTGGCGTCGAGGTGAGGAAACAGAATTTCAAAGTAACGTCATTTCTTACTCTACACTCCACCTGCCCCGCACGCGGCGAGGATGCGGTATCCAGTACCGGTATAATGCGAGAAGCTGCTTCCTTCCGATGGCTTCTGATTCAACCGCTCTGGAGATTGCCGCAAGCCGTAAAGCTGGTCCGGCCGCCCGGGCCGGTATGACTGTGCTGGTGCTGCTCTCTTTCGGACATTTTTTCATCGACTTGTACTCGAGTGCGCTGGGTGCGTTGCAGCCTTTCCTGGTGGACAAACTCAACCTGTCGTTGACGCAAGCGGGGCTCCTCGGCGGAGCGATGGTTTTCACCTCCTCAGTAATGCAGCCGGTTTACGGATTCCTGTCGGACCGCTTTCACACCCGCCTCTTCGCGGCACTGGCCCCGGCTGTGGCCGGCATAGGCATTTCGGCGCTCGGCTTAGCGCCAGGCTTTGGATGGGTGTTGCTGATGATCATTATTGGCGGCGCCGGAATTGCTTCCTTTCATCCTCAGGCGTCAGCGCTTGCTACCACCGGCGTGGCCTCCGGCAGAGGACGGTCGATGGCGGTCTTTATCAGTGCTGGAACGCTCGGGATGGCCTTAGGACCGACTTATTTTTCCTGGCTGGCCATCACCTTGGGACTGGCGAACAGCTACTGGGCGGCAATACCGGGCATACTGATGACGATTCTGCTGGTTTCGATGCTGCCCCCGCTGAAACACGCAGCGGCCAGCCGGCAAAGCGGCTTCGATCTCGCACCATTCAAAGCGGTGTGGAAGCCGCTAATCATCCTCTATTTTCTGGTCTTCATCCGCTCCATTGTGCAGATCACCTTCGCACAACTATTGCCCTTGTACCTGCACCGCGAGCGTGGGTTTTCGATTGCGGGCGCAAGTTATGCCCTTTCGCTGTATCTCACGGCGGGCGCCATCGGAGGTTTTCTGGGCGGACATCTTTCAGATCGTTTGGGCGGGCGCAAGGTGATCTTGATTTCAATGATCTCGTGTGTCCCTTTTCTGGCGATCTTTTTTCTTACGCATGGATGGATTTCCATCGCCGGCCTTGCCATGGGCGGTCTCACACTTCTATTTACCATTCCGGTGAATGTCGTGCTGGCGCAGCAACTTGCTCCGACGCAGACCGGCACCGTGTCGGCGCTGATGATGGGCTTCGCCTGGGGAGTGGCGGGAATGATCTTCATCCCGCTTACGGGTCTGGCATCCGACCATTTCGGGATGCACGCCGCCTTGATGAGCTTGATCATGTTTCCTCTGATCGGCTTCTTCCTGACGCTGAAGCTGCCGAAAGGGATGTAAGTTGGATCAGGCGCCGAAGGCCGTATGTCTGCTGAGCGGCGGGCTGGATTCTTCCACCTGCCTCGCCGTAGCGTGCACCGATCGTTTCGAAACCTACGCTCTCTCCTTCGACTACGGCCAGCGTCATCGGGTGGAACTGGATGCAGCGCGGCGAGTAGCCGCGAGTCTGGGCGCCCGCGAGCATCTGATCGTCCCCGTTGGTTTGGGGCTATTTGGCGGCTCGGCGCTGACCGGCGATATAGCGGTGCCGAAGGCCCGCACGGCAGCGGAAATCTCCGGCGGCATTCCCATCACTTACGTGCCCGCCCGCAATACCATCTTCTTATCGCTGGCGCTGGCGTGGGCGGAGGTGCTCGGGTCAACGGATATCTTCATCGGGGTGAATGCCATCGACTACTCCGGATATCCCGATTGCCGGCCGGAGTTCCTCGAGGCCTTCGAGCGCGTGGCGAACCTCGGAACCAAAGCGGGAGTGGAAGGCAGCGGAAAAATCCGGATTCACGCTCCGTTGAAGGATCTTTCCAAGGCTGAAATCATCCGCCTGGCCATCAGCCTCGGAGTAGATCTCTCGCTGACACATAGCTGCTATGATCCCGATAGAGACGGAAGGCCGTGCGGAGCCTGCGATTCGTGCCTTCTGCGGCACAAGGGCTTCGCAGAGGCCAAAATCGCGGACCCGCTCGAGTACCACAAATGAAGATCTCAGAGATCTTTTATTCCATCCAAGGCGAGGGCATGCTGTTGGGAACACCTTCCGTGTTTGTCCGGACCAGCGGATGTAATCTTCGCTGCCACTGGTGCGACACGCCGTACGCTTCCTGGAAGCCGGAGGGCGAGGATCTGTACCTGGGCTCCATCCTTGCGGAAGTGCGCCGGTATTGGGCCGACTACGTTGTGATTACCGGCGGAGAGCCGATGATCGTCAAAGATATGGTCCGGTTTACACAACAGCTGAAAACCCTGGGATTCCACATCACGATCGAGACGGCAGGCACGGTGTTTGAGCCCGTTGATTGCGACCTCATGAGCATCAGCCCGAAATTGTCGAATTCCACGCCTACGACGATAGAGGGCGGGCGTTGGGCGGCACAGCACGAGCGGCTCCGCATCCAGCCAGAGGTACTCAAGAAACTCATCAGCGCTTATCCATACCAGCTTAAGTTCGTGGTCGAAGAACCGGGCGACATTGCGGAAATCAGATCCCTGGTGGATGACCTGAATGCCGACCGCCGGCGCGTCGTGCTGATGGCCGAAGGGACAGACTCCGAGACCCTGCATGAGCGTAGCCTGTGGCTGGCGGATATCTGCCGTGAAGAGAAGTACCGCTTCACACCGCGGCTCCACATCGACCTCTACGGGAATCGCCGGGGTGTGTAGTCGCAGCTCAGCGGCACGCGAATAAGAATCGCTCTGCTTCCTTCCAGGCCTCTTCGAGCACATTCGTGAGCTCGTGGTTTGAGTCCAGGACCTTCAACCCCGCGTTCGGATGCGTGGCTGTAAACTGCTCGGAATAGGCCAGCGGCACAACATCATCCCGGGAGCCGTGCAAAATCAGTGCGGGCTGTCGGAAATCCGGATAGTCCTCGTAACGCTGTCCGTCCTCGATGAGCTGATAACCAACCTCCCGCATCTCGCCTGCGGCATAGTGGTGCACCAGCAACGCACCCGAGGTCTGCCATTGCCGGACGGCGGCCTCGCCCAGCGATTCAGACCATCGATGGGTGAACCCAAAAGCAGGCGCCAGCAGCACCAGCTTTTCCGTTTCCGGATGCCGTGAGGCGTAGAGGGCGGCAATGTAGCCTCCCATGCTCGAGCCGATCAGCGTCACCGGCCTTCCGCCCGTGAGCCGTTCCAAAAGCTGAAGCTGGCCGGTGACGGTCAGCCCGCGAAAGTCGCCTTCATCCATC
>CAADGY010000094.1 GCA_900696665.1 uncultured Acidobacteriota bacterium
CGAGTTCGGGGTCGATGTGCGCTATGGTATTTACGAGAGCAACGAAGAGATGCTGGCCAGGGTCCTTTCCGGCAACAGCGGCTGGGATGTGGTCTTCCCGAGCAACTATCTGATTCTGCCCATGCGCGAAAGCAACCTGCTCACACCTCTCCAGCACGCCTGGCTGCCGAATGCGGGTAACCTGGACCGGCGTTTCCACAACCCGGCGTGGGATCCCTCCCTGGACTACAGCATTCCGTATATGTGGGGCGCCAGCGGAATTCTGTTCAACCGGTCTCTATCCCCGGCCCCCGCAAGTTGGGCGGACCTTTGGGAGCCGCGGCTCAACGGGCGCGTCACGATGCTGGACGATCCGGCGGAAGTGCTCGGCGCCTGCCTCAAGAAAATAGGGGAATCGATCAACGCGACGGACGCGGCGGTGCTGCTCCGCGCGAAAGAGGAAGCGGTCCGGCAGAAGCGATTGTTGCGCGCCTATCTGAATGCCGAGGTGCGCGACCAGGTGGTTGCGGGAGACGTGCTCGCAGCGCAACTCTGGGCCACGACTGCGCAACAGGCTATGGATGCGGCCCCGAATCTCGCATTTGCTTACCCGTCGGAGGGCTTTGCCGTCTACGCCGACACCGCCGTCATTCTGCGCGAGAGCGGACGGGTGCGGCTGGCGCACCAGTTCATCGACTATCTGCTGCGGCCGGAAGTGGCGGCCGCCGCCGTTCGCGAGACGAGAACAGCGACGGCGAACCGCGCGGCGCGGGAACTGCTACCGGAGCTGAGTCCGGTTCTTTATCCTAGCGATGAGGTGATGGCCCGGGGCGAATGGTTCGAAGCGCTTCCAGCGCCCGCACAACGGTTGCGCGATCGCCTCTGGACCGAGATCAAAGCGGCGTAGCGCCGGATTCCAGTAGCGGAGCGTCCTGGCGCTTTACCGGCAACCTCCGCACCAGAACCAGCATGGCGAGCAATCCGGCGGTACCATAGAGTCCGGCTTCAGGACCGTACGAGCCTCCATGCCACAACGCGGCGGATTTCCAGAAAATCCGATACCCGGTCAAATGCACTCCGATGCCGCTCAACTCATCGCCCACCAGGGGGAAAACGCAATTCCATCCGATATGCGCACCGATCGGGAGCCACAGGTCGCGGCTCCGCCAGAACGCGTATCCCAAAGCAACGCCGGCCAGAACAGTGTTCAACGTGCCCAGGCGCGAAGATCCGGGGTTGCCAAGGTGGAGCATCCCGAAAAGCGCACCGGTGATCAGCAGGGCGGGGATGATACCGGTGGCTCTCACGAGCACCTGAAAAAGGTAACCACGAAATTGCAGTTCTTCGCCTGCGGCGGCGATAGCGATAACCACCAGAAAGTAGATGAGTTGGGGCAGATCGGCATTCGAGGAAGTTACCGGCAGGAATTCACCTGCTCCGAACAACACGGGAACCACCGTGGCGACGCCGGCCGATACCAGCCCGGCAAATAACCCCGCGGCCAGATTCCATTGCGTCGCCGGGCGCCACCAAAGCCCCACGTCCACCCAGCGCAGCCGCTCGAAAAACTTCATGCAGAGGACCGTCGCGGCCAACGCGGCGGCAAGAGCCGCGATGGATCCCAGCGCGAGGGTATCGAAATCCGATGGGGCCAGCAGCCGTTCCCGCGCATTGCGCAGCACAGGCATCAGGAAACCCATCGCCAACACCACAAGCGCAAGGAACGCCAGGATGCGCGCAACCAGCAGCGCGACGGTCCGTGGAAACGAGCGAATTACCATTTCTTGAAACTAGCGTTTGCCGGCGCGCGGCCCGGTTCCGGACGGCCTTCAGAAGGATATCTTCATCGCGAACTGCATGATTCTCGGTGAACCGGCGCCTTCTATACGGCCGAAGCGCGATGGGGTGTTGACGTTGGCGAACGGGTTGTTGAAGTTCGGCGTATTGAAGGCGTTGAACATCTCCGCGCGGAACTGCAACCGGACCTGTTCCGTCAACGGGAAGATCTTCATCAAGCCAAAATCGAAGTTGATGGCGCCCGGTCCGCGCATGATATTGCGAGGAGATGTTCCAAAGGTGCCAAGCTTGGCGAGAGAGAACGCGGAGGTGTTGAAGTAGCGCGCAATGCGCTCTGCCCGCGATCTTCCGTTATCAAGGAAGGGATCCCCGATCACATCCGCGAAGGTTGAGCCGAGCCCGCTGAGCGCGCGGTCGGTTCCGGAGCGGACGGAGAATGGGCCGCCGCTGCGGATCGTCGTGATGCCGCTGAATTGCCACCCGCCGAGTACTCCGCGCACAACGGCGTTCTGACCTGAGAGTTCCGGCAAAGACCAGACATGTGAAGCGACAAGCCGGTGCCGCTGGTCGAAATCCGAAACTCCCCGGTTGAGCGTGCGGTTCATGGGGACGGTTTGAGACGGATTTTGCGGGGTCGTATCGGCCGATGTCTCGTCGATCGACTTCGAGAAGGTGTAATTAACCTCGAAGGAGAAACCCCTTGTGACACGGCGCTCCATCGACAGTTGCAGCCCGTGATAACTCGATGTGCCGGCAGAGTAGGTGGTGAGAATAGCACCGAAATCCCCGTAAGGGCGCCGTTGCTGGATGTTTCCGGTGGTTGCGCCCGGAGCATATCGAGCATAATTCAGGTCGTCCGTATAGCTTAACCGGCGCCCGAGATTGCCGATGTAGCTCGCCCGGGCGACCAGGTTCCGAGCGACCTCGTGCTCCAGCGTAAGATTAAAGGTCTCCATGTAACTCGGCTTGAAATCCCTGGCGAAGGTTCCGAAACTCCCTAACGGTGTGAAGAATTCAGCATCGGCCGGCGGATTGAATGGAGCGAAGGCCGCCGGGAACGGGTTTGCGGCGGGGCCGTAAGGATCGTCCAGTCTTACACCGAAGCGCGTCACCTGAGGACTAAAGGGGGCCGCGTTCACGAAGCCGTTATACAGGACCGTGAATTGCGGGTTCCAGAACAGGCCGAAACCACCGCGTACGACGGACCTTCCAGTCAGCCGCCAGGCGAACCCGAACCGCGGCGCAATTTGCTGCCAGTAGGAGTCGAATCCACCCGTCGGGCAGCCCGGGTCGCCGTCGTTCAGGTAGCCGGTTGGCGCATTGGGAAAACGCACCGAGGAGGCCCCGGGTACGAAGCACTGCGTGCGCCCGAGATCGTCATGAAAAGGAAACATCGGGTCCCAACGTAGACCTAATGTCAGGGTCAGGTTGGGCAGGGTGCGCCAGGTATCCTGGGCGAAAAAGCCCCAGCGGGTACCGTAGAGTTCCTTGTACTCGCCGCCGCCCTGGTCAAACTGGTAAACCTCGCCGAGCATAAAATCTGCGAATGGATTGCCGGTGATATTGCCGTTGAAGTTGAACAGACCCATGGTCCGGAAGTCGTTCCGGATATCGTTCTTCGAACGCAGGACTTCGCCGCCGAACTTGATCTCATGGCTGCTCCTGATCCACGTGACCGTATCCGCGATATGGATGTCGTAATCCCGTTTGTCGTAGTTCCAGCCCGGACGGGCGAGGAAGCCACCGGAGATATTCACGTAAATGGATGCCGGATCCTTTACCGCGATACCCTTCACGCCGGCTCGCGCGAAATCGATGGGCAGATCGACCGAAGTCCAGTCGTTATGCGTCCTGCGCCATCGCAGTGCGAATGTGGCTGAGTTAAGGACCTGGGGTGACGCGGTGAAGATGTCATTTATTGTCAACTGTTGATAGGGTTGGTTGGAGCGGCCCACGTCGGATGCAAACATGGAGGCGAGGTCGCCAACATTGCCTGTAAACGGGCGCTCGTAACGCTGCCGGAAAAAGCGTCCCATCAATCGATGCGCCCCAAGATTGGCGTCGGCTTTCGCCGTGTACTCGTCTTCACGGTCCTTGTTCGGCACTCCAACGAATCTTTGTCCGTCGGGCGTTCCAGGGTCGGGGATGTACTTGAGCAATTCCAGTGTTACCGGGTTGAGGCGCGCGGCGGGGATCTGGTTATCCGGGAACGGCCGTTGCGTCTGCGGATCGGTGATAGGACCGGAGAACCTGCCCTGCCGGATTGCCGCCGTGGGCAGAAACTGGCGGGTCAGTTGCGGGTCGCTGCGTGTTCGCGTGCCCTGATATGAGCCGAAGAAAAAGAGTTTGTCCTTGATGATCGGACCGCCGAGCGTTCCGCCGAACTGGGACCGCTTGAGCGAATCGCGGCGGGCGGCAAAGAAGTTCCGCGCATTGAAGACGGCGTTGCGCAGGAACTCGAATGCGGAGCCGTGAAACTCGTTAGTCCCGGACTTTGTCGCCACAGTTACCACAGCGCCGGTCGCATTGGCGTACTCAGCGCTGAAGTTGCTCTTCTGGATGCTGACCTCCTGGACGGCGTCGGGATTGGGGAAAACGCCGCTGTAGTTGCGGTAGGAGTCTGTATTCATGCCGCCGTCGAGCGTGAAATAGACGCCGCTCTGCCGGCTCCCGTTGACGACGAAGGCGTCGCCTTCGCTCGTGCCGCTGGAGCGCTGGATGACACCCGCCTGGATTTGCATCAGGTTGGTGACCCGGCGGCCGTTGAGGGGCAGGTCAACTATGCGTTGCTGATCGACGAGGCCGCGAATCGTCCCGGTCTCTGTCTCAAGCAGCGGCGCCGTGGCTGTCACTGTCACGGATTCCGCGACCGAACCTACCGTCAGAATGGCGTCCAGCCTGACGTTGTCGCCGACGGCGAGCATGATTCCGGATTGGCTGTAACGCTGGAACCCTTCCTTCTCTACCTCAAGGCGGTACTGCCCGGCGGGCAGAAGGGGAATCGAGTAACTGCCATCGGTTCCGGATTCCCGGGTTGCACGCAGACCCGTCTGCACATTCACGGCGGTCACGCGCGCGCCCGGCACACCCCCTTCTGATGTGTCCTTGACCGTCCCTACGATGTTTGCTGTTGCCTGTCCCAAAACGACAGCCGGGAGAAATAAACCCAGCACCGCCATCAGAAAACCCACTCTCGCTGACAACAAGCTGTTACCTCCTGTGGATTCAATGTCAATTGTCAGTATGGCTATGAAGCCGTGGGAAAAGAGCGAACTTCAGATCCTTAGGGACATTGTAAAGTAAGAATATGGTCTTAGCGTTGTTGCTTCTGGCGGGACTGGCGGATCAGGTACCCATGCGATGGCCTTCGGGCGATCCGAAATCGCTGGAATTGCTCGCTGAAACTCCGGTCAATTGTATTCTGCTGGAGCAGAGTTCGTGGTCCCGGGAACTGGCAGCAGAGGCGTCGCGGCGGGAAGTGGCCACCCTGGGCGTTATCCGGCCCGAGGCAGACCCCATCGAAACCGCACAAGCAGCGCTGGGACTCAAGCTGACCGGCATCGTGCTGGAAGGTGATTTCAGCGACGATATCGCCGCACGGCTGCGGGCGCTGGCGGCGGACCGCAAAGCCACGCTCGTGGAATTGCCGCGGCTGGCGAGAATCCGTATTACCGGAGAGCCGGTGACCGGCACTTTTCAGGGAGTCTGGCCGGGCATCCAGATCCAGGAAGATGGCGCGGCGCAAGCCGCGCCCACCGGTGGTCCGTGGATTAATACCAACACAGGCTTTCTGCGCTATCTCCATGCGGCGGCCACGGATTCAACGATCTGGATCGCCAACACGCCTCCTCCGGGCGCCGTTTTTCCGGTGGAGCGATACTTGCAAGCGATAGGCGATGCCGCCATCAATGGCGCGCGTTGGGTGGTTGCGCTGGATGCAGACCTTAGCAAGCGCCTGATAGAACGCGAATCCACGGCGGTGCGCGACTGGAAACGTATTGCGGAACATCTCCGCTTTTATGAAGAGCATGCCGGGTGGCGCGAATTGCAACCGGCCGGGCAGCTTGCTCTCGTGCAGGCACTGGACAGGGGAGCTCTTGTGGCCGGCGGCATCCTCGATATGATCGCGGTAAAACACACTCCGGTCCGTCCGGTGCCCGGCAGTGTTTTATCCGACGAGCGGATGAAGGGTGCGAAGATGGCCGTCGACGTGGATCCCACGGTCCTCACCGACGAACAGAAGGAAGTATTGCGGCGGTTCACCCGTTCCGGCGGTACGCTCCTCAACGGCCCGCCGGGATGGCAGTTCACTCCGGTAAAGGATAACGAGATCACCATCCATAAGGACGACGTGGCGAAGCTCGATGCGATCTGGAAAGATGTGAACGCGATGACCGGACGCCGCAACCTGGGCGTGCGCCTTTTCAATGTTTCCAGTATGTTGTCGAACTTGCTCGGTACCCCCGGCAGCAGGCTGGTGCTGCACCTGGTGAACTACACCAGCTATCCCGTCGAAAACATCACCGCGCACGTTCTCGGGTCGTACAAAACTGCGGTGCTGTATTCCCCCGGACACCCTCCCAGGAAACTGGCGCCCTATCCCATCGAAGAGGGGACCGGCCTGGACATAGATCAAATGGAGAGCCTGGCCGCCATCGTTATCGAATAGGCTTTCCCCTTATACTGGAGACATGACCAGACGCGAACTGCTGGCCCTTTTGGGGGCGGCTCCTGGGATTCGCGGTACTCTGGGAGCAGCGCCGGAAAACGCTCCCACCGCCCCGGTTTCCATTGCACGATGCCGTTCCTACGAGGAAGATTTCGTATCGATCCTGTCTACGATGTTCGACCAGATCGGCGGGCTGGAGCGCATCGTCCGGAACAAGACGGTAACGGTGAAATTGAACCTGACGGGCAGCCCCGCTTTGCGCTTTCAGGGGCGCCCTCTCGGTGTTACCCACTATTCGCATCCCAAAACGGTGGGCGCGATGGCACACCTGATGGGACGTGCGGGCGCGCGGCGCATACGGTTTGTCGAGAGTTGCTGGGCCACTGCCGGACCGCTCGAAGAGTACATGCTCGATTCGGGCTGGAACGTGCGCTCCCTCGTCAATGCCGCCCCGAACGTGGAATTCGAGAACACGAACGCGCTGGGCAAAGGGAAGCGCTATGCGCGGTTCAAGGTGCCGGGCGGCGGATATGTGTTTCCGGCGTACGATCTGAACCACGCCTATGATGAGACAGACGTTTTCGTCTCCATGGCCAAGCTGAAAGATCATGCCACGTGCGGCGTAACCTTGGCGATGAAGAACATTTTCGGCATTACGCCGGCATCCATTTACGGCGATGATGCCGGTGTGGACGAGCCGAACGAATCGCCCGGGAAGGGACGGGTGGAAACGTGTCATCTCGGAAAGCGGCAACCGGCGAAAAGCGCTCCCCAGGAGCTTGATCGCGCATCGAGCCGGGAACCCGGCTACCGAATGCCCCGCATCACCGCCGAACTTGCCGCGGCCCGCCCCATCCACATCGCGTTCATCGACGGGGTTGAAACGATTGCCGGGGGCGAAGGTCCGTGGATCAAAGGCATCCGGCTGGTGAAGCCTGGCGTGTTGTTTCTGGGAACCAATGCGCTTACAACGGATGTGGCGGCAACGGCGGCAATGGGTTACGATCCGCGCGCCGGGCGAGGCACATCTCCTTTCGGCGATTGCGATAACACGCTGATTCTTGCAGAGAAATTAGGTGTGGGCACCACTGATTTGAATAGAATAGAGATCAGAGGTATCCCTCTAGCGGAAGCTACATACCGTTTTGAAGCCTGAGGAGCGGGACGCTTCAACAGAGCCGCGGGTGTCAGGAGAATTTCACCTGTCCAACACCGGGACAGGCGTATACCGCCACAGCGATGATCGATTTGCCGGAGCCATTGATCGAGTCCTTACCACAACTGACGATTACGTCCATCATCGACATTCTGATCGTCGCCTTCCTGATTTACCAGTTTTTCATGATTATTCGCGGACGCCGGTCCGCGCACGTACTGGCCGGGATCGCGGTTCTTGTTCTTACCTACCTTATCGCCGTGTGGGCGCGTTTGGAGCTGCTGCGCACTATTTTGGCGGGCTTGGCGCCGTACACCGTTTTCGCCCTAATCGTGATGTTCCAATCAGAGATCCGGCGTGTTCTGGCGCGCCTTGGGCGCAGGCGGTTCGGCTTAGGGCCCAGCCTGCAGCGCCATGAAGCCGCAGACGAGATCATCCTGGCGGTCTCGAAACTAGCCGCTCAACAGACCGGCGCGCTCATTGTTATCGAGCGGGATATCGGGCTTCGAACCTTCATCGAAAGTGGCGTGTATCTGGATGCGGCGCTGTCGCGCGATCTCCTTCTGTCCATATTTCAGCCGGGCGGAGCGTTGCACGACGGCGCCGCCATTGTCCAGGGAGACCGCATTCCCGCCGCTGCCTGCTTTCTCCCCTTGACCATGAATCCGGTTCTGTACCGGAGTCTTGGGACCCGCCATCGCGCGGCGATCGGCGTTACGGAAGAGACGGACTGCCTGGCCGTGGTGGTTTCCGAGGAAACGGGCAAGATCTCTATTGCGGCTTTCGGAGACATCGAGCTGGATGTGAAACTCGAACGGGTAGCGGACCGGCTTGCCCTGCACTTCGGCCGGCGGAAGCCGAAGCCGGGCGTATCCGTATCGCATCCGCCCAGCGCAGAGCCGGAGTACAGGCGGGCGAAGCACGGATGAAGAGGATCTTTAACAATTTCGGATGGAAGATGTTGTCTCTCGCCATCGCGATAGCTCTGTGGTTCGGCCTCGTCGGAGAACAGGAGCTGACGACGTCGGTTTCTGCCGCCGTTGTCTTCCGGAATATTCCGTCCAATCTCGAAATCAGCTCCGACGTGCCGGACCGGATTCATCTCGAAGTGCGGGGACCGGTGGGAACACTCAGCACGTTGAAGGACCCGGTGGTGGTTATCGATCTGGAACCGGTAAGCCGGCCGGGCGAGCAGACGTTTCAGATTCAGCAATCGAACTTGAACCTGCCCTCCGGCGTCGTGCTCTCTCGCGCTATCCCGGCCCAGTTGCGTCTGCGGTTCGAGCGGAAGATCTCGCGGGAGATCGGCATTCAACTGCGCCTTGCCGGTTCGCCTCCTTCGGGCTACCGCATCGTATCGCAACAACTGGAGCCGCCAACGGTTCGCATCGTCGGCCCCGAGAGCCGCGTGACGCAGGTGGAGAACGCCGAGACGGACCCCGTGGACCTGAGCGCGGTTGTGGGCGAGTCGCAGTTTCGCGTGCACACGTATGTCTCCGATCCGCAAGTTCGAATCGAGGGGCCGTCCGATGTCACCGTGAAGGTTGTGCTAGAAAAAATTCCGGAACCAGAAGGGAATCAGCATCAATAACAATATGGCCAGGCAGCTTTTCGGCACCGATGGAATTCGCGGCGTGGCGGGAGAGTACCCGCTGGACCCCGCTACCGCTCATGCTTTTGGAGCGGCGCTAGGACGCTGGGCAGGTGGAGCGGCAGCCGATCCGGAGGTTGTGATCGGCATGGACACGCGCGAATCGGGTCCATGGCTCGCCCGGCAGGTGGCGGGCGGGCTCGAAAGGTACGGTGTCCGCACCCGGTTTGCCGGACTGATCACCACACCAGGCGTAGCCTATCTTACCCGCACCCAGTCGTTCGTAGCCGGCGTAATGATTTCCGCTTCCCACAATCCTTACCAGGACAACGGCATCAAGGTGTTCGACCATTCTGGCTTCAAGCTTCCCGACGAGGTGGAGCACGCGCTGGAGGAAGATATTTTCCGCCTGCGCGCGGAGGGCGGCGAACCCGGGACGCGGGACCTTCTGGTGGATGAATCGTTGGATGAGACGTATATCGACTTCCTCGCGTCGGTCGCGGGAGCATCGCTGGCGGGACTCACGATCGTGCTCGACTGCGCAAATGGAGCGGCTTCGCATCTGGCTCCAGAGTTGTTCGAGCGGCTGGGCGCGCATGTGTATTCGTTGGGCTGCCTTCCCAATGGCAGAAACATCAACCTGAATTGCGGAGCGCTGCACGTGGAATCGCTCCGCGGCAGTGTGGTAGAGAAGGGAGCGGACATCGGAATCGCTTTTGACGGCGACGCGGACCGTGCGATCTTCGTCACCTCCACCGGAAAGATCGCCAGCGGCGATCACGTGCTGATGATGTGCGGGAAGGACCTGCTCCGCCGCGGCAAACTTTCGAGCAAGGAAGGCGAGCCGCTCGTGGTGGCCACGATCATGTCTAACCTAGGCCTGGAACGCGCGCTTGAAGCGGCCGGCATACAGCTTGTGAGGACGGCAGTAGGCGACAAGTATGTTCTCGAAGAGATGCTCGCAAGGGGTGCGATGCTGGGCGGCGAGCAATCGGGGCACGTCATATTTCGCGAACACGCGACGACGGGAGACGGGCTCTTAACCGCGCTCCAGGTGCTTCAAGTCATGCGGAATTCAGGACGCAGCCTGGACGAACTCGCCGGGGACTTGGAGATTTACCCGCAGGTGCTGGTGAACGTGCGCGTGAAGACGAAGCGCCCCTTGAAGGAACTGCCGCCGGTAAACGAGGAGATCCGTGCGGCGGAAGCCGAATTCGGAGAAGCCGGGCGCATCGTGGTGCGATTTTCGGGAACGGAGCCGCTGGCGAGGGTGATGGTGGAAGGTCCCGAGGAAAAACGCGTACAGCAGGCGGCCGAGCGTATCGCGAACGTGATACGAAGCGAACTGGGTGGGGTATGATGTCTTTTTCAATAAGGACTGGTTCAGCCATGAAGAAGACGATTGTTCTGTTTCTGTTCGCGGCCGCCGCTTTCGCGCAAAGAACGCCGCGGCCGGTGTTGCCTGGGGAGGATTGGGTCCAACTGTTCAACGGGAAAGATCTCTCGGGATGGGTTGAGATCGGGAAAGAAAAATGGACCGTGGAAAACGGAGCGATCCGCGGCCAGGCCATCAGCAAGGCTTATGGGTATCTCCAGACGGAGAAGAGCTACAAGGATTTTGAGCTCGCATTGCAGTTCAAGTGTCAGGGCAGTGGAAATTCCGGCGTCTTTTTTCATGTCGGTTTCAAGCCGGGCACACCGGATGTGAGCCAGGGACTGCAATTTGAAATCGACTGTGCTCTGGGCAGGCACACCGGCGGCGTCTATGGCGACGGCAGGCAGTGGATTGTGTGGCCCGCGCCGGAAAACGAGATCGTGGTGCGCCGCGGCGCTTGGAACGAGTACCTGCTCAAAGTGCAGGGGAACCGTTACATCTCCCGCCTGAACGGCGTGCAGATGATCGACTTCACCGACCCGCAGCCGAAGTCGTTCGACGGTCCCATCGCGCTTCAGTTGCACTCGGGCGGTGAAGGCGACATGATGTTCCGGGAAATTTACATACGCGATCTGAGCAAACGCTGAAGTATGCGGCGCAGGCTGTACTACTGCGACCATCACGAAATGGGGCTACCCCCCGGCCACAAATTTCCAGCGCGGAAATACCGGTTGCTGCGGGAGTTGCTCGAACAGGAGAACAGCTTTGAATTCGTCGCGGCGGAACCGGCGCCGCTGGATGCGATTACGCGGGTGCACGATCGCGGCTACGTCGAATCTTTCGTGGATGGGTCGATTCCCCACGCTACCATGCGCCGGATCGGCTTTCCGTGGTCCGAAGGCCTGGTCCGTCGCACCTTGGGTTCGGTGGGCGGTACCCTCGCCGCCGCGATGGATGCTCTCGAATCCGGATGGGGAGGCAATCTCGCCGGTGGCACACACCACGCTTGCCGTTCGGACGGCGCGGGATTTTGCGTGTTCAACGATATTGCGGTCGCCGTGCTATCAATGCGGGAATGCCGATCCATCCGGCGCGTGGCGGTTCTCGACCTCGATGTCCACCAGGGCGATGGAACTGCCCGAATCTTCGAGGACGATGACATGGTGCTGACCGTTTCCGTTCACAACCGGAACAACTTCCCTTTCCGAAAACAACCGGGCAAGATCGATGTCGGTCTGCCGGATGGGACCGGAGACAGCGAGTATCTGGAAGCCGTGGACAAGGTGCTGGCTCGCACGCTTGAATTCAAGCCCGAGATGCTCTACTACCAGTCCGGAGTGGACTCTCTGGCCGAAGACCGGCTGGGGCGGATGTCGCTGACACAGGCAGGCCTCGCCGGGAGAGACCACCGGGTATTTGCTGCCTCGAAGGCAGCGGGCATTCCAGTAGCAGTCACCCTGGGCGGCGGCTACGCTGAGCCCATCGAATTGACGGCGGAAGCCCATGCCAACACCTTCCGGTGTGCGCTAGAGGTTTTTGGCTGAGACGCCACCGCGCACGCACTGGGGAAGTCCGATGACCCTTATCAACAGAGCCGAATCGTACTTTGAGTTCGCGAAGCTGGGAACGGACTGGCGCACCGAGATTCTCGCGGGGTTCACCACGTTCATCACGATGGCGTACATCATCTTCGTGAACCCGTCCGTACTCCAAGAGGCGGGAATGCCTTTTGCGGCGGTGGTGGCCGCTACTTGTTTGTCCGCCGGGCTCGGCAGCATCCTGATGGGAGTTTTCGCGCGCTATCCCATTGCACTCGCCCCGGGCATGGGATTGAACGCTTACTTCACCTATTCGGTGGTAAAAGGAATGGGCGTTCCTTGGGAGGTGGCGCTGGGCGCCGTGTTCCTGTCGGGCGTTGTGTTCATGCTGCTGACGTTGTTCGGCCTGCGGCAGTTGATCATTGCGGCCATCCCGACCGAGTTGTATGCGGCGGTAGCCGTGGGCATCGGGCTTTTTATCGCGCTGATCGGGTTCCGCAACGCCGGCATTGTGGTGACCAGCCCCACCACGGCGGTGGCGATGGGGAATCTACGCGATTCCCATACCCTGTTATCGATTTTTGGCCTGTTGCTGATTTCCGGTCTACTGGTGTGGGGAGTGCGCGCCGCGATGCTGGTGGGTGTGCTGGCGACAACGATGCTTGGCGCTATCACCGGCCTAGTGCAGTGGCGGCCCCAAGCCTACAGCTTCTCCGATATCTCGGAAACGGCTTTTCAGTTGGACATCGCCGGAGCGATCCGGCTCGGCCTGCTCGAAATCATCTTCGTCTTCCTGTTCGTCGATCTTTTCGATAACGTCGGAACGCTGGTCGCAGTAGGGAAAAAGGCGCGGCTATTTAACGAAGCGCACCAGATTCCCCGCATCAACCGCATCCTCTATTCGGATGCGGCAGCCACCATGGCGGGCTCGCTCACCGGAACCTCCACGGTGGTGAGCTACATCGAAAGCGCCGCGGGGGTGGTTGTGGGAGGCAGAACCGGCGTACCGGCGGTGGTGGCGGGACTGCTTTTCCTGGTGGCGTTGTTCATCGCGCCGGCCATGGGGGTAGTGCCCGCCGCGGCAACGGCTCCGGCGCTGATTCTGGTCGGTTCGTTCATGCTGACCCACGTAGCGGAAATCCAGTGGGACGACCCGGTGGTGGCGATTCCGGCTTTCCTCACGATTACGACGATTCCGTTGTCCTTCAGTATTGCCAACGGCTTGTCGTTCGGCTTCACTGCCTATGTGCTGCTGAGGCTGGCCAGGGGTGAGTTCCGGAAGGTGAACTGGCTTGTCTGGCTGCTGGCGGCGCTCTTCATCGTGCGATTCGCGTATCTCGGCGGCGGTTAGTGGTGGTTATTGACGTGCACTCCGAAAGGCATGCACGGACATGGAAACGCGGGCGGGCCTCGTCCCAGACTGATCTTCTGGGAACTGACAACTGGCTGTAATCTCAGATGCATACACTGCCGTGCCAGCGCGACGGAGTTGATGTCCCCCGACGACCTTAGCTACCAGGAAAGCTGTAATGTCATCGATCAGATTGCGGAATATGCCCCATTCATCCTGGTTTTGAGCGGTGGAGAACCCCTTTGGCGGCGCGATGTGTTTGATTTGGCGCACCGTGCGCGAAGCAAGAACATCCGCGTAGCTTTGGCAACGAACGGCACGCTGGTGGACGAAGCGATGGCTCAGCGAATCCAAGATGCTGGTATTCAAAGAGTTGCCATCAGTTTGGACGGTGCAGACCGGGCTACCCACGACAATTTTCGTGGCCACTCGGGGGCGTTTGATGCCGCCATTCGCGGCCTACGGTGCGTGCAGGACCTGGGTATTTCCACGCAGATCAATACCACGGTTTCGCATCACAACGCCCATCAACTCCCCGATATCATGAAGCTGGCCGAAACGCTCGGCGTGAATGCGTTTCACATCTTTCTGCTGGTACCGGTGGGTTGCGGGCTGACCATCAGCGAGGACCAGTCCGTGAAAGGCAAAGAGGCCGAACAGATTCTGGAATGGTTCTACGAGCGGTCCCTCGAATCGGCGATGGAATTGAAGGCCACCTGTGCTCCGCAGTATTACCGCATCGTGCGCCAGAAGCGCAAGGAAGCCAAGCGGGCGGGTTTGAGCGTGCCGGATCTGCCCACTCATGGAATGAACGCCGTAACGCGGGGTTGCCTGGCGGGCCAGGGTGTCTGCTTCATATCGCATCGCGGCGAGGTCTACCCTTGTGGCTATCTTCCTCTTACTGCCGGCGATCTTCGCCGCCGCCGTTTCCGGGACATCTGGGAACACGCGACGGTGTTCGAGACGCTGCGGGACTCCGGCAATCTCGAAGGTAAATGCGGGTTCTGCGAATTCAGGCAGGTGTGCATGGGTTGCCGGGCCAGGGCGTATGGAGTCTACGGAAATTTTCTGGCTGAAGAGCCGTTTTGCGAGTACCAACCCCGGACGGGAGTGCACGCCTGAATGGTGTGTGCGCCCCATTTCAGGACCGGAGCATGATATTCTGGAGTTTGATACTGTATTATCTTAAATAATTTGTTAAAGTCCATTAAAAATCGGAGTGAAGAAAGAAGCGCTACCCGCATGCCAGTCGTTACCAAACCCGATGTCCCGGCGGTAAAAGACAACCGCGAGCGTTTCCTGGAGCGGGCGATGTCCCGCCATCATTATTCGGGCGATGCGTTGATAGAAGTTCTTCATACGGCTCAGGAATTATACGGATTTCTTACGCCCGCTCTGCTCAAAACCATCGCCCGGAAGCTGCGCCTTCCGCCCAGCCGCGTGTTGGGTGTGGCAACCTTCTATCATTTTTTCTCGCTGGAGCCGAAAGGCGAGCATTCCATGATTGTCTGCACGGGCACGGCCTGCTATGTAGCCGGAGCCCAGGGGCTGATGCGTGTTCTCGAGCACCGGTGCGCGAAGGCTGGCAGTACAAGTCCCGACGGCAAGATGAGCGTGCAGGCGGCGCGATGCATCGGTTCGTGCGGACTGGCTCCCGCCGTTATTTACGACGGAAAGATCCTGCCGCGCCTAACGCCGGATCAACTGAACGCAGAACTGGATCGGATTGGTGTGAAATGACCTTCGAAGATCTTCTGGAACAGCAGGCCAAAGAGATCGCACGCCAGCAAGGGCTGCGCGAGCGTATCTACTGCTGCACCGCCGCGGGCTGTGTCTCCTCGGGCGCTGACGCGATCAAGAAAGCCATCGACGAGGAGATCAAAGCCCGTGGGGTGGGCGCCGAAGTGGAGTGCTGCGGAACGGGTTGCATGGGCCTGTGCAGCAAGGGACCGCTCGTGCGCACGCAATCCGACGGAACCATTTACGCGGCGGTAACGCCGGAAGATGCCGGCGCGTTGGTCGCGGGACAAGGCGCCAACCTGCTGGCAGACCGGAAACTGGACCCGCAAGCCGATTTCTTCATCAAGCAGGAGAAGATCGTGCTGGCAAACAGCGGCACGGTCGATCCTGAGAGGCTTTCGGACTATATCGCAGCCGGAGGGTATCAGGCGCTGGCCCGGGCCGTGATGGAATTGACCCCGCAACAGGTCATTGAGGAAGTGAAGCGAAGCGGGTTGCGGGGCCGCGGCGGTGCGGGCTACAGCACCGGCCTCAAGTGGGAGTTGGTGGCTAAGCAGCCGGTGGACACCAAATATGTCGTCTGTAACGCCGATGAGGGCGACCCCGGCGCTTTCATGGACCGCAGCATTCTCGAAGGCGACCCCCACCGCGTGCTGGAAGGCATGGCCATTGCCGGTTACGCCGTGGGCGCACAACAGGGCTACATCTATGTTCGCGGAGAGTACGGACTGGCCATCCAGCGGCTGCAAGCGGCCATCAAGCAGGCCGAGCGCGAGCGGCTGCTCGGCAGCCGGATCTTTGAAGACAACTTCCAGTTCCGTATCGACCTGCGAATCGGAGCTGGGGCTTTTGTTTGTGGCGAGGAAACCGCGTTGATCGCTTCCATCGAAGGCAAGCGCGGACAGCCACGCCAGCGTCCGCCCTATCCGCCGGAATCCGGCTTGTGGGGCAAGCCGACACTACTCAACAACGTGGAGACCTTCGGCAACATCGCTCCCATTGTGGCGAAGGGCGGCGACTGGTTTGCTACCATCGGCACGCCTACCAGCAAGGGAACCAAAGTCTTCGCGCTCGCCGGCAAAATTGAGAATACCGGGCTCATCGAGGTGCCCATGGGCACCAGCCTTCGGACCATCGTCTTCGAGATCGGCGGCGGGATCCCGGAAGGACGGGCATTCAAGGCGGCGCAGACCGGTGGACCGTCCGGAGGCTGCATTCCGCCGCAGTTCCTGGACATACCGGTAGATTACGAGTCGCTCCACAAGATCGGCTCCATCATGGGCTCGGGCGGCCTCATCGTGATGGATGATACATCGTGCATGGTTGATGTGGCGCGGTTCTTCATGGATTTTTGCATGGACGAGTCGTGCGGCAAGTGCATACCCTGCCGCGCGGGAACGGTCCAGATGCACGATATTCTCCAGCGCATCACGAAGGGCGAGGCGAACGAAAACGACGTCGCTCTGCTCGAGCAACTGGCTAAGCTGCTGCGGGAGACCAGCCTCTGCGGGCTCGGCCAAACGGCGCCCAATCCCGTGATGAGTACGCTCAATTACTTCTCCGGCGAATATGAGGCGCACATCCGGGACCACCGGTGCCCCGCCGGCCACTGTGTGCTCCCCGCCGCCGCGAGCAGCAATAGGGAGGTCCAGGCATGAGTGTCAGAACTCTCGAAATCGACGGTAAGGCCGTAACGGGAGTTGCCGGCCAGTCTATCTTCAGCGTGGCGTGGGACAATGGCATCCACATTCCGCGGCTGTGCCACGTGGGAGGCGTGTCGGATGTCGGCGCCTGCCGGCTGTGCATGGTGGAGGTGGAAGGCCAGCGCAAGCTGGTGGCTGCCTGTATGACCCCGGTGGAAGAGGGAATGGTCATACGCACCAACACCGAGCAACTGCTTGCCCACAGGCGGTTAATCGTAGAACTGCTGTTCGCCGAAAGAAACCATATCTGCGCCGTATGCGTTGTGAACGGGGCGTGCGAACTCCAAGACCTGGCGGCTTCGCTCGGCATCGACCATGTCCGGCTTCGCTACCGGTTTCCCACTCTCTCGGTGGATACGTCGCACGAACGCTTCGGCCTCGATCATAACCGGTGCGTTCTTTGCAGCCGCTGCATCCGGGTTTGCGACGAGGTGGAAGGCGCGCATACCTGGGACTTCTCCGGACGCGGAGTCAATTCTCTGCTGATTTCGGATCTCGGAGAGGCCTGGGGCGAGTCGGAAAGCTGCACGTCGTGCGGCAAGTGCGTGCAAGTGTGCCCGACGGGCGCCCTGTTTGCGAAAGGCAAGATGGTTAGCGAAATGCGCAAGGACCGGAGATTCCTCAAATACATCGTCACCGCCAGGGAGAAACACGAATGGGTGCGGTAAACGGCAACGGCAAAGCAACTCTCGCGACCGTGTGGCTGGGAGGTTGTTCTGGATGCCATATGTCGCTACTCGATCTGGACGAGCGGCTTCTGGATCTCGCATCCAAAATGGAGCTGAAGGCGTCTCCGCTCACCGACTACAAAGATTTCCCCGAGGTTGATGTCGTGCTGGTCGAAGGCGCCGTGGCAAACTCGGAACACCTGGAGCATATACGCACCGTGCGCGAACGTTCGAAAATCCTGGTGTCCTTCGGCGACTGCGCGGTGACCGGGAATGTCACCGCGATGCGCAACGCCTTCGGAGTGGACGACGTTTTGAATACGGCCTATCGCGACAACTCCACTGTCATCATCGGCATCCCCGTAGGGAATCACATTGTCCCCGGGTTGCTCGAGCGCGTCCGGCCCGTGCACGAGGTGGTGAAAGTGGATTATTTCCTGCCGGGGTGCCCGCCTTCAGCGGATGCGATTTTCGAGTTTGTGGCGGCGCTGATCGAGGGCCGCGAACCATCACTGGAAGGGCGGAAATTCGGTTAAAAAAATGGCGGAACGAATCATTATCAACCCGGTGACCCGCATTGAGGGCCACGCAAAGATTTCCATCTACCTGGACGACTCCGGACGGGTCGATTCCGCACAATTTCACGTGGTGGAGTTCCGTGGATTCGAAAAGTTCTGCCAAGGCCGCCCGTTTCATGAGATGCCGGGCCTGATGTCGCGAATTTGCGGCATCTGTCCGGTCAGCCACATTCTGGCCAGCGCCAAAGCGGGAGATCACCTGCTCGGCGTTCAGGTTCCACCGGCGGCGGAAAAGCAGCGCCGGCTCGTAAACTACGCGCAGTTGCTGCAATCGCACGCGCTCAGCTTCTTTCACCTCTCCGCGCCGGACCTGCTGCTTGGCTTCGACTCGCCCGTCGAGAAAAGAAATGTATTCGGACTCGCCGAAAAACATCCGGAAACGGCGCGGCGCGGCATTCGCCTGCGGCAGTTCGGTCAACGTATCGTCGAGTTACTGGGGGGGAAGAAGATCCATCCGGCATGGGCCACACCCGGTGGTGTATTGAGCGCGGTTTCCACCGACACCAGGGACGAAATTCTGGCTTGCGTTCCCGAAGCTATCGACACCCTGCAAAAAGCGCTGAGCACGATGAAATCCATCATGGATACTTTCCACGATGAGATCGAGCACATCGGCAACTTCCCGAGCCTATTTCTGGGCACGGTGAGCCGCGAAGGCGAACTCGAGTATTACAACGGTCTGATCCGCATCGTCGATGGCGAAGGCAACATCGTTGCCGACGGCTTGGATCCCCTGCGCTACCACACCTTCCTCGGGGAAGCGAGCGAGGAATGGTCGTTCATGAAGTTCCCCTACTACAAACCGCTCGGTTATCCGGGCGGCATGTATCGCGTGGGCCCGCTGGCGCGTTTGAATGTGGCAAGGTGGGCTGGAACATCGCTGGCCGACCGCGAGCTTCGAGAATTCAAGCAGCGTATCCGGGAGTCGGTGTGCCAATCGTTTCACTACCATATGGCGCGGCTCATCGAAATGCTGCACGCTGTCGAACGCATCGAAGAGATCGCCAGCGACGCTGAATTGTTGGATACGCATGTTTGCGCCAGGGCAGGGCAGAACCGTAACGAGGGAATCGGATCTTGCGAAGCTCCCCGCGGCACGCTTTTTCACCACTACACCGTGGACGATCACGGCTTGATTCAGAAAGCCAACCTGCTCATCGCAACCGCTCAGAACAACCTCGCCATCAACAAGGCGGTGGAGCAGACGGCCCGGCGGTTCGTTGCCGGCAATACGATGACGGAAGGAATGCTGAACCGCGTGGAGGCGGCCATCCGCTGCTATGATCCGTGCCTCTCCTGCTCCACTCATGCGATCGGACAGATGCCGCTTGTGGTTGAGCTGAAATCGTCAACCGGGGATGTCCTATCCCGTATTGAGCGTGGATAGACACCCGCCCGTCAGGCCGGCCGCCCAAGCTTCGATATGAAAACGATCATCCTTGCGATCGGAAACTCGCTCAGGCGCGATGATGGAGCGGCCCACCGTGTGCTGGAGTTGTTGGAATCGCAATCCGGCGTCTTCACCCGCAGCCTTCTGCAACTCGCTCCCGAGCAGTCCGAGGAAATCGCGCCGGCGCGGATAGTAGTCTTCGTTGATGCCGACATCGAACCCGGTCCCCCACGTATCGAACGCCTGCCGCGAGGTGACCCTCCTCCCCGGAGTCCGCTGGCGCACTCACTGCGTCCCGCGGAAGTCGTCGCGCTGGCGCGGAGCCTATTTCATTTTACGGGCCAGGCGTATGTCTGCCGCGTGCCCGGCGCCGATTTCTCGGAGGGCGAGGGCCTGTCTGGCACAGCCTCCAGGAACGCCATCCGCGCCGCGGAGCTGTTACGTGACTTGCTTTACACCCCCGAATCCCGTTAGGCTAAGATCACCGTCTGCTTTGGCGAATTCGAATGGAAGGACAACAGCCTGTGCGTAGCTCTTTCCGGGTGGAGAGACGGACAGAAGCTCGCCTGCTGTGCTCCGACCTTGTCACTTTATCCTGGCGGGATCCGGCAGGCAAAAGCAGACAGGAAATCGTGAATTTGGAAGATATCTCGCGGTCCGGCGCTTGCGTCCAATCCGAAGTGGCGGTCGAGGAAAGGACCAAGGTTGAGATCACCATGGGCACCATCACTCTCCGCGGTCAGGTCCGCTACAGCCGGCGGGACGAGTTAGGCTACTTTATTGGAGTACTGTTTGAGAGCGGATCCAGATGGTCCAGAGAAGCCTACGAGCCTAAACATCTCTTCGACCCGAGAACCCTCGTCCGCAAACAGCGCAACGGCTCCTGATCCGGAAATTAGCCTGGCTTGTTAAAGGGAGGTTGGCAGAGAGTCTGAATCGGCGCAACGCAGCGTGGTTCGATTTGGTTGCGGGGGGTGGATTTGAACCACCGACCTTTGGGTTATGAGCCCAACGAGCTACCAGACTGCTCCACCCCGCCCCACTATCCTAACGTAGAGAAACTGCCCGGTCAACATCACCTCACTTCGGAAATGTCAGCCTTACGCAGTACCCCAGTTGCGGCGCTCGATGATGGTTGGGGGTTCGTAGGTCTTGCCGGCGGCGAGCCGTTTCTCCTCGCGGATACTGGTCCAGACCAGTGCAGGGCCCAGCAGCCGGGCAAGCAAGCTAGTGAAGGGACCGAACTCGTGCTCGAGTTCATAGCGCAAGGCGCGCACCTTGTCACCGATGGAACGGTTGGTGTTCCTGAATCGGCGCTCCATGGCCCATAACAGCGCGCTGTAGTACTTTCTGAGCGTCCGGACTTCCCACTCAAAACGTTCCCGCACGCGCCTGTCCGGGTGATTCTTGTACCGCTTCCATCCCTCGAACGTGGTGCGGCAGATCCGATAAAGACTTGGACCGTTCCGTTCGAAATCACGCTCGAAGGCCCAATCCAGGAACTTCTTCGACTCATCGCCGGAAATGGCGGGATGCTTGAAATTGAATTTCCACTGTCCGTGAATATCGGCCAAGTTGACATCGATCAGACGGCCTTCTTCGGAGACCTGCTGGTATAACGGCGTCCCCGGCACTGGCGTATACAACATGAACTGGTGGAAATCCGTATCGTGCGACACGGCATGTTCAATTTCGCTTCCAATGTTGGCGGGCGTATGGTGCTCCAGCCCTATAATTGTGGAACCGAGCAGCTTGATGCCATGCCGGCGCAGTTCGGCGGTCAGCTTCAACGTGTCGGTGCCATTCAATTTTGAGCATCCCGATTTGGGCGATTCAAGGCCGAGCCAGATCCAGGAAATCCCGAGCTCAACCAGTTCTTCCATGCTGAATTTAGCGATCGCATTTGCGGAAGAGAATATATAAAAAGCCCAACTTTTCCGCTCCTGCTGCATTCGCTTCAGCAAGTCAAGCGCCCGTTTGCGCTGCAGCAGGAAGTTCTCATCCATGATGAAAAACGATCGCGCTTTGAGATCCGCTTCGGCGCGGCACATGATATCGAAAAGCTCGTCTCCGCTTTCGAAAAAGTTCAGATACTTGCCCTTACCGCCGAAAAACGCGGAGGTCGTACAGAAATTGCAACCCATCGGACATCCCGCCGAAGGGATAATGGTGGCCGCGGTGTCACCGGCGGCTCCCAGATCGATACCCATCACACGCAGGCCAAATCCCGATATGATCGGCGGATGCGCTATGGGAGCATTTTCGTCTTCGCCCAGGTAGCGGCGCATCCACGAGATCCCATCGCCTTTGACGATGTGGTCGGCATCTATCATTTGCTCCACACCCGGGATGGCAGTGACGTGCCCGCCCACCACAATCTGCGAATCCGGTGACAGTTCCCGAACCATCCGGCACATCTCGCGCACCTTGCCAACGTTCACGATAATGGATGAAATTCCCACTACGTCGTAGCGCCCTGAGGTCAATTCCCGTGCGAAGGTTTCCCGAGTTGGAAAATCAAGCAGGGTGCAGGGAGTCGAGATGTTGTACTGGATCATCATGATGCCCCAGGAGCGATGAAACATCCGGAGAGAGAATGCACCTTGTGCGCGTGTTACCTGGTTGTGGTACAACTCCATGGGATTAATGCGCCGGCTGCCGAATTCGTCATCCTGGGCATACGGGCCGAAAACCGAAGTCAGAAGCACGCGGGTTGCGCCGCGTTTAGGATGTGGGGTCATCGGTTGAACAATTTCGTGGATGTTTGAGCCTGAATGTCCAATTTTATCAGAGGGAATGGCGATAATAGCCCAACCCGGGCGGGTGAAAAGCCTGAGAACGTGTAATATTTTTGTCGCTTAGAACGCTGCGGGGGATGGAGCCGACGCGCGCTGTTTCGAACTGTCGGGCACCGCGTAGTAACCGGTGCGAGTGCGAACTTGAGGCCGGTTTGGACCGTCGACGGTCACCTTGATCTGCCGGAAACCGCCATCCAAATCCTGAGCCGAGGGCGTGTAGGCCATCACATACTGGTTGCGGATGTCATGCGCCACTTGTTGAGCGATGGTCTCGACTTTGTCAACCGCTTTCGGGTAATACGCCAACCCCCCCGAAGCTTTCGTCAAGGCATCCAACGCCCGCTTGGCTTTCTTTGCCTCGCCGCGATCTTCCTCATTTAGCAGCCCGATCGCGTAAATCAGAATACCGCTGTTGTGAGCTTTCTCCACTAACCGCTCCAGGCTGATGTTACTGAGATTATCATTCCCGTCGGTGACGATGAGGAGAACCTTCTTATCTTTTTTGGCTGCTTCCTTCACGCGGTCAATGGTCATGGAAACGGCGTCCCGCATCGCCGTGCCTCCCCGTGAGTCGATGCGCGTCAACCCCTCTTCCATTTTCTTGATATCGTTGGTGAACGGTGTGTCCTCGAACGCATCATCGTTGAAATTGACGACCATAACCTCATCCTGGCGGTTCGATGCCTTCACCAACTCTATCGCGGCTAATTCCACCCGGCGCCGCTTATCGCGCATGCTGCCGCTGTTGTCGACGACCAGCGCCATGGAAACCGGAACGTCCTCCCGCCTGAAAATCTTGAGTTGCTGCTGCACGCCGTTTTCATAGACTTTGAAGGCTTCTCTAGGCAGGTTCGTCACCAGGCGGCCTTTGTTGTCGACTACGCTGGCATGCAAAACCACCAGGCGCGTGTCGGCGCGAAAAGTCGGTTCGTCCTCCACTTGCGCATCCAGCCGCGTGGTGGAGGCGCCGGGAGCAAGAAAGAGTGCCGCGACAACCAGGAGTCTATTGAGAAGGTGCATAGTAGCCAAGCCGCCAAAAAGCCCGTAGCGGAGGCAGCCCTTTGGGCTGAACCAATTTGATCTGCACCTTGCGATATTTCCCGTCCTTTTCCCGGTTCGATGGTGTGTAGCCCAAAACATACTGGTTACGAAGCTCGATGCCGATCTTCGCGGCAACGTCGGGAAGTTCATTCAGGTTCTCGACAGGGAAATGTCTGCCCCCGGTCTGCTCCGAGATCTCGGTCAGGAGGCCGGGCCCCGAAAGCTCTTCCGCTGTCCTGCCGCGGGACGAAATGGGCTCGAAAATTCCGATCGCATAAATTTGGACGTCGGCTTCCCGCACCAGGTTCTTAATTTCGCTCTCCGTGTAGCGGCTGCTGTTATCTCCCCCGTCGGAGATGATCAGAATCGCTTTGCGAGGATTACGCGCCTTTTTCATCTGGTTCAGGGCGAGATATACGCCATCGAGCAGCGCGGTTCGTCCTTTCGCCTGAGTGAATGTCAGACGGTTCTGGATCTCCTCGGTATTGGTCGTAAATCCACTCACCATTTCAGGGCGGTCATTGAACTGAATCAGGAAGAACTCGTCTTCTGGATTGGCGGTCCTGAAAAACTGGGCGGCGGCCTGCCGGGCTTTCTGTAGCTTACTGCCCATGCTGCCGCTCGCGTCAAAAACCAGCCCGACCGACAACGGAGCATCTTCACTCGCAAAATGCGCCACATCCTGTTCGACTTTGTCCTCAAAGAGCCTAAAATGGTCACGATCGAGCCCGGTGACGAAGCGGTTCAGAGGATCTGTCACGGTGACGTTGATCAGTACTAACGTCTTGTCTACGCGAATATCGGTCCGAGTGGAAAGGCCGGCATCCGGCCCCGGCTTGACGCGGGGGGTAATAGTAACCCTCGGCTGTTGACCGGTATTTACTTTGTCAGCGGAGCTAAGGCGTGAGCCTGCCGTAAGGAAGGCGCAGCAGAGGCCGAGAATCATGCAACTGCTCAATCTCGCAGCCATATGGCAACACCCAGTAAACTACGCCACTCCGATTATATCACCGGCGTTCGAACGGGACCAATACCGATGTAGGCACGGATTCCAGTAAAAAGTTCCTTGTATGCTACGCTATCAAAACTTGTCCTTGGATTCCCCCCTCCGCCTCTCCTTTAGCCATTTGTGTCATGCAGGTTCCATTTGCGCCCATCGCGTATGCCCGCGTGTGTGGCTCTCACGCACGGTGAACGGGGCTTGGAGGAGAGACCTATGAAAATCCATATGCCCTGCGGTTGCGGCCGGAACACCGCCCGTGTGAAGCAGCAGGACGAAGGAGACTTGTAAATGAAGCGAATTCTAAGCGGGTTATCCCGTTTCCAGAACGAGATCTTTCCACAGACCCGGCAGCTATTTGAGCGGCTCGCATCCAGTCAAGCGCCCGAGGCGTTGTTTCTTACCTGCTCGGATTCACGGATCGTGCCCGAGTTGATAACACAGACGGCGCCTGGCGACCTCTTCACTTGCCGCAACGCGGGCAATATCGTTCCCGCCTATGGCGAAGAAAATAGCGGCGTATCTGCCACGATTGAATTCGCTGTCTTGGCGTTGGGGGTCAAAGACATCATCATCTGTGGTCACTCCGATTGCGGAGCCATGAGTGGGTTGCTTCATCCGGAGCAACTGGCCGGTATGCCGAATGTGGCTGCTTGGTTGAAGCACGCCGAGAGCGCGCGTTTCATCGTGCAAGACAACTATCCGCACTTGAAGGGCGCAGAGCTGCTAAACGCGCTCATCGAGGAGAACGTGGTGGCGCAACTCGCAAACCTCGGCACCCACCCTTCCGTCGCCTCGCGGCTGCGTAAGGGCAAACTCCAACTGCATGGGTGGGTTTACCAGATTGATGATGGAACGGTGACTGCTTTTGATCCTGGGCTGGCACGCTTTGTTCTGATTGGAAAAACGGCCGGTGAATCGGAGGACGGCTTCACACGCGGCGCCGCCGTGGAGGGCGCCAATGTCGAGTAGCGCACAGTCTGCAAACGAACAGGTGTCATTAGGACCAAAACCCGAAGCTGCCGCGCCGGATGCGGCACGCTTTATTGGCCGGCTGGCTTACTACCCAAATCCGGTAGACGGCCGCGCGTGCCCATTGCCATCAGGTCGGTTCTATGCTCCGCAGCTACGCGATTGATGGTGTCCGCCACGTGGCGCTGACATCCCAGAACAACTCCTTGGCATGTACCCGTCGATGCCGCCTCTCCGACGGTAGGCAAGGTGATCGAGAACCGCTGCATCGACGACCTTCCGTCGAACGCCCGCACGGTCCTCGGCCTGGAGTTGCTCGCGCCCAACGTGAAGTCCGGGACCGGGCCGGCCGGCGTCCGGTTCAACGACCGCGGCCGCAACGTGGCTCAGGTCAGCATCAATGGCGAGCCCAACGCATCGAATGCTTTTCTGATCGACGGCGCAAACAACCTAAACGCTTACTATAAAGACATCTCCGTCCAGCCCACCGTCGACGCGGTAGAGGAGTTCAAGGTCCAGAGCGGTTCCATGTCGGCGGAGTTCGGCAACACTCTCGGCGGTGTGGTGAACGTGGTGACCAAGAGTGGGACCAACCAACCGCATGGAAGCCTTTACGAATTCCTGCGCAATGACAAGTTCGATGCACGCAACACGTTTGCCGCCCGCAAGTATCCGCTTCGCCATAACCAGTTCGGCGGCGCGCTGGGCGGCCCCGCCTATATTCCACGCCTCCACAAAGATCTTCCGCGATAATTTCGCCGTATTCGTCCAAAGTAACGGCTTGTCCGGTTTCGTTTCCGGGAAAAACGCGGCGGAACGGGGCGTGGCGGAAGATCGGCAGCAGCCGTATTCGATACACTGGTCTCGCAATCATTCGAATTTGCGAACCGAGGAGACTTATGGCTATTGTCGCGGGAGTAGATTTCGGAACGCAGAGCGTTCGTGTTTGCATCGTGGATAGCCAGCGGGGCCGGCTCGGTTCAGGCGCCGCGGACTATCCTCTGCATCGCAGAAAACAGGATCCCGATTACGCTACTCAAAGCCATGCGGACCAAATGCAGGCGCTTGTAGAAGCGGCTTGCCAAGCGCTCGAAGCGGCCGGTGTGCCGGGTGGCAGTGTCGAGGCACTTGCGATCGACACCACGGGCTCGACGGTGATTCCGGTAGGTCAGGGACTCGAGCCGCTGGACGATTACTATCTCTGGTGCGATCACCGCGCGTGGCGTGAGGCAGCCGAGATCACGGAAACAGCCCACAAGTTGGGTATGAAAGCCATCAACTGGTCGGGCGGCACGTACTCCTCTGAATGGGGGTTCTCCAAAGTTCTGCATTGGCTCCGCAACAACCCCACAAAGCGCGGCAAATTCGTGACAGCGCTCGAAAACTGTGACATGGTAACCGCCGAATTGTGCGGCATACGGGAGCCCTCACTTGTACCGCGCTCCATTTGTGCGATGGGGCACAAGTGGATGTGGAATGAGGCGTTGGGCGGGTTGCCGCCCGAGGATTTTTTTGTGGCGGTAGATCCGTTGCTCGCCGGCATCCGCGAAAAATTGAATGGGCGCTATGCGGCATCGAACAAGATTGCCGGTGAGTTATCGCCGGAGTGGGCGGCCCGTCTCGGCCTGCGCGCCGGGATCCCAATTCCCGTCGCCGGCATCGATGCCCACTGGGACGCTATCGGCGCGGGGTGCCGCGTTGGCGACGTCGTCAACGTGATCGGCACGTCCACCTGTATTATGGCGATCGGCGAACGCATCAGCCTGGTGCCGGGTGTCTGTGGAGTTGTGGAAGGGTCTATTCACCCCAGTATGACGGGTGTCGAAGCGGGGCTTTCGGCCACCGGCGACATATTCGATGCAATTGCCCGGCGTGCCGGCTCGACGGTCGCGGCACTGTCGGAAGGGCTGGAGAACTACCAGGCGGGGCAAACCGGGCTTCTGCGGCTTACATGGGACAACGGGGATCGTACCGTGCTGGTGAACCCGGAACTGGGCGGCATTACTCTCGGCTGGAAGTTGACTCATACGGCGCAGGACGAGTTGTCCGCCGCCATCGAGGGCACGGCCTTTCACACGCGAATCATTCTCGAGCGCATGGCGGAGCACGGCGTCCCCATTCAGCGTGTCATTAACGGCGGCGGCATTCCGCAACGCAACGAAGTGCTGAACCGCGTCTACGCTAGTGTGCTGAATAAGCCCGTCCTGGTGCCAGAGTCGGAGGTGACGAGCCTCGGTTCGGCAATTTTTGCGTTCCTCGCGGCGGGGACCTTTAAATCGGTCGAGGAAGCACAGGACGCGCTTTGCCCGAAGTACAGAGTGGTGGAGCCGGATGACGCCGCCACCCGAGTGTACGATGAATTGTACGAATTGTTCCGCAGAATGTACTTCAGTTTTGGCGTTCCTGCGGCGAAGCCGGTAAAAGCGGGCGATGTGCTAGCCGCTTTGCGGCGTATCGCTGGCGAAGTGCAAATGACGGCAGGTGCGGCCTAGCCAGGCCTAGCCACGTCTTACCGCAATTCGTAAATCCCCGTCTCCCTGGACGGCAGCGTGATGCTCTCCACCGTTGTGCGGTTCCGCAGGTCGAACAGTGTGGCTGTGTCTTTTGGGGGAAGCTGCAATTCAACATTCAGCGGCCCGTTTTTGTGGCTGGTGACATACAACAATCGCCGTTTGCCCGATACAACGTAACGCGCTTCGAGTTCCCATGCTTCGGGGTTGTCCGCATCCCTGACGCGCACCGGCCTGGTGACGTTCGCGTCTTGGAAGATACGATCGAGCAAGCGCCAGTAGCTCTTGCTGGTCAAGGATGCCGCTGAATAGTAGATTACGCCACGGCCGGTTCTGGTCCGCGCCAGGGCGGCTCCGCCGTCGCTGAAGTTCGCAATGGATTCGGCATCGCCGGTGAGCCGAAGCTTCTGCGAAACGCCGCCGGTCTCAAGTTCCATGCCGTCCCAGAGAGGAACGCGCAGTTTCTGGCGCGAGCCGCTGGTGAAAGCGACATCCTGGGAGAAGCTCTGATCGTATCCTTGCGTCATCGCGCCTATGGTGCCAGGTTTGGGATGGCGGGTTTGTTCAATGGCAATTCCAAGTCGGGAGAGGAACGGCTGTTGGCGGTTGTACTCGTCACCCAGCAGCGATTCAGGAGTAATCAGGACACGCCCGCCCGATTCGGCGAATTCCCATATCTTCTGCACTATGCCAGCCGGCAGGTTACGCACGCCCGGCACCAGGAGAAGTTTATAGCGGCTCAACCAGCCCTTTGCGGCCTGCCTCTCGGTGATGAACGTCGTCTTCGCATCCAGATAGCGGCTTCCTTCGTACATCTTCTCCAGTTCCGCGAGGTAGGGTGTGACACGCCAGGTCAGCATCTCCGGAGGCAACTGCAAGGTGGAAGTCTGCGAGTACAAAATCGCCACTTCCGGCGGAGCGTCAACGAAGGCCGCGATCTCGGACGCCAATCTGCGCGCATCCAGCGTCGCCCGGATCAGGTCCCCCACCTCGGCAAGCGAGAAACGCCAGCTATGCGGCAGGGCTGATGCGTTCATACTGAAGAACTCGTTTTGCGGCTGTGCGGGCCAATGGAAAAACTGCATCACGCTCTTGCCGTGCAGTGCGTGCGGCAGCAGGTTGTAGACGGATTGAAGGCTCATCTCGGGGTCGGCGAGGGGCTTTTTCTGTTCTGGTAACGCCATCTGCAAATCGGCGCCGAGAGTGGATCCACCACCCTCGTGAAGAATCAGGTCGCCCACTTCATTGACGATGCGTTCTTCGTCGATTCCGCTGGTTCCGGTTCCGCCTCCCAGCATGCTGGAACTGCCGCCTGCGGCCAGTGGCACCGTTGAATCCACCGCCCGGACACGGCTTTTCACCCATAACAGGTAATCGGTGAAGCGGTCCTGGTTGAATCGCGCCCAGTCGTACCAGAGTGCGCGATTCGTGCCGGCGAGCGGCCGTGAGTTCTTGACCGGCGGCGCCACAACTCCGTCGAATCCGGTGTAAGACGTGCCGTAGATCTCGTTCACGCGCGCAATGGTTCCATGCTTGTTGGCGAGCCATTCGCGGAACATTTTCTGGCTGCGTTCGCAGTAGCAGATGTACATCAGCTCGTAAGCCATCACGTCGTACAACAACTGCGGATTGTTATGAAATTTCGGGATGTTTATGCGGATATATTTGTCGACGGCGTCCCGGATATGCGGACTCTCCAGGCAAATTACAACGTTCTCCATTTTGGAGCCGCCCATTGAAAACAGATCGCGGATCAGGTGTCCGCACCAGCCGTCCCAACCCACCCGGTGAGTATCCGGATATTTGTGAAACGCCTCATAAACGGGTGACTCCTCGATGGTCCAACGTGAGCCGCCTCCCACGGTGTAGCTCTCAATGTGCTGCCGTGGTGTGGCGAAGAAGCGCTGCAGCAGAGTGCTGGGGGAATGCAGCGAAATCACCATCAGGGGTTTGCCTTCCGAATCCCTGTAAAACCAGCCGTCGCTTTTGAGTCCTTTCAGATTGGGATAGAGGGGCACGTCCGGTCCGGTCACCTGTGTGTCGTCCACGTGCGGAAGGCGGACGACGCCCGCGATCAGGTCTTCGAGATGCCGCCGCCCCCGTGCGCAACTCCCGGCTACGTAAGCGAACATTTTCAGTTTGTCCGCATCGTTATTGAACCAGGGCAGCCGCGGGCGCACCTGCAATCCAAGTTCTGCCGTCACCAGATGGCGCTCCGCATAAATCGTGTCGATCCCTTGAACCTGCGCGGCGCGAATGGTTTCGCGGAGCCGGTCCAGTTGCTGTTGCGCCTCCTTGCGCAAGCGGCCTACATCGTCTGATTCCGGGACCTCCTCGGGTCTCGCTACCTGGCGCACCGTAAACCAGCGGTTCTCAATTGTGGTAACAATGTCGTCCGGCTCGTTCCGCGATCTTGTTGCCCCTTCCTGGCCCTGAACCAGACGGATGTTGTCCACGAAAATTGTCCAGGGAAATTGCACTCTCTCGCAGAACAGAGACAATTCCGCAATGTCATCGAAGGAAAGCTTGCGCTGATAAGAGGCCGTCTGCATACCAGACAGCTTCACCTCGATGTGGTTCCATCCGCTCTTGACTACAAGTTTATTTCTGGCTTCGAAATAGCCGTCGGGATTGGCGCCGCCGGCGCGTTCATAGATGCGAAGAGAGAGGGTTTGTATTTCACTGCGATCGCTATAGACGTCAAACAGGAGGCGGTCGAACGGACGCCAATCCCGTTGCCGCGGTTGAAGACGGATCTCACTGCGCGACTGCTCGAAAATAATCCTGCCGGAGAGGCGGCCGTGTGAGGCCTGCTGGTCCGAAACCTCGACCTTCCCTCCGATCCAACGGCTGGAGGGTGTGGCGCTTTCGAAGTCCTCCAACACCGCCACGGACGCAAGGGCCGCGCCGGCGAACGCGAGTGTAGTAAGGAATGCAAGGATAGTCGATCTCATTGGTGCTTCCTGTCAAGGCAAAGTAGAAATGTCGTGTTCCTGGCAAAGTAGAAATGTCGCCTTTTGCCATGGCCTCTCGGGAGCGCGTGTTAATCTGCTCGTGCCGGTGAAGCGGAGACGGGCAATGCTGGCGA
>CAADGY010000095.1 GCA_900696665.1 uncultured Acidobacteriota bacterium
CCCCCATTCGATTCCACCAATCCCGAATATAAAGCCATTCAAGATGCACTTGCAGGCTTAGAGGACGCCGTGGATGCCGTCAGCGACGCGCTGCTGGCCGAAAGCGTGCATCAGGTCGTGCGCGGAAACCCGCTACGCGCTGCCAGCACGGTGGAATCCATCGCGGGTGGTGAAACACCCCCGCCCGAACTTGAGGTCGTGCGGACGCCTCGCACGGGGATTGCCTTGACCCATCGGCTGGTGACGCTGTTCAGCGGTGATCCGGCGCTTCCTCCCGCCTGGACGCCGCCTGAGAACCCGTTTCGAGCCAGCGCCGAGCCGCACTTGAACGCCTGGGTGGCGAAATTGCTCGGCAATCCGGCCAATGTGCGGTGCGTGGTCGAGCGGCTGGAACCGGGGACCGGTGAAGTTTTAGAATCTAAAGAGATCCGCCTCAACCAACTGGGCCTGGCGCCACTCGATTTTATTTACGCCGTCGAAGGTGGGCAACAGGCGGAGATTGAACAACGTATCCTGTATACGACCGTACGCCAGCCAGGCGGCTTCTCGCCCGGTGCCCTGCTGCGTATCGATCCTGGCCGCAAACCGGAATGGCCGGCCGGCGAGCTCAGTTACGGCGAATTCAGCGAATTGCTGCGGGCGGCGCGCCAACTGCTGTCCGGCGTGCGCGGGATTGACGCCAATGATTTGAACCTGCCGGAGCAAAGCGCGATTTTTAGCGTGGATGTTGTCGAGTTGGAGAAACGCGCAGTCGAAGCCGAGCAGTCATTGCGCCGGACTGAGAACGATTTCCAGGCGCAACTCGCCAACCCGGAGACGGCCAGCCTGGATATACTACGAGATCTGATCATCCGGGCGGCGATTTTTGGCGTGGCTGGCGCTGTGCCGCTTTCCGCTGCGGGTGATTCCCTGGCTGATCGTCAAATGCTGCTGGCGCAAGCGGGCTCAATCCATAATGAACTTACACAACGTGTCGCTCAACTCACGGCGCTTGCCGCCGGTCTTAACGCCGGCTCTGCATCGGCGGAAAGCAAGCGCGATCACGCCCTGACGCGGCTGCGTTTTGTCTTTGGCCAAGCGTTCGTCGTGCTGCCACGTTTTACGGCAGCCAACGCTGCCGAGCTTGAGCAAGCGCTGGCCGATAGTCTCAAGGTGCAAGACGGGGACCCACTCGCTTCGACCACCTGGTTCCAGCGTATGGCGCGCGTGCGTGATGGCCTGGCCCGGCTCAATGTAACGCTCAGTTACGCCGAAGCTATTGCCAGTGGCGAAAAACTGAAATTGACTATCGCCCAGCTTCCATACGATCCCAATGACCGCTGGGTCGGCTTACCGCTCAAAGACGGACAGAGGCTGCCGGGTGGAAAACTCTCCCTGGCCGTTCAATCGGTCACCCCGCTTGACGTACACCAGCCGCTGGCCGGGCTGCTTTTCGACGAGTGGGTGGAAGTCGTGCCGAACACGACCGAAATCACCTCCATCGCCTTTCAGTACGATCAACCCAATGCGGCGCCGCCGCAAACAATTTTGATTGCTGTACCGCCGGAAGTCGATGTGCCGTGGACGGTCTGGTCTCTACAACAGGTGCTGCTGGAGACGCTCGACCTGGCCAGAATCCGCGCTCTTGACCCAGACGCCCTGGACGAAGTCGGGCATTACCTGCCCGCGTTATACTTTGCTTTCAACACTGCCGGTCATACCATTTCGACCGACTTCACGCCGATCAAGTAGGGGGAGTCATGCCATCCATTACCAGTTGGATGCGGCTGGAGCCGCGTTGCCGCGATGCCGAGATGAACACCAGCCTACAGGCCAGAGTTTACGATCCGCTCTGGCTTCTGGCGCGACAATGGCAGTTGGGAGAGTTCCAGGGCGAAGACAACGGCTCGCCGGTGAGGGCACGTTGGCGTGCGGAAGCTGCGCGGCTGACCCGCTATCATTCGGGCCCTATCTCCCCCAACACCATGATCAATGCCGCGAGGTATGACAGCAGCCGCGTGCCGCTCGAAACATTGGTTGAGCGGGAAACAGTTCGCCCGGCCTCAGCTCAACCGGCAAAGCCTGAAAAGCTCCGGCTGGCCGCAGAGGCTGGCCAGCACTTCCTGCGTATGCTGGACCTGCAGCCGCTGTCGAGGGATTACCGCGCCGTCTTCATTAGGCAATATCCGTTTCCGGCCTTGACGCCAGAGCAGCGGGCCAGACTCGACCGCGACAGCCTCAACTTCTTCGATTTGATCGCAACGCGCGTCCCAGATGGTCGCCGGCTCTATGCCGCGTTCCGTTCGACCAGTCCGGGTGGAATTTTCATTGAACCCGCGCTGCAAATTGCTCCGGCCGATCTGGCAGAAGTTGAGAAGGCGGCGCACCTTTGGCGGCAATGGTTCGAGGCGCTTTTCAGCGAGCCTGAAGTCGCCAACCCGTCGTGGCTGCCGGAACGTTTGGAGTATGCCTTTTCGGTTGCAACGCGGCTCGGTGATCGCGAGCATATATTAACGGCGCCGGAATATTCTGAAGGCCACCTGGACTGGTACGCCTTTGATGAGAATGCTGAGGTGACACTCGGGGCGGCGGCAGATAACGCCCCGACCGAAATTACGCGGACAGTCATACCGGCCCCGGTCAGTTTTCGGGGAATGCCGGCGGCGCGGTTTTGGGAATTTGAAGACGCGCAGGTGGACTTTGGCTCGGTGGACGCCGGACCGGCCGATCTTGGGCGGATGCTGCTGGTCGAGTTTGCACTGGCTTACGGCAACGATTGGTTTATTATCCCCATTGAACTTGAAGTTGGATCTCTTTATCGCACCCATTCGTTCGTCATTACAGACACATTCGGTGTTCGCACTCTCATCAAATCTTCCAGTGAACTGGGTGCTCCCCATTCCACGTGGCGCATGTTCCAGCACTCCTATTTGCGAGGGAGTGGCATCACCAACCCGGAAGCGAATATGTTTTTCCTGCCTCCGTCGCTGCTCAAAAGTTTGGAGAGCCGGCCGATCGAAGAGGTGCTGTTCTTGCGCGATGAGATGGCGAACCTGGCCTGGGGGATTGAACGGCTGGTCGAAAGTCCAACCGAACAAACACTCAGCCGGTTTGAAGCATATCTGGAACAGAAACGACGACGTGGACCGGAGTCGCTTCCACAGCCGGGGACAGCATCGGAAACATTACATTACCGGTTGACAACTGAGGTCCCCGATTATTGGGTACCCTTACTGCCAGTGCGGACGGAGCAGGGGCTTCGTCTCAAGCGCGGCACGGTACTCAATACCGGTGGCGTGCCGGAATCTGTTCCGGCGCTTGGCCGCATTTTAGAAGCCGGGCAAGAGCTTTCACTGTTCG
>CAADGY010000096.1 GCA_900696665.1 uncultured Acidobacteriota bacterium
CAACAGCATTTAGCTTCGCAATTGATGTGCCAGATGGAGTAGGCGGACTGAATCTGAATGGCTTCAACCGGTTCACGCTACGCCAATTCCCGATCGCTCCAACTCCGGTACCGGAACCACGCATACTAGTTCTTCTCGGCGCCGGACTGGCCGGTATTGGACTGAAACTGCGGAGGCGCCTCAGCTAACGGTTAATCGCTGCGGCGGCCGCCCAGAAGACCTGCACGCATCAGAAAATAAAGCAGCGTGAGCAACGTGCTCACGGCTGCGGCGATGTAGGTAAGCGCGGCGGCATTTAGAACCTTATCGATCCCCTGGCGTTCCTGCGCTGTCACAATTCCCTGTTCCAGCACCAGGCGCTTTGCCCGGTTCGAGGCGTCGAATTCCACCGGCAGAGTCACGACCTGAAACAACAGAACCATGGAAAACAGGACGGCGCCTGCCAGCACCATGTTTGTGGAAGCAAACATGAGGCCGAGCAGCATCACGAAGTATCCGATAGATGACCCGATGTTCGCGGTGGGGACCAGCGCCGAGCGGAGCCACATGGGTTTGTAATGCACAGCGTGCTGGATAGCGTGCCCGGCTTCATGGCAGGCGACTCCGATAGCCGCCACAGATATGGAGCCGTATACTTCCTCGGACAGGTTCAGGGTCTTGTTGACGGGGTTGTAGTGATCCGACAGCAACCCGTGCGAGACCTTGATGCCTACGTCGCGAATCCCGGCGCCATCCAGCAGGAGTTGTGCAGCCTGCGCCCCCGTCATTCCGCGCACGGACCGTATCTGCGAATACTTATTAAAAGCAGACTTCGTGCGGAAGCTGGCCCACAACGACAGAGTCAGCCCTGGCAGGATAAACAACAGGTACATTGGATCGAAAACCATGTGTTCCCTTCACTCCCTCGTTTTTGATTATATCTTTTCACTATAGGGAAGCCGGGAACAACACGGGCGTGCGCCGCGGGAGTGAGAAGCGTCAGGGTCTTTTTTGTGGTAAAAATCCTTGCGTATGTGACCGGACGAGAGTTCAACCTTATGTCCCATTCCCTTTCCGAATTAGAGCAGCGCCGCGAGGTGATCACTCGCCAGATCGCTCAGCTTGACGACTTCTTCCGTCCCGGTTCCATGACCAACACCTCCCGGCGGTGTGGCAAGTCAGTCCGTCGCTGTCATCAGCTCGGCCAGCCGGGCCACGGCCCTAACCTCCGGCTCACCCATAAAGTCAACGGCAAGAGCATTTCCGAGTCTCTATCGGGTCCTGCCGCGATCCACAAGGCCGAGCGGGAGGTGGCGCAGTCCCGCAAATACCAGCAGCTCAGCCGCGAATTTGTCGAGGCCAACGCCGAGATCTGCGCTTCCGGCCGGCCAAGGATGAACCGCCGGCGGACCAAAAAAACGGCGGAAGCGATCCGCCAGGAAATCGCACGCGAAGACCAACTGTTACGGGTGATGTTCACTGGCCGCCGCCGGCCAACTCGGGATTCCCAGCCATGATCAAAGGGGCCTCCTGACCTACCACCGCCTGCATGCGCCGCACCCCGGTAGAGAACTCGGTATCTTCGATGTCCGGGTTCGACATCGGCGGGGAATTGGCCGGTATGACAGTGTCCGGGCCGAACGCACTGCCCTCTCGATGGCTTCTGGAACATCACCGTCGAGAACTACGGTGCGGAACCGCAGCAGCGGCTGGAGGCGATCCCGCCCTGCTCCCTGCCGCATCCACCACACATCTGCAACATTCTGTGCAATCAATGTTTTGATCGAAGTACAATGGGCTTTGCTGCGGGGGCGCGGCCACGAGAATTTTGAGAGAATCTGCTTTACAGCCGATGAGGACAGAGGAATGAGGAAGCGCGCTCCCGGCACCGGGTCGCTATTTCCGGAGATGTTAACCGGACCGGACAATCCCTGGCTGACCGGGTCGGCTAGGCGTTCAGCTGGGGCAACTCCGAGCGGACTCAGTACGCTTGAGTTGTGCGCTGGCGCCGGCGGACAAGCCATAGGCCTGGAGCAGGCCGGGATCGAGCATGCCGGGCTGGTCGAAATTAACAAGCACGCTTGCGCAACGCTGCGCCTGAACCGGCCCTCTTGGAATGTCATCGAAGGCGATCTGAACGAGTTTGATGGTTCAGCGTTCAAAGGCGTAGACGTGATCTCGGGTGGGCTGCCGTGCCCACCGTTCTCCGTCGCCGGAAAGCAGCTCGGGAAGCGGGATGGACTGCAAGCGGGAACGGGCGCGGCTTGTCCGTGAAGAGCCTGCCATCGGGAACCGGCGAATTATAGTTGTACGAGTAATCGCCCTGCCGGGTATTCGTCCCGATATACGACGCGCGGAATCCGGTGTTCCAGCGGGAGTGTTCCACCGTCAGGTTGTACTGCATGCTGTACGGGATCTTCAGATCCGGGTTTACGGCGGCGGGGAGAGACACAGAGGAAGGCCCGGCAGCGCCCGTGGACGGAAAAACCTGCGGCAAAACGACTACGGGTTGCCGGCGGGGTTGTTGAAGGGCGCTTCGTTCAGCAGGAACGGCACGCCCGCCATGGTCAACATGCGCGGAACGGCGTCGAAGTAGACGCCGAAGCCGCCGCGCATCACGGTGTTCGGTCCCAACGGGCGCCATGCAAGACCTAATCGCGGCGCAAAGTTATTCCTTGTCGGTGCGAATCAGCGTGTTTCCGGGCAGGCCAATGCTGCTCGCTTCCACGATATCCACGTAGTTCTTTGGGAAAACGCGGCTCAGCTTATCGATGGACCCGTCCTGTACCACAATCTTCCCCGTGCCGATGTCGAACATGGAGAGATAGCCGTTATCTTCCTGCCATCCGGGGTGGTACTCGTAGCGGAGCCCGTAATCGAGGCTGAGCTTGGAAGTGATTTTGAAGTTGCCGGTGTAGAAGAAGTCGTACTGCCAGCGTCTACGGTCCACCCGCAGCGGCGGGGAGGAGCGGGACGCTGTGGACGGCAGTCCCAGCAGGAAGTCGGCGTATGGATGACCGGTGTAGCGGTTCGAGAACTGCAGGTTGCCAAAGAGGTTGGCGCCGGCGCCGTAGTTGTCCGCTTCAATCCGGGCGATGTTGAAGCCGAACTTCATGTTGTGACGCCCGCGGAAGATGCTGATGTGATCTTGGATGTTCTGTACGTGATTCGTAGCGCCGGGGTTCCTGAAGTTGCTCTGGCCGATGTTCGTGAGAGCGAGTCCTGCGAACCTTACGTTCAGAATTCCAGGCACATCCGGCAAATCGGGCGCCAGACCGCGGATTCCGAACTCCTGCACGAACTCTCTGCCGTTGATGCGCGGGAATATCGGTAAGTTGTTGGTCGCGATACCCCAGCGAAGTTCGTTGACGATCACAGGCGAAAAGGTCCGCGTATAGGCAACGGTCGCGGCGTGATTCTTACGTATGACGTATCCCGGAGGGATGGTAGGCAGCGTGCCGGTGAAGGTGTCCGTCTTGAAATCCTGCAAAGTATAGCGCCCCATCACCGAGTCTTTGTCGGAAAACCGGTGGTCGCCGCGAATCATGTAGTAGTTCTGCTCCATTGCGGGAAGTGTAAGGTCGGTGCGGTAATTCTGGTTGGTAGAGGCAGCGCTGCCGAAGTTCGGCTCCGGATAGAACCGGTTCTGAATCGCCAGCGCAGTCGGATTGATGCGGTTCGCCGGAATGCGATTATCCGCGAATGGGGCGCCGGTCTGAGGGTTGATGATGGGTGTCGAAAGACCGGAAAAGTCACCGGACCGCCAGGGCAAAAGCGGAACGTTCGGATTGAGCGACTGGGTGGTGACGCTTCCCCGGAAGGTCTCGAAGGATCCGAACACGAACGTCCTGTTACGCCCGTCATAAATCTTGGGGATGTAAACGGGACCCCCTGCACTGCCGCCTGGAAGATGAGAGATGCCCGTCGGCCGTGACGACGCGAACGGATTCCGAGCGCGGAACCAGGGCGTGGAATAGTAGTCAAACAAGCGCCATGGGAGGAATTCGTGCCCGACTTTGTCACCATGGTCACCTGCCCGATGGTTCCGAACTCGGCGTCCACGCCGTCGCTCATGCTGGTGCCGTCGATGTTCCAATGAGACTGATTGGAGCGGCTGCCTGAGAAGCGGATCGTCGAGCCGGCAGATGCCTGAAGAACGTTCGGAACCAGCGATAACTGCGTCCAAATCGCCCGCGAGTTCAAAGGCATGTCGCGGAGTTGCATCACGTTGGCGTATCCGAGATGCGCGCCGTTTCGGTTTCTATGAGTGTGGCGCCGCCGGTAACCTCGACCACGGTTTCCACGGAACCCACCTGCAATACCACATCGGCACGGCGGTAGTCGCGGCCCACCAATTCAATGTCGTGGATCACGAAGTCCCGGAACCCGGGTTTGCCAGTCTGTACCGTATAGCCGCCCTCCCGCAACTGCGGGATGGTATACATACCTTCCGCGTTGGACGCCGCCGCCGATTCGATCCCGGTGGCGATATGCCGGACGGTCACTTTCGCATCGGGAACGATGGCGCCACTGGCATCGGTAACTGTCCCCGTGATGGTCGCAAAGGTCGTTTGCGCGGGCGCTGTCGCGCAAAGCGCAAGCAGCACCAGGATGGTTGCAGTTATAGTACGACCCACCAATGTCATTTTGAAGCTCCTGATTCACTAAAGCCGCGCAGAAAGAAAGCGCTGCGGCGCGCCGCCCCCGACACCCAGCCACTTTCAATTCAGCTTGGTTTAGGATAATGAAACACAAACGAGGGGATGGGCGCAGTTTTTTTCTGTAAAAGCACGTTGCGCCCGCCAGAGTTATTCCGAGGTATTCCCGGCCGGGTGTCCGGCGGCCGTTCCTGCTCTAGAATGGTAGTGTGTCCACCGATGCTGCTCTCCAGTCCGCGGTAGCCAGGCTGGATCAGGTTCGTCAAGAAATCGCCAAGGTCATTGTCGGCCAGCAGGATGTTGTCGAGGGTGTGCTTACCTGCATGCTGGCTGGCGGGCACGTGCTGCTCGAAGGCGTACCCGGCCTTGGGAAGACCACCTTGCTGCGCACTCTGGCGCGTGTGCTGCGTCTCAAATACTCTCGCATCCAATTCACACCCGACCTGATGCCCGCCGATATCGTCGGCAGTATGGTCATCGAAACAGATGAGCGGGGCTCGAAATCTCTTCGCTTCCAGCCGGGGCCCATTTTTGCCCACCTGGTGCTCGCCGACGAGATCAACCGGGCTACCCCGAAAACGCAATCAGCCCTGCTTGAAGCGATGCAGGAGCGTACGGTAACCAGCGGAACCTCCACGCACGAACTGGAAGCTCCGTTTCTGGTGATGGCCACTCAGAACCCAATCGAGATGGAGGGCACGTATCCTCTTCCAGAGGCGCAACTCGACCGGTTTTTAATGAAGATCCTGGTGGATTATCCGAGCCGCGAAGAATTGAACCGCATCGTAGATCTCACTATTCAGCGCGAAGATGTCCACTTGCAGCCGCAGATCGACCGTGAGGGTATCATGCAGGTTAAATCGGTCTGCCGGCAGGTGCTGGTCGCCCCGCATGTGCAAGGGTTCGCCGTTGACCTGGTGATGGCAACGCAGCCGGGAAGCAGCCAGGCGCATCCGCTGGCTACCAAATATATCCGCTATGGAAGCTCACCGCGAGGAGCGCAGGCCTTGGTCGAATGCGGACGTGTCCGCGCGCTGTGGCATGGCCGTTTTCACCTCAGCGTGGAAGACATTATGGCGGTCGCGGGATCTGTACTCCGGCACCGCATTATTCTGAACTTCGACGCGCACGCGGACGGGCAGTCGCCCGACTCCGTGCTCAACGAAATCATTCAGAGCGTCAGCGCGCCCGCGGTTTGAGGCTGGTCCACGGCTTTTTATCCGCGTTTCGCCGGGAAGGAGTTTGATCGATGTCCGCCGCCCCGCTCATTGACAGGGCTTTCCTCGAAAAGCTCGAGCGTCTGACCTTGCGCTGGCGCAAATCGTTCCCGGGACTTGTCGGCGGGCACAATACTTCGCGCTTCCCGGGCCCCGGACAGGAGTTTTTCGATCACCGCCACTTTCACTACGGGGATGACTTGCGCGCAGTGAACTGGAGAGCATACCTGCGCCTGGAAAAGCTGTTTCTCAAAATGTTCCAGGTGGAGCCCCGCGTGCCGGTTCGTGTTCTGCTCGATACCAGCGGATCGATGGGAACGGGCGAGCCGTCGAAATTCGTTTACGCTCGCAGACTGGCGGCGGCCCTTACTTATGTCGGCCTGGTTCGCCTGGACACGATCTGCATCCATCCGTTTTCCTCCACGCTGGGCGAGGGCATGGTCTGCTCGGGGGGGCGGCACCGGTTCGCGCCGGTGGTCGACTTTCTCACCGGACTCGAAGCCAGGGACGCCAGCCATTACGCGCCCGTGGCAAGGCAATTTGCCTCTACTTACGTGCAGCGTGGCTTGCTGGTGATTCTGTCGGATTTCCTCGACGATGCCGGTTGTGAAAAGCCACTGCAGTCTCTAGCGGATTGTGGACACGAACTGCTGTTGATTCATCTTTGGGCCGACGAAGACCGGGAGCCGCCCTGGGTTGGGGAACTCGACCTGACTGATGTGGAGACGGGTGAGAAGCTCGAGATCAGCTTCGACGAAGCCGCGCGTCGCGAGTATACGGCATCCTTCGATTCGTACGCGCGAACGCTCCAGGAGCTTGCTGTCCGCACAGGAGGGCGCTATATCGGCTTGTCCACCGCCGTTCCATTCGAGGAGGCGATCTTCGGACCGCTAATACACGCCGGGGGAGTGGTTTGAAACAATGTCGTTGCTGAACCTCAGTCTCGGCGAGTTTTTCGCTCTTTTCGGAGCGTTATCGGGAATCGTGCTGACGCTCTACCTGCTCGACCGGTCGCGGCGGCGGCAGGTGGTGGCTACTCTCCGTTTCTGGAATCCGGCCGAGCATCCGCCGGAAGCGCGCAACCGCCGGCGCATCCAGCAGCCCTGGTCCCTGTTGTTGCAGCTTCTGAGTATCTGCCTGTTGCTGCTGGCGATTGCGCAGCTTCAATTCGGCTCGCGTGAGCGCTCGGCGCGGGACCACATCGTGATTCTGGATACTTCGGCGTGGATGTCCGCAAGGACCGGGCAGATTACCCTGGCCGGCCAGGCGAAAGCGTTGGCCAGGGCTTATGTGCGGTCTCTGCCCGCCGAAGACCGGGTCATGATTATCAGAGCCGATGCGCTGCCGACGCCGGCCACTCCGTTTGAATCGGACCGCGCACGCATCGAGCAGGCTATTTTGGATACGACACCGGGTTCCGCCGCGCTCGACCTGAACGAGGCGCTGGAGTTCACCTCGAAGGTGATGCGAACACGCGCGACGCGCCCGGGTGAGGTCGTATTTGCCGGTGCCGGACGCATCGCCCGGCACGATGCCGATGCCGGTGCGGGCATGCCCCACATCGACAATCTTCGAGTATTGCCCGTCACGCTGGTTGCCGAGAACTGCGGGATTCGAAAGATTGGTCTCCGCCGGTCCATGACTGCCGATGGCGTGTGGCAGGTTTTCGTGGCCGTTCGAAATTACGGCAGAGCGCCGCGGCAGGTCTCGCTTGGGCTGCGGTTCGGCGGTGCCCCCGCCGGTTCGCGCACACTGGCCCTTCAGCCGGACAGCGAACAGAACATCACGTTTGAATATAAAACGAGAGCCGCCGGATGGCTCGAGGCACGGCTGCTCGACCGTGACGATTTCGCCGCAGACAATCGCGCTGTGCTGGAGTTGCCGGCCATGCCGCTGCTGAAGGTCGCGGTGTTTTCCGATGAACCCGGCCTTCTGCGGCCAGTACTGGCCTCGAATCCCGGTGTGGAGGCCCGTTTTTTGAAGACCTCGCAGTACGACCCCGGAATCGACGCGCAGGTGGTAGTTCTGGACCGGTTCCGGCCTGCCCGGATGCCTGCCGCCGCCGGGACCTTGTGGATTGAACCCCCCTCCGCAGGCTCGCCGGTTCCTGTCCGAACCGTCGTGCAGAATGCGCCTGTTATTAGCTGGAATTCGGACCACCAACTCGGCGCAGGCCTTCATACCAAAGATCTCCGGCTCGGTTCCGCGCAGGTCTTCGCCGTGTCCGGAACGGACGTACCCATTGCCTCGGTGGAAGCCGGACCCGTCATCGTTGCACGTCCGGGAACACCGAAGCTGCTAGTGGCTGGCTTCCATCCCATGCGTTCGGGAATGCGATATGAGCTGGCTACGCCGCTGCTGTTCGCAAATATGCTGCACTGGATGGCGCCGGAAGTATTCCGGCGAACCGAAATCATGGCGGGCAGCGTGGGGTCGGTAGCCCACGAGTTTAGTGCCGACGTAGCGGCATCCGATGTTACTCTGACCGGTGAAGGACAGGAAGCGATTCCGTTCACCATTCAGGGCCGGCAGTTGCGGTTCTTTACTTTGACGCCCGGCATCGTACGGCTCAAGAGTCCTGAAGGAGAGGCGGTCTATTCTTTGACGCTGCCCGAGGTGGGTGAGACCCGATGGGAACCGCCTAAAACGGCGCTCCATGGAATTCCACGGCATTTTGCCGGTTTAGCACGCGCAACGGACATCTGGCCGTGGCTGGCGGTGTTGGGCGGAATAGGCTTGCTGGCGGAGTGGCTGCTATTTGGCCGGGCGCGGCGTTCGAATTTCTTCCGGCGCGCTCCGGCGCGCATCACGAGCCTGGCTGCACGCCTGCCCTGGATAACCAGAACACGTGGGCGTCCGGTGAGGAAGGCATCATGACTTTCGCCCACCCCTGGTTGCTGCTGCTGGTTGCGCTGCCTGCGGTGTGGGCCGCCTATTCATGGCGCGGCACTTCGCGTAAAGCAGCGCTGGTACTGAAGGCTCTCTCGCTGGCGGCCATCCTGTTGGCGCTCACGCAACCGTCTGTCGATGTGGCCAGCACACGTATGTCAGTTTCCGTATTGGTGGACACCTCTCGGAGCATTGGCGAGGCCGGCATGAGCCGCGCGTCCTCCATTGCGAGTTCGATCCAGAGCCGCCGCGGCCGGCATCACGTGGAAATCGTTCCTTTCGCATCCGGTACCCGGGCGCTGGCTGCGGGTGAAACGGGTAGCTCCCTCAAACTGCGCCGGACCGCCGGCGCGGCGGGAAATGGAACAGACCTGGAAAACGCAGTCCGTGAGGCTTTGGCTTCCGCGTCCGCCGGCTTGATTCCTCGCGTGGTGCTTATCTCGGACGGACGCGAGAACCAGGGTGGTGTAGTGCGCGCCATGTGGCAGGCGCGGGACCTCGGAGTGCCGGTCGATACCTATGCAGTCGAGGGGAGGTCGAAGCCGGGTATCGTCCTCGAAAGCGTCAGTGTTCCTTCGTTCGCATTCACTGGCGACCGGGTGCCGGTGGAGCTCACACTCGATTCCCCGCGGGCCGCCGCGGCCGCGGTAGAGGTAATGGCGGGCGGGAAGGTTCTGGGAAAGAGCGAGGTTTCCCTCGGCGCCGGAAGGAACCAGGTACGCGTCTATGCAAATCTCGGCGCAGTGGGCGCTATCGATTTTTCCGGCCGCGTATCGTCTCCCGATGTGGGCGAGGTCCGGTTTTCCCAGGCGCTGACGTTGCGCAAGCCGCGCGTCCTATACATTTCGCAGGATCCTCCGGGAACGGACCTTCACCTGATGCAGGCGCTGCGAGCGGCGGAGTTCGACGTCCAGACGGCTGCCGGTTCGGCGCCCCGCGATCTGTCGGAGTACCAGTTGGTGGTATTCAATAACTGGGATTTGGACGGGATCGCTTCGAACCGGAAGGAAGACATTGAGAAATTCGTGAAAGAAGGCGGCGGGCTGCTGGTCATTGGTGGAGAGCGCAATATCTACCGGGAAAAAAAAGGGCCGGAAGATCCCTTGGAGCGGTCGCTTCCCGCCAAGTTGGCGCCGCCGCGGTCTCCCGAAGGCACTTGTGTCGTTCTGATCGTGGACAAGTCGTCATCGATGGAAGGCCGGAAAATGGAACTGGCACGGCTTGCCTCCATCGGTGTGATCGAAAACCTGCGGCCGACGGATATGATCGGTGTCCTGATTTTCGATAATTCCTTCCAGTGGGCAGTACCCATCCGGCGGGCGCAGGACCGTTCGCTCATCAAACGCCTGGTGGCCGGAATCACTCCGGATGGCGGTACGCAGATCGCTCCCGCGCTGTCTGAGGCGTACCGGCGTATCCAGCCTGTTCAGGCCACGTTCAAGCATATCGTTCTGTTGACGGACGGCATCTCGGAAGAGGGCGATAGTATCTCTCTGGCTAAGGAAGCCGGTGCCCAACGGGTCACGATTTCCACAGTGGGCCTCGGGCAGGATGTAAACCGGGGATATCTCGAGAAAGTCGCAACATTTGCCAAAGGCAAATCCTACTTCCTGACCGATCCCTCCGGACTGGAGCAGATTCTGCTGAAGGACGTCATGGAGCATACGGGCACGACAACAGTCGAAAAGCTGATTCGTCCGGCGGTCGCGAAAAACGCGGAAATCCTCGATCGCGTCGGTATCGAAACGGCGCCGCCGTTGAGGGGCTATGTCCGGTTCACGGCAAAACCTTCGGCGGAAACTATTCTATCGGTGGAGCGCGCAGATCCCCTTCTGGTGCGGTGGCAGTACGGACTGGGACGAGCTGCTGTTTTCACCTCCGATGCCAAGAGCCGATGGGCGGAGCAATGGGTGTCCTGGAACGGGTATGACCGTTTCTGGTCGAATCTGTTCCGCGATCTTCTGCCTCATACGCAATTGGGCGAAGCGGTGGTTGATTACGACCGCACCACACGCGAGCTGATCGTCGATTACCGGCTTGCGCCGCACGTGCCCGAGCCGGAGCAGATACCGGAGATCTATGCGATGGGGCCGGAAGGCTTCCAGCGCCCGGTAGAAGTGAAAAAGATCGCCGCCGGGACTTACCGCGGCCGTGTGGCCACCGGACACCGGAACGGGCTATTCCGCATACGCCCGCTGGCGGAATCGAGAGCATTTCCGGAGATCGGCTATTACCGCGAGGAGCAGGAACTGCGGGACTACGGATCCGATTCCTTTCTGCTCCAGGAAATTGCGCGGTTTACGGGCGGGCGCTTCAATCCCGATCCGCGTGAGGTGTTCGATGCGTCCGGCCGCTCCGTTGCCACTACTTTGCGCCTTTGGCCAGGCCTGCTGGCTCTGGCGCTGGCAATCAACCTGGCCGAGTTGATCCTTCGAAAGTGGCGAGGCATTTTCCAGTGGCGGTGACCGGAATTTCAGACCTCAATATTCCGCATTGCCAGCCCAACTTCTGCATGCCCCTGTAAGGTGGTGTTGGCCAAAAAGAGCCGGCCCGCGGAGTATCCCATTGCTTGCAATACTCGCCCCGGCAAACAACCGCGCACCGCGCCTGTGAAAGCATGGAGGTTACCTGCGAAATTCTAAGTAAGTGGGAAAGTAGCGAAGCTCTCACGACGAATCGCCCGCTTTCTGGGAACTTGACTGCTCAACCAAGCGGTGCGGCCGTCATTTGGTATATTCAACGGGAGGCTGCTTTCCATGGCGGATATGGCACAGGAATTCGATACGCAGAAACTGCTCTTGCTCAGAAAGTTGACACGATCCGTGGCGGAGTTCCTGCGCGGACAACTCAAGGACCACCTTTCAGCGCTCACGCCGATCATCCGGCCGAAAACCGTCCTGGGGGATTTTGTCAGCGGAAGCACCAAGGAGTCCCCGAACTTCGCAGACAAAGCCTTTCAAGAGGTCCAGCAGATCTACTCGAATACGGCCGCCAATAAGCCGTTTCAACTCTCGAAAGAACTGAAGCCACCGCTCGAAGTGACGGTATCGCCGCTCGAGATTACGGCATTGGAGTACGAACACGTTGCGCAAACGCCCGGTGAAAGCAAGACGGTCATGATGACGTCGCCACTTAAATGGGTACTCTCCTATCCGGCGCTGCCGCTTTCACGACTCCGGGAGATTCTCCGGGACCGCACTCAAACCGATACCGTGCAGCGGTTCGTCATCCACTATGCGCTCTTGCATTTCATGCTGCGGCGCCAGCCGGGGTTTGTGAATATCCTGAACGCCCTGCGATTCACGGTCAGTTCCACGACACTGCCGGATTTCGGCAATCTCCCGATCGCGTTGATATCCGCTCCCATCTCCACCCATAGGCCTCCGGACCATGTGATCATCGAGAACACCGAGATTTCCGGCGTCAATGTTTTCGAGGAAGTCATCAGCGTGGACGATGTCAATCTCATCCCCGATCCTTTTGTCGAAAAACTCAAACAACTGATTCACGGGTCCGGCATCTGATCACCTCCCATCGCCGCCCGAGCCGGGACCGGTTCGCTGTCCCGGTATGATGGAAACTGGCGTATGTCGAAAATATTGATGGTTGCATCGGAGGCAACGCCCTTCGCCAAAACCGGAGGTTTGGCGGACGTGATTGGCTCGCTTCCGTATGCTTTGCGGCAGCGCGGCGAGGAAGTCGCCGTAATTATGCCGCGGTACAGGCGGGTTTCGCTCGAGAACGCTTCACGTATTTACGCTGACCGGACGGTATGGGTAGGTGGTCGTCCCCATCGCGTGGATGTTTTCCAGATCAATCATCGGGAAGTGCCCTACTACTTCGTTGATTGCCCGCCGTTGTTCGACCGTGACGGATTGTATGGCGACGGCAACGGTGATTTTCCAGATAATCCACGGCGGTTTGCCGTCCTGTGCCGTGCCGCGCTGGTTGTCATCCGGTACCTGTTCCGGCCGCAGGTTGTCCATTGCCATGACTGGCAGGCCGCCCTGATGCCCATATACATGCGGCATACCTTCGATCTGGATCCTACGTTTATCGGTATTCCGTGCCTGACTACCATTCATAACCTCGGTTATCAGGGCATCTTCCCGCCGGATAGCTTGCCGGAAATGGGCCTGGACCCGGAGCTTTTGCGCATCGACGCTCTCGAGTACTACGGTAAAGTCAATCTTCTGAAGGGGGCCGTTCTCTCGAGTAACGCCATCAGCACCGTGAGCCCTACCTACGCGCGCGAAATCCAGGAACCCGAGTTCGGGTTCGGGCTTGATGGCGTGTTGCGGACCCGTGCGAACCGTATCACGGGCATTCTCAACGGCGTCGATTATACAAGCTGGAATCCGGAGACCGACCCGCACATTGCCGCGAACTACTCCGCAGATAACCTGGCGGGAAAGCGGTTGTGCAAGCAGGACCTGCTCGAAGCGTTTGGCCTCCCAGGTGGCAACCTGGACCGCCCGCTGATTGGAATTATTTCCCGGTTCGCCAATCAGAAAGGATTCGATCTCATTGCCGAGGTGGCGCACGAGATTGCGGCCGAAGACGTCGCCCTGGTTGCGCTGGGTACGGGCGATCCGGAATATGAGCAGTTGTTTCGGGACTTGGCAGCAGCCTATCCCGACCGCTTCGGCGCGAGAATCGCTTACGACGACGCACTGGCCCACAAAATAGAGGCCGGTTCGGATATGTTTCTGATGCCAAGCTGGTTTGAGCCCTGCGGCTTGAATCAGATGTACAGCCTGCGCTACGGGACCGTCCCGATTGTGCGGGCGACGGGCGGGCTTGACGATAGTATCGGCGAGGAGACCGGTTTTAAGTTTCGGGAATACTCCGGCAAAGCTCTGCTCGATACGGTACGGCGTGCACTTGAGTCCTATGCCGATTCAATCGAGTGGCAACAGAGAATGCGCCGGAGCATGGCGCAGGATTATTCCTGGGGCGCCTCGGCCGCGAAGTATTCCCTTTTATATCAATCTCTTGTAAGCTGAATCATTTGGGTGCTCCAGCGCATCTATTTCTGAGGAGATACTTATGGCGGGTGAAAATACTCTGACCTTTACTGATGCGAGTTTCGATAAGGATGTTTTGAAGTCCGAAGTCCCGGTACTGGTGGACTTCTGGGCCGAGTGGTGCGGTCCGTGCCGGATGATGTCACCGACCGTGGAAGCGCTTGCCGCCGACTATGCCGGCAAGCTGAAGGTCGGCAAAGTCAACGTCGACGACAACGGCGGGACGGCCATGCGCTATAACATCCGCGGAATTCCCACGCTACTGCTCTTCAAAGGCGGACAGGTGGTTGAGCAGCGTGTGGGCGCCATCGGTAAGTCTGAGTTGCAGAAGATGGTTGACGGGCATATCTAAGCGATCGCACGGCAGGACTCGCCATGCGAGTCCTGGCTGGCTTCCCTCCAAGTTTTCACTCCTCCTGTTCGTCCGTTATTAGAAAGGTCGCTCACGGAAGCAGGATTGTTGCGGCAAGATCCGGCGAGATGTCCCCTGCGCTATGATTCATGACGATGGTTCAGTCCAACGAGATTGAAGCGGAACCAATCACCTCCGTTTTAATCGTTTCCCACAATTCCGCCGCTTCTCTTCGCCGGTGCCTTACATCGATTGAGGGATCCATTCCGAGACAACAGGTTGAAGTGATCGTGGTGGACAACGGGTCTACGGACGCCAGTCCGCACCTCGACACCGAATTTCCCAATGCAACGTTTCTCCGCCTTCCGCGTTATTTCGGATTCACGAAGGCCGCCAATATCGGAGCGCGTACGGCCAAAGGAGATTACCTGCTATTTCTGTCTCCCGCGGCGGAAATTGAACCGGATACGATCTCCCGGTTAGCTTCGTACCTGGCGTCCGATCCGGATGCGGTGGCGGTCTGTCCTCTTCTGGTGGATGAATCGGGTCAGACGGCTTCCAGTCCGCGAGCGCTTCCCGATTGCGACTCGATCGCATCTGCATGGCGCTCCGGAAGGGCTAGCTTTGCGCCTATGCCCATCGATCTTTCCGCCACCGCCGTCGCGGTGGACTACCCGCAATTGGAGGCGCTCCTCGTCCGCAAGCAATTCGTTCGAGGTATGAACTACCTGGATGAACGCTACGGCGAATCCTGGTCGGACGCCGAGCTCTGCTATCGCATCCGCAGCGCCGGCCGGACGATTCTCCTGCTTCCCCAGGTGCGCGTCGTGCTCCATCCCGATAACCGGCAGGCGCCGGGGAACGAAGCTGAGGTCTCGGCCGATTCGGCCGTTGGGGCTAGCGTTTTCATTAGCAAACGCAAAGGCTTTCTGGCGGGCTTGAAGTTCCGGCTGGGGGCCGCGCTTTACTCCCTCGGCCAAGCCTTCCTGCTGAAAGATCCCGGATTCCAGTTCAGCAGGCTAAGCAAAATCCTGAGCGGTCAAAAGATCGACGGATCTCATTAAGATGGCGAAAAAAATGAGAAGCCCGGCCCGGGTATCCGGACCGGGCCATTCGGTTGTTCTTTAGCGCATCCGATGTTTCAGACTGTCTGTTGTGTACGGTACCGGCTTATCATTTCCAACATCTGATCTTTAAGGTGAAGCTTGATTTTTTTGAGGCGCACTTCCTCCATGTGATCCTCATCGCTCAGGTGTGGCCGAGACTCCAGCTCTTCCACACGTTTCTTATACTCGGAATGCTTTGTAGCCAAACGACGGAACTCTTCATCCGTTGCCATCAGATGCGCTTTGATTTCTTCTTGGTATTGCTCCATTTCAGGGGGTTCCCTCCTTGGGTGAGGTTCGCCACGCCCGCCGGTTGCTGACGCTACCGGCCCGGTGGGTGAGTATGAACTGCATATTGAGGTTGCGGAACGGTCACCGTGCCGTCCCGTCGATTCGACATTAACATGAATGAAATCTCATGACAACCGCCGATTCGCTAGGGTTATTGTAGTACTTTTTCCTGATTCCAGCCTCCACAAATCCGAGCTTGCTGTAAAGGGCTCGTGCGGCAAGGTTCGACTCCCGCACTTCCAGAAAAACGCTGCCCTCCCATCGCTCGCAGGCGTGTGCCAGCAGCTTTGCTCCAACGCCGGCGCGACGGAAACGGGGCGCCACTGCCAGATTCAAAACCTCGTACTCTTTCTCGGCTACTCGCCTGATCGCGATGAATCCGCAGAGTTCGCCGCCTGACTCCGCCACCACGAGAGACTCGCCCAAATAGGACGCGGGCTCCCATTGCGATGCTTCGGGGCAGACGGACTGAATCGCCGCTATTCCGGCGAGGTCCGGCTGTCCTCCGTCCCGTAAGTGAACCGGAAGACTTCCCGGGGACAACAGTTCATGGAACAGAGCCCGTTGCAACTCGCCGATTTTTTTCCACTCAAAATTCTCTTCGGCCAAACGCCGCGCGTTTCGTGCGATTTGTCTTCGGAGATCCTCATCCTGAATGAGCCGGGAGACGCCCTCGGCGAACTCAACGGCGCCGCCGGCAACCCAAACGCTGTGGCCGTGCCGCAGGCCGAGTCCGGCGCATCCGGAGGGCGTAGAGACCACCGCGCGCTCCATTGCCATCGCTTCCAGCACCTTCAGATTCGTACCGGCCGAGACTACCGTTGGAACGATCACCACGTTCGAAGCCGCATAGAGCGGGACCACATCGCGTTCAAACTCCCGCAGTTCGATTCCTTCACCGGGTATGAGCGCCGGCATTCCGGTGAACTCACGCCAATACAGCGCCGCGTCGGGTCCCGCGACCACGGTCAGCCGCATCGCCGGATGGCGCTTTTGCAGCAGGGGCCAGACCTCTCCGACGAAGAAGCGGTACCCGGCCATGTTCGGAAAGTGCCGGAATGAGCCGATGAACAGCAGCCGTTCACCGGGCGCCTCGAACGTTGGCTGAAACCGCTCCAGATCTACTCCATTAGGAAGGATCCTCACCGCCTCAGGCAAACCGACGAGTTTCGCATCTTTTTCCGACATCACGACGATGCGCTGGTAGGCTCCAAACACCCGCGTCTCGAAGCGCTTCCAACGCCACAAGTCCCACCGTGCCGCCCACGATCTCTTACGCGCCAGAATCTGCTCGTATAGATCGAATGTGACGTCATGCTCCACCAGCACGTTCCCACCGTAAGTCGCGAGGGCCGTGTATTCCGTCTGCAAAAGCTCGATGCGATCCTCGCGAAAAAGATCACGCAACGCCTGCTCCATCGCGGGTGACCTGAATTCACCCACTTCCGGCGGGTGAATGGTGGACCATCGCGGCTCTCTGTACCGGGGAACGGGAACCAGCACTATTTTTGCGCACAATTCGAGCATTGGCTGCATCTCGACCGGTTTTCCCCGTTCCATAAACGAGAACAGGTATACGTCAAACTCGCGGGCAATTTCCCGAACCAGGTTGAAAATTCGAACCGCGCCGCCATGAGACAGCGGATAGGGGAAATAAGGTGTCAGCACCGCTACGCGCCGCCGCGCCGGCGAAACCGGCCTGCCCTCGTACACCTGGTAAGTTCCGTCATCTCCCGGCGTACTCCGCGTCCACGGCGTGAGCCATGAAGGCCGCAAAAAGATGCGGTCCAGCGGAACCCCTCGCAGGAAGAGAACCGAAGCGATAAGGGTTGAGAACTTCAGGTGATGGCGTTCCAGGCGCTTGTTGTACGCCAGAATTTTCAATGGAGCGCAGAGAAAGGCGGCGCGGCGGAGCCCGGTGAATTCTGCGGTGCCATCCAACAGGAGCGGTGCGATTCCGATTCGCTTCTCGTGCAACCTCCTGCGAAGCTCAAAAAAAAGCTGGGTCGCTGGCGCCTGTTCGAGTTGGAGGAACTCTACCTCCGCTGTGAGGAGCTCCGGCCTTCGGAAGCCCACTGCGTAATGGCGCCGGTCCGGCACCAGTGCCCGGATCTCTTCGAGCATGGCCCTCGCGGCCGGTTCTTCTCCCGTGAGAAAACTCACCACCACCGCTTCCGGATCTTTGCGAATCAACCGGAACCACAGCTTCTTCAGTCTGTTCTTCACTGCCTTTTTTCCGCCACCTTTAGCACGCCGGTGCCCACGAGCGGCAGTATCGCAACCAGCAGGCAGACGGGTTCAAAACCATATCGATCGACCATGCCGCCGATAGCCGGCGAAAAGAGCGCCTGCAGAACTCCGTAGGCGCACGTCAGAATCGACGTGCTGAATGCGGCGTGTTGGGCTCCGTACACATCGAGCGGCAGCGCATAAAGATTCACGCTGTACGAGGACGCCCAGAAGAAGCTGATGGCGATGGCCGCCGTGGCGAGCCCGGCACTGGGCATCCAGGGAACGGCTGCGGTGCCGAGCAGCGCGATTGCGCTGGCCAAACAAGCCATCCTGCGGGACTTCGGAGCATCCATTCCACGCCTGACCAGGCGTAACGAGATCCAGCCTCCGAAAAAGCCTCCCAGTGGCGCCACCAGGGGCGGAAGGCCGGCAAGCCAGGGTGTCTCGACGAGTTTCAGGCTATAAGTTTGCATCAGGAAAATCGTCACCCAGTTACTCCAGAGCGTATACACCGCCATGCCGAGTATATTGGCAGTGGCGAAGGCCCACAACCGCGAGTCACGCAGAATACCGGCTGGGCCGCGGGTCGTACCCGGCTGCGTCCCGGCTCGCGGCGGAAAGCGCCGCGCAACCGCAAGCCATAGTGGAATCCAGAGGAAGCCCAGTAATCCCGTCAGGATGAAAGCGGAACGCCATCCGTACCACAAAGCCAGGAATGTGGCGATGGGAGGCGCTAGAAAGGATCCCACGCTCAGCCCGAGTTGGCTCACCGCTCCTCCGAGCGCACGCTCTTCCGGCTTCAAGTACAGTCGGACCGCCTTGCCGGAGGCAGGCACGCCAGCGGATTCCGCCAACCCCAGCAACGCGCGCGCTCCCAGCAAACCCGCGAAACCAGAGACCAGCCCCGTTCCAACTCCGGCCAGCGACCACGTGGCGACGGCAATACTTGCCGCGCGGTTCAAACCCGCCCGGTCGACGAAGAGGCCGGCAAATGGTGCGCAGGCCGCGTAGAGGATGGAGAAAGCCGACAGAACAAAACCGAAGTCCTGATTGCTTAGGTGGAATTCGGCTTTCAGCACCGGGGCAAGCTGTGCGAGGATCTGACGGTCCAGATAGTTCAGAGCGGACGATAGTACGAAAACTCCAAGCACTACCCATCGGATGGGCATTCAGAAGATCATCACCGGAACTCGATGACCGCCGCCTCTCCCGCGGTTGCGGTCTTTGCGTCGGGCTTCTCGAAATAGTCGATGGCGACTGGCCGCGGAGGACGCTGCGGCCCGCAGCTCAGTGTCTCTTGATGCCTCCCCTGCACGACGATTTTCGATGGGTCGCGGATCAGCAGGCGCGTTGTCTTCCCTTTCGCCTGCACAATCAGCCGCGTTTGCGACTTGCCGCAGTCCACCTGTTGAAGCATGCCGGTGATTCGTCCGGATGGGGTAGGACCAGTCCACCAGCGTTCTACCTTTCCTTCGTGTGGTGGGGCGCCGGCACTGGCTTTCTCTTCCGCCTCCCGAATTCTTGCGAGCGCTTCGTTGCGTAGCTGATCAAGCTCGCGCTGCTTTTCCGCTGCGATTCGCATCTTCGCGGCATACTCAGCCTCGATGCGCTTCTGGTCGTTCTCCCGGCGAACCTGGCTGAGCTGCTCGCGTTCTTCGGCCGAAGCCGCAGCCCGCTCCGCACCGGCCCAGGCTTTCGCCGCGTCGGCGAAACGGTTTTCGGCTTCGAGCAATCCGGCAAGTTCTTTCCATAGTTTCAAATTGCGCGGATCGAGCGCTGTAGCTTTTGTCAGATGCTCAATTTTTTGGGCCGGCTCCGATGCGTCGCGGGACAGGCGGATGTGAGGTTCGGCCCACTTCGGATTCAATTCCGCGGCCTGCCGGGCGTTGCCGGCCTCCAGTTGCGCCTGGGCGCTTCTGCTTCCTGCTTTCACAGCGGCTGTGAAATGCCGCCGCGCCTCCCCCGGCTGCTTCTCCCGCAGCGCCAGGAGCCCGAGTCCTTCGTGCGCGGCTGCGGCGCCGGACTCCAATTTCAGAATAGCTTCATACGCCGCTCTGCTTGGCGTAAGGTCCGCCAGGGCGATTTTCGCGGCGAGATCGCTGTAGGGCTTCTCGACGAAATCGCGCTGGGGGTTGAGCGGGAGACCCGAAAGCGGGATTGTACCGAAATTCTCCCCTCGCGCATAGCCATCCACTTCGCGTTCGATCTGCGCCGGCAACTTGCCAAATGCGTTGCGGTAAGCTACGTCCTCGGGAATACCACGCTGCAGGTTTCCGAGCAGCACCCTCAGCTTGCCGCTGTAGTCCGGCGTCACCGCCAGCATGTGTACGCGCGCCCAATCCCGATCGCGCTCCAGCGCGGGCGGGGGAGCGCCCAACGTCACGCGCGTGCCGTCGATCTGTAAGGTGGTAAAAAGCGTCGCGAGGCCTCTCTCTATGCTGGCCGGCATGCGGCCCGTGTTATCGTCCAGCAGAATGCGCGTAAGATCCCGCCGGAATAATGCCGGCAGATCCGATTCCGCGATTACGCCTCCAATATAGGCATCGCGTGCCAGGCGGAGCGAGGGCGGAACCGTGAGTTCCCGGCTGCGCTTAAGCACCAGGACGCGGATCGGCCACCTCGAACCGGCATTCTCGACACCGAGTATGGCGCCCACCGCGTTACGGAATTGCTCGATTTCGTTCAATGTCCGGCGTGCCGCGCGGCTGCTTGCATTGGAGATAACCTCAATGCCTCGGGAACTGTAAATGGTCCATCCGCTCTGTGCGAACAGAGCGAACGGCAGCATAAAGACGAACAACTTGCCGGGCAACACCTATCTACATTCTCGCAGACGGGTCCGCCATCCTGACCCAGACCTTCTCCGCCGCGGTGCGGCCCAGCGGCACATCGCGGCCGTTGATCTTCAACGTCAGCGTCTGATCGTAATTCTGGTTCATGACGCCGAAACGCGCCCCCGGACGAACTCCAAGAGTGTCGAGGTATTCGAGCAACTGGCGGTCGCGCTCGAAAACAGAGACGACGGTGGCACTGGTGCCTCCAGGCGCTTCAGCCAGCGGAATCAACCCTTTCTGCCGGCGGTCCTCGGGGCGGTCCAATCCTACGAGGTTACCGTGTGGACAGGCCTGGCCGGTCCCCAGGCGTTCCACCAGGTGGCGTTCGAAATCCTCGGAAACCGCATGTTCGAGTTGCTCGGCTTCGTCATGCACCTTGTACCACTCCATGCCGAAGATCTCGGTGAGCATACGTTCGATCAGGTGATGGCGGTTCAGCAGGCGGGTTGCAATGTCCCTTCCAGCCCGCGTCAGTGTAATCTCGCCCTGAGCCGCCACCTGGATGAGTCCATCGCGTTTCAGGCGCCGGATGGCCATTGCAACGGCGGGTGCTGATACATTCAGCCAGCGTGCCAGCGTCGCGGCAATTACCGTCTCACCCTCGGACTCAGCCTCGGCGATCGCCTTGAGATAGTTCTCTTTGGAGATCGTGATCTTCACGTTACTCAGAATTGTAGCGTGATACTTGTGCCGGATTTCCTCATCCGCGCGTTCGAGAATGATAAATTGGTTCAAGGAACCCACAACGAAGTACCTGATTCGGTGGAATCGGCTTCTTTGCGGGTCTGCTTTTATGCTCTTCCGGAATCTTTGCTCACTCGTTCTCTGGCTGTCTCTTGCCTTTGCGCAGGATGTTCCTGTTGCCTTCACAGGCGGCCGTGTTATTCCCATCGCCGGTCCTGAAATTCCCGACGGTGTGGTCGTCATCGAGAAGGGAAAGATCGTGGCGGCCGGCCCGTCCGCTTCCATACGAATTCCGGCGAATGCGCGCCGCCAGGATGTTCGGGGCAAGACGGTTATGCCCGGCCTGATTGACTCGCACAGCCATATCGGAGGCATCGACGGAGGCGATTCGAGCGCTCCCATTCAACCGGAAGTGCGTGTTCTGGACTCGCTCGACGTGCGGGACGCCCGGATTCAGAAGGCGCAGGCCGGGGGTATCACCGTAGTCAATGTGATGCCGGGCTCCGGCCACCTGCTCAGCGGCCAGACGCTATACCTGAAATTGCGGGACGGCCGCACCGTATACGACCTGCTCATGCCCGGCGCGGACGGCAAGCCGCTGGGCGGAATCAAGATGGCGAATGGCACCAATTCACGGCGCAACGCACCGTTTCCCGGCACACGGGCGAAATCCGCCGCTCTGGTCCGCGAAGAGTACGTAAAGGCGCAGGAGTACCGCGACAAAATCCACAAAGCGAACGGCGACACGAGCAAGCTGCCGGCACGTGATTTGCGCCTGGAAGCTTTGGTGGAGGTGCTGGACAGGAAGCGGGTCGTTCACCATCATACGCACCGGCATGACGACATCCTGACCGTGCTCCGCATAGCGAAGGAGTTCAACATCCGCGTTGTGCTGCATCATGTCAGCGATGGCTGGAAAGTGGCGGAGGAACTCGGCGCGGCGAAGGCGATGTGTTCCATCATCGTCCTTGATAGTCCCGGCGGAAAGGAAGAAGCCAAAGATGTGAGCTTTGCAACCGGAGGCGCACTCGAAAAAGCGGGCGCGCTGGTTGGGTTTCACACCGACGATGGCATCACCGACTCGCGCCTGTTCCTTCGCAGCCCCGCGCTCGCGGTTCGTGCCGGCATGTCGCGCGAGAAGGCGCTGTTCGGAGTCACGATGGCGAATGCCATGATGCTGGGCCTGGAAGACAGAGTCGGGTCGCTTGAGGCGGGCAAGGATGCGGATTTGGTGATTCTTTCCGGCGATCCGTTGAGTGTGTATACGAAAGTGCTGGAGACCTGGGTTGACGGCGCGAAGGTCTTCGACCGTGCGGACCCGAAGGACAGGCTGTATGCCACGGGTGGTTTTGGCGCCAGCCACGATCAAGGTCCGGAAATTTTCTACGTGGAGGAGTTCGAATAATGAGAATTAGCTTCAGCTTCCTCACGGGCATGCTGGCCTTGTGTTCGGCCGCCGCCGCCCAGATCGCCGTGGTGGGCGGAACCGTCCATACCTCCGCGGGTGCGCCGATTACGAATGGAGTCGTGCTGGTTCGCAACGGCAAGATCGAGAGCGTTGGCCCTGCCTCCTCCGTTCGGATCCCCACCGGATACCGGACTGTCAAGGCCGCAGTAGTAACGCCCGGGCTTATCGATGCGCACTCGGTAGTCGGGCTTAGTGGATACCTGAACCAGCCACACGACCAGGACCAGCGTGAAGTCTCCGCACCCATACAGCCGGATCTTCGGGCCATGGATGCCTATAACGCCCGGGAACGTCTCGTGGAATGGGTTCGCGGCTTCGGTGTTACGACCGTTCATACCGGGCACGGTCCGGGTGCGCTGATCTCCGGACAGACGATGATCGTCAAGACCCGTGAGGAGCCGGTTGCACGATCGGTGCTGGTTCCCGAAGCGATGTTGGCAGTTACCATCGGCGATTCCGCGCGCGTGCAGCAGGGCAAATCGCCAGGCACTCGCGCCAAGATGCTCGCCATGTTGCGATCCGAACTGCTGAAGGCTCAGGACTATGCCCGCAAGCGCCAGAAGGACGACAGCAGCCAGGCGAGAGACCTCCGCCTGGACGTACTTCGCCGGGTACTGAACCGCGAGTTGCCGCTTCTCGTGACCGCGCAGCGCGCCCGGGACATCCTCAGCGCCCTGCGGCTGGCGGAAGAATTCAACATTCGCGTGGTTTTGGATGGTGCGGCCGAAGCGCCCCTGGTGATAGAGGAAGTCAAGCGGGCCGGGGTGCCGGTGATCGTTCATCCGGCCATGTACCGGTCCTCCGGAGAGACCGAAAATCTCAGTTTTGAAACCGCGGCCAAGCTGCACCAGGCCGGCATTCCCCTTGCTTTGCAGAGCGGATTCGAGGCGTATGTTCCCAAGACTCGTGTTGTTCTTTTTGAAGCTGCTGTTGCGGCAGCGAATGGTCTTGGGCCCCGGGCAGCCCTGGATAGCATTACCATCGGCGCGGCGCGGATCCTCGGCATTGACAAGCGGGCCGGTTCACTCGAGCCTGGCAAAGATGCCGACATCGCGTTGTACGACGGCAATCCCTTCGAATACACGACGCATTGCACCGGCGTGATGATCGACGGTGAATTGGTTAGCGAAGAACTCCACTGAATTACACAACAATATCGGCGCGGTGGAACCCTGTTTGTGATAACAATTAATTGAAGGGCAGCCACCGTTCCACAATGTTTGCGATTGGCGAGCGGCTTCGTGGGGAGCGGCTTAAACGGGGTCTTTCCATACACGAAGTCGCTGAAAAAACGAAAATCAGCAGCCGTTATATCGAGGCCATCGAGGCGGGTGAGCCTGGAGATCTGCCCGGCGAGTTTTTTTATCGCAGCTTTGTCCGCCAGTATGCGAATTTGCTGAATATCGAGGTGAGCGAATTCGAGCCGGAATTGGAAACGCCCACTCCCGCATTCGCCGGCTACGGCGAGCGGAGTTACGATCCGCGGCACGATCATTTACCGTTAGATCCATTGCCTTCACCGTCCGGAGGTTCCGATTCGTTCAACAGGCTGCCGTTGTCGATCGCGGTCCTGGTGGCCGTGCTTATCGGCTGCGCCGGCCTGTATTCGCTATGGCTGAAAGGCTGGCGGAGTCCGGAAGAGCCCTCCGCCGCGACTGCCACATCCAACTCGAACGCGAGCCAGCCCGAAGCCGCTGCTCCAGCCCGCCCGGCATCGTCCGCTCGTGCGGGCGCCGCAACGCCGGTTCCGGCCCCGGATGGAAAACTGGCTGTAGATTTGTCTGCCACCGAGCCGGTATGGGTCTCTGTCAGCTCGAAAGGCCATGACCTCTTCATTGGAACGTTGGAGGCGGGCGATACAAAATCCGTTGCCGGTGACGGACCGGTGAAGATCGTGGTGGGCAATGCGGGCGGAATTGAAGTGAAGATCAACGGTAGGTCTCTCGGGCCTATTGGGCCGCGCGGCCAAGTGCGGATCATCAACGCCACGGCGGATTCACACCGGATTACACCTCCCGGGGGAGTGAAGCCCGCTGAGCTGTCCCCTTCACCAGCACCCGCCGGCCCGGCCAGCGAGAATACAGCCACTTGAAACTGTCGTGTGAAGGACCCGGTACAGCGGGGCAGATCCTATCGGAACAATATGCACGGGCGGTTCAGGCGCTGCGCAACTGCGCGCACTCTACGGGACTGAACGCTTCGGCTTACGGCTCCGGGCACCAGCAGGTTTGGGCGCGCGACAGCATGATCTCTCTTCTCGGCGGCGCGCTGGTAGCCGATCGCGCTGTGCGGTCTGCGCTAGAGGCCAGTCTTGAGACCCTGGAGCGTCACCAGGCGCCCTCGGGATGCATCCCCAGCAATGTTGACCCTGCCACCGGGCAGCCCAATTTTCGCGCTTATGCCGATAGCGGACTCTGGTTCATTATCGGCAGCAGCATTCTCTTGCCCCGGTTGGACGCGGTTCGCCGCGTGCTTCGCTGGTATGAATGCCAGGATGTCGATCAGAGCGGGCTCATCAGCATGCAGGAGGCTTCGGACTGGCAGGACCTGTTTTGCACGCGGGGCAAGGGCCTGTATGTGAACTGTCTCTATGTTCTGGCGCTTCAAAAAGCGGCCGCCATGGCCCACTCGGCCGGCGACGAAGCGGCAGCGGCCGGCTGGCTGGAGCAGTCCCGGAAGGTGTCTCAAAAGGTTCACCGGCTCTTCTGGTATGCGCCGGACGGAGGCATGCGGCGTCACATCGAGCATTCCTTCAGCACCGATAACATGGAGCACGACTCGCTCGGCCGCCGCCGGTGGATTCCCACCCGCCGCGTTCTGCCTGATGAACAGTATTACCTTCCTTATCTCGGTTTTCGCGAAGTGGGCGAATGGTTCGATTCGCTGGGAAATCTTCTGGCGATCTTCTCCGGTGTGGCCGGGGAGGATGAAACGGCTCGAATTTTCGATCTGATGGACCGGTACAACATTGCCGGGGATCCTGTCAAAGCAATTTACCCCGCCGTTCAACCGGGAGAGACCGATTGGCGGGACTACTATGGCTCATTGAATCTTCCGCACCATTACCACAATGGCGGCATCTGGCCGTTCATTGGAGGTTTCTATGTCGCCGCGCTGGTGAAGGCAGGACGCTTCCTTCAAGCGGAAGCCGCGCTCGGACGGCTGGCCTTGCTCAACGCCACAGGTGACTTCAACGAGTGGCATCACGGCCAGACTGCCCAGCCGATGGGTGTCGCTGGACAGGCATGGTCTGCCGGCATGTACCTTTTTGCGTGCGAATGTGTCAGACGCCGGAGTGTTCCACTGCTGTAGGAGTAACCGCTCCTGAGGGTCGTGGCCCGAAAGCGGAAACCGTTACAGCTTCAGGAGGGCGCGCAGGCGCTTTGTTTGAACGCGGCTGACCGGAATCTCGGTCTGCTTCTTGTCGTCCATCCGGAGCTGATAGCTCGACTTGAACCAGGGGATCACTTCTTTGATCCGGTTGATATTCACCAGGTAAGACCGGTGTACCCGCCAGAAAAGATCCGGGTCCAGGTTCGATTGGAGTTCCTCAATCGTGCGGTAATTCGACTGTCCTTCGATCACGGTGGTGACGATTGTAATCAGCCCGTCGTCGATAGTTGCATAGATGACGTCCTTCGCATCGACGATAAAGTTACGGCTGCCGCTTTTCACCAGCAACTTCGTACGGTGTATGGCTGGACGTGATGCCGCCGCGGGTTCCGGCGGCGCCATCCTGCTGGCTTTCGCCTGCACGGAACGCCGAGCCCGCTCGATAGCCACCTGAAGACGGTCTTTGTCGATGGGCTTGAGCAGATAGTCCATGGCCTCCCATCGGAAAGCTTCCACCGCATATTGCTCGAACGCGGTGGCAAGAATGAAGTGCGGCAGGGGAACTTTGCGTTCCCGAAGCTGGCGAATTACGCCTAATCCGTCAAGCCCCGGCATCTGTACGTCGAGAAACACCAGATCGGGTTCCAAGTCTTCGATCTGCTCGACCGCTTCGATGCCGTTGTTCGCTGTCCCGACAATCTCGATTTCCGGGAACTCCTTGAGAAGATAGGCAAGTTCGTCGCGGGCCAGTTGTTCATCGTCGACAAGAACGGTAGAAATTGTTGTCGTCGCGCGCCCCAGCATGAAATGTTAGTATATAACATTGGTTTTTAGAGAGCTTGTTGTCCTGTTCATCGCGCTGGTGTTTCGCGCCCGAACAACATATCATTCAACCGTTCCATAAGGAGTTCAGGGTTGTCCAAACAAGAAAATGTGAGCATTGCTCCGGCCGAGGGAAAACTGGGGATCATGACCGTCGGCTGCGGAGCCGTCGCCACCACGTTCATCGCGGGCGTGGAAGCGATCAAACGCGGACTGGGCCTTCCCATCGGCTCACTGACGCAACTGGCAACAATCCGCCTCGGAAAACGCACCGAGGGCCGCAGCCCCAGGATTAAGGATTTCGTACCGCTGGCGGGACTGGAAGATCTGGTTTTCGCCGGCTGGGATATTTTCGAAGACGACGCCTACGAAGCGGCAAAAAACGCCGGTGTCCTTGAGAACTCGCTGCTCGATAACCTCAAGGAGCCTTTGACGGCGTTCAAGCCCATGAAGGGTGTCTTCGACCAGGATTATGTGAAGCGCCTCCACGGCACGCATATCAAAGAAGGCCGCTCCAAAATGGAGAAGGCCGAAATGGTGATGCAGGATATCGAGGACTTCCGGAAATCGAGCGGCGCTTCCCGGCTGGTCATCATCTGGTGCGGGTCGACGGAGGTGTTTCACAAACCGGTGGCTATTCACCAGACCCTGGCCGATTTCGAGTGCGGGTTGCAGAAAAACGACCCCGACATCGCACCGAGCCAGATTTATGCCTATGCCGCCCTCAAGATGGGCGTTCCTTTCGCCAATGGCGCTCCGAACCTGACGCTGGAAGCGCCCGCGTTGCTCGAACTCGCCAGGGAGCGGCAGGTGCCGATCTGCGGCAAGGACTTCAAAACGGGCCAGACTTTCATGAAGACGCTGATCGCACCCGGTTTGAAAGCGAGAATGCTGGGTCTGACCGGCTGGTTTTCGACAAACATCCTGGGTAACCGCGATGGAGAAGTTCTCGACGATCCGGGTTCCTTTAAGACGAAGGAAGAGACCAAGCTGTCCGTATTGGATCAGATCCTGCAGCCGAACCTCTACCCCGAGCTTTATAAGAATTTCCACCACTGCGTTCGCATCAATTACTATCCGCCGAGGGGAGATGCCAAAGAGGGATGGGACAACATCGACATCTTTGGCTGGCTCGGCTACCCCATGCAGATCAAGATCGACTTTCTGTGCCGGGATTCCATTCTGGCCGCTCCGGTGGCGCTTGACCTGGTGCTCTTCCTGGACCTCGCGCAGCGCGCGGGGATGAAAGGCATTCAGGAGTGGTTATCGTTCTATTTCAAGGCTCCGATGACCGCGCCGGGACTCTATCCCGAGCACGACATTTTCATTCAACTGATGAAGCTCAAGAATACGCTTCGATGGATGCGCGGCGAGGATCTCATCACCCACCTCGGCCTCGAATACTACGACTGAGACACGGAGGGGCCGCGGCAGCGGCCCCGTTTCCGGTTGATACGAGTGCTTTTCTTCCATGAATGTTCTGGTGATCGGCGGCACTCTGTTTATAGGACGGGCACTCGTCACCGCTCTTCTCAAAGCCGGTCATGAGGTTTCCGTGCTGCATCGGAAGCCTTCGCATCATCTGGGCAAGAGGGTGTGCAATCTGGTCGCGGACCGCAACGACGCCGCCTCCCTTCAGAGCGCCCTTTCCGGAAAGAGATTCGACGTCATATACGACAACGTGTACGACTGGGAGCATGGGACCACCGCCGCCCAGGTGGAGGCCACCGTTTACGCTTGCGGTGACCGGCTATGCCGGTACATTTTCATGTCCAGCGTGGCCGCATACGGCGACGGGTTAAATCACCATGAAGGCGATGCGCTGGCGCCTGACACGCACTCCGATGCTTACGTGCGGAACAAGGCAATGAGCGAACGCATGCTGTTCCGGCTGCATCAGCGCAAGGGCTTGCCCGTCGTGACGCTGCGCCCACCGTTCCTTTATGGTCCCGCAAATCCCTATTACCGGGAGGCTTTCTTTTGGGACCGTTTGCATGACAACCGTCCCATCATTCTCCCCGGCGATGGCCGGCGGCTGATGCAATTCACCTACATCAAGGACCTCGTCACCGCGTGCCTTCGGGTAATGGAAGAACCGGCCGCGGTGGGACACGCCTTCAACATCGCCAATCCGCGTCCCATCACGCAGGCCGAGGTCGTGCAATGCCTGGCGGATGCGGCGGGCCGGAAGCCGGTGGTCGTGAAAATTCCGCGGGAACGGATTTTCCAGATGGGCGGGCACCCCATGGGTCCTTTGCTTTATTTCGGCTTTTACTTTGATCTGCCTCCAATCACGCAGATTGTGACGAAAGCGCAGCGGGTTTTGGGTTTCCGTGCCACGGACTTTGCCGCCGGTTTGAAAGAGACCTATCGCTGGTATGTCCGGAACCAGGAACGCAAGCCGCTGGATTACAGCTTTGAAGATTCCCTTCTGGCCGGAGAGAACGTCACGTTCGAAACCGGTCAACTATAATGGCAATATTCCAGAGGTGTGTATGAGAAGGCGCAATTTTCTCGCTGCCATTTCAGTGGCTGCGTCGGCGTCCGCCCAGAACGAACCGGAAGCGCCCCGCGTGACCCATGCTCGCGCCACGTTCGGAGATCGCATTGAGCCCAATTGGGAACAACGCGTCTCTATCAGTGTCGGTCCTGAAAAGGCCGATCTGGTGGGTTCGGACCACCGCGCCATCCAGGCAGCGGTGGACTATGTTGCCGGGCTGGGCGGCGGCACCGTACAGATCCTGCCGGGAACTTACAAGCTGCGCAACGCTGTCTTTCTTCGATCCGGCGTGCGCATTTGCGGGTCCGGGCTCAATACGGTTCTGATAAAGGAGCCGTCGGTAAAGACGACGCTCGCCGAGAATTCGGACTGGTACGACATGGAAGTCACACTGGCGGATGCGTCCGGCTTCCAGGTGGGCGATGGGGTCGTGCTCAGGACCAGGAATCCGCATAATGGCAGCCACGATACATACAAGCGGACGCTGGTGGCCCGCAGCGGCAACCGTTTCAAACTTGACCAGATGCTGGTAGAGAACTACTGGGTGAAAGAAGGCGCCACTGCCGCCACGCTGTTTGCCATCTTCGACGGCTATCGCATTACCGATGTCAGCATCGAAAATATCTGTCTTGACGGCAATCGCGCCAACAACGATTTCCTGAACGGCAATTATGTCGGCTGCGTGTTCGTGCGGGAAAGCAGCAATATTCGTTTCCGCAAGGTGACTGCCAGGAACTTCAACGGCGATGGCATCAGTTGGCAGGTCTGCCATGATGTACGCGTCGAGGATTGCCACAGCCACGACAACGCCGGATACGGCGTGCATCCCGGTTCGGGCTCGCAGCGCTCCGTCGTCACTGGAAGCAGGCTGGACCAGAACGACATCGGTTTCTTCTTCTGCTGGGGAGCCAAGTGGAGCCTTGTCGAAAAGAATACGATGACCGGCAACAAGCGTTTCGGGATCTCTGTCGGTCATAACGATACCGACAATGTCATTCGGCACAACGAGGTTCTTCGCAGCGGGAAATTCGGTGTGTATTTCCGGCAGGAGCACGGACCAACGTTTTCGCCCAACCGGAACCGGCTGGAGGATAACCGCATCGTCGACAGCGGCGCCGAGGATGGAGTGGCGGTTGAGGTGGAAGGCCAGACCCAATCGGTCGCAATCGTCCGCAACACGCTCGTCGAGACACGGCAGCCCGCCAGCCGCATTGGTGTGAGAATCGGGCGTGAGACGAAGAACATCACCCTGGCGGACAACCGCATCGACGGATTTTCCATACCGGTCCAGGATCTCAGGCAAACCTGATGAAAAGCAGGAGTCTTTCGATGGCTTTTGGAGCGGCGCTCATCGCCATCGCCGGCGCCGCAAATACGAAAGATGTCCTGTCGGGATGCTTCCAGTGGGAAGCGTCTGCTCCGTTGATTTCGCCGGAGGATCGCGACGGCGATCATTACTACTCCATCAAAGACCCATCGGTGGTGCAGTATGAAGGCCAGTGGCACTTGTTCTGCACAATTCGCGGGCAGAAGCGGTCGCATCAGATCGAATATGTCTCCTTCCGCGACTGGTCCTCCATCGCGCGCGCCCGCCGCGAAACGCTCCGGCTGAGCGAGGGCTATTTCTGTGCGCCGCAGGTGTTCTTTTTCGAGCCACAGAAAAAGTGGTACCTCATCTACCAGATCGTAGACGAGTCGCGAACGCCGGCCTTGCAGCCTGCCTTCTCCACCAGCACCGATATCGCCAGCCCGTCTTCCTGGACACCACCCGAACTGTTGTTTGCCGGCTCCTCACAGGGGGTGAAGAACTGGATCGATTTCTGGGTAGTGTGCGGCAACAGCAAGGCCTACCTGTTCTTTACCACCCTGGACGGCAAAATGTGGCGGTCGGAGGCTCCGCTCTCCGAGTTTCCCAACGGCTGGCGGCAGCCGCTTGTGGTTCTAGAGGATGACATCTACGAGGCATCGCACACGTATCGTCTGAAAGGACTCGCCAAATACTTGACGGTAGTGGAAGCGCGTGCGCCGGCGGGGCGCCGCTATTACAAGGCTTACCTTGCGGACACTCTCGATGGCGCGTGGACGCCGCTTGCCGCATCGGCTGATCGTGCGTTCGCCTGGCCCGGCAACGTCAGGTTTCCGGAAGAGCCCTGGACAGACTCGTTCAGCCATGGTGAACTGCTGCGCGATGGATACGATCAGACGCTCACAGTGGACCCGGAAAAGCTGAGATTTCTGTTTCAGGGCGTGAGCGACGCAAATCGCCAGGGTAAGATTTACGGCCAGATTCCATGGAGCCTGGGACTGCTCAGTCCGGTTCCGGAGGGCTGCCGCACACCGTTTTAGGGAGGATAGATTGATCACAGGTTCGGAACATCAGCGCG
>CAADGY010000097.1 GCA_900696665.1 uncultured Acidobacteriota bacterium
GAACACCATATTTTCTTGCCCGTTCACGGCTCATATCAGCCTTCGGCACCTGCTCCGTGAACATCGAGACGATCTTCGAGCGGGGGTAGGGGGGCCGGTCGTCCTGATTGTAGCCCTCCAGATATTTTCCGACGATCACGTCGGCGTGCGAACCGGGCCGGTACTCGGTGATGATTGCGGCAATCTTCTTCGGTGGACCGGACTGAGAGGCATCCACTAGCATTGAGGAGCCGGAGAGAGCGAGAAATGTGCGTCGATTCATGAGAAACCAGGAATGGAGAATAGCGTATCAGAAAAGCCCCACTGGAAACTTTGCCAGCTAATATTTCAAGAGGAGGAGCAGTGAGGTTCTTCGCACCGTTGGTACTCTTGATTACCACGCAGGTCTTCACGCTGGATGCCACCGGAATGGAACGCCTTCAGGTTGGCGGTGAGTGGTGTTTCATCCGGCGACCCCCGCGCGACCTGCATGCCGGCGAAGCGGTTGTGATTCTGCATGGCAACGGGCACACGGTGGAATCCACAACCTCTACCTGGGAGCGGCACAGCCCGCTTCGCGGACTAATGGACCGCCTGTCAGCCGCCGGATATACGATTGCTCAAAGCAACCACACCGCTACCCGCTCGAATGGCATGTGGGGTAACCCGGAAAGTTGCCGGTCGGTGGTGGCCTTGATGCGGCACCTCGAGAAAGGCGGCGTGCGTAGCTTCCACGCGATTTCGAATTCGGCAGGCAACCTGATATTGCTGAACCTGCTTCTATCGGGTCAGGCACGCTTTCAAAGCGCAGTCGTCATCGCGGGAGTGGTGTCCCTTGAGTCCATGTACAGGTGCCCTGCTGGAGCGGACCGGGTGACGGGAATCGCCGAGGCATTCGCGTTTAGCCCCGCGTCGAAGTGCCCCGGAAATCCGGGCAGCGACACCTCCTTCCGGAAAGCGACGGCGTATTATGATCCCTTGCGCCGTATGCAGTCCATGAGCGATGGAGAAATACGGCGGCTTCTGGGCAACACCCGCTGGCTGGGGCTTTATGAAACTCGTGATCCGAAGGTTCTTCCTGAAGAAAATATTCTCCCCTTTGCGCGCCGCTTGAAAACAGCAGGTGTTGAGGTGAAGTTGCGGTCACTCGACCTTGTTACGCACGGCGCCGGCGAGTTGTTCGATTCCTTCACTCCGGAAATTCTGCGCGTACTTGGTGGCCCCCGCGCGGAGAATTCGGCTCAGGCGAGAATCTTCATTCCAACCCCGATTTTCGATAGCGCGTACTGGGTTTCCCGCAGGTAGCTGCCGTAGGAGGTCATCCAGTGGAAGCCTTTCATTTCTTCGAGTAAGGTATCGGTATCTCCCTTGATCGTAACGTCGATTTGAGACCGGCAGATCGGCATGAAGGGGTTGTCGATGATCTCGCCTTCGAAGCCGGTCCAGTTGCGATTTCCAAAATCGGGAATCAGGTTCGTTATTACCTGCCCCTTGCTCATCTCCACCTTTGGCGCGGCGCCGTAATCGGATTCAAAATGGGTTAGCACACGAACGGGCTCCGCGCGCCGGCCGTCCATTTTACGCGGGGCCGTGCAATGCGCCAGTGTCACTACTCCATGGTGCGGGTGAGTAGGGTCGTTCAGAAAAACCGGCTTGCCCGATATGTAATGCAGCAGGACACCGGATGGAATCACCACGAAGTCCGATTCGCAGAATGCCATGTAGCCTTCGTCGTTGAGGATGCTTAGGGGCAGGCAGGCCGTCGTCTCGGAGACTTTCATAATGGTCCCCATGCACTGGTTCACTGTCAGCGCATCCGTCTGGGCTTCGTCCAACAAGTCGCGGAAGACATCGGTCAACAGGAACGCTTTCCGGACAAAGGCTCGTGGCGTCTCGAGTGAGACTTCTTTCTGCGCCAGATAATCGTCCGCCAGCGCATCGCAGCGTTTCACCCGCCGCTCGTCGGCGCGGGCCTTTTGGATGCGTTCTCCCAATTCGTCGTAGCTGACCGTTTGCAGATCGAACTTCCAATCGTTTTTGGCATGGTCGGGCGCTAGTTTTCCTCCCACACCCCAGCCACTCGGACCACCAATCGCCACCATGCGCTTGCCGAGCGTGTTCTTCAGCCCATAAAGCCCGCGAAGTTTGCCGGCCAGGTCTGACTGGCTGTCGACGACAACATCGCTGACAGTCATCCCCGGCTGTCCGAATTCATCCACGGTCTTGCGGAGAAATCGTGGGTGTGCGATTTCATACCAGAGGTAAACTGGCCCGGAGCGGTGCCGGAGGAACATCAAGCTCCACTTGTCCCGGGTGACGAGCGCCTCGAGCGTTTTCACACCGCCCGAAGCCGCATACATCAGCACGGCATCATGCCCCTCCCGGGCAATCCGGCCCGCCTGTTCCGGCGTTTGGACGGAAACAAGCGGAAGGAACTGGAAGCCGCCCGCTTTTGATAGCGCTTTCAATTCCGCCCCGATGCGCTCACGCTCGGCAGCGGCGTCCTGCTCGGTGAGCAGCCCGCCCCAAGGCCGGTAACTCGTTGCCTCCCGCCTGGTGGGGATCTCGTATGTCAGAACGGGCTGAATTTTCAGAGGGTCCGCGATGGGCGCCTGGCGTACCGCATTCTGGCTCGCTGCCGCTAGCGGGGTGATGGCCGCGGCGGCGCCCGAAGCGAGAAAATTCCTCCGTGATACTGCCGGCTCGCAGCAGGCGCGCGACCGGCTATTGCAGGAAGAACACGGAAGCGAAGTAAGCAGATGATTTGAAGCCGCCATAACAAACTCCGTATGTCGGCCTGACCATATCAGAGTTTCAGATCTGGTGTCAATGAATGACTGATTGTGTTCGGATCAAGGATAGTCTTCGCCATTGAGACTCCGTACAACGGATTTCTGCCATGCTAGGAGTTCCGCTCGCATACGCCTCACGCGCTCCGGATCCTGAGCGGACAGATCATCTGTTTCCCGAGGGTCCTTAGCCAGATTGAAGAGCGTGTATGCTGTATCGCCGCCATGGGGCACCCGGTGATGCAGTTTGTAATCGCCGTCGATCCACGCGGCAGGCCCAGGCAGGTGGTTTTCAGAGTACAGCCGTAAGCTATTTTGCTGGGAGGCGGGCGGACCGGGCATTGGGGCGCCGCCGGACTGCTCGCGTGCCAGAGCCTCGAGCAGGTCTCTGCTGCGAACGGGAATGCCGGGTTCAGGGTAGACCCAAAAGCCTAATGGCCTGTCCCGTTGCTGTTTTTGTCCGTCGATCAGCGGCACGATACTGACGCCATCCAACGGCCGCACCTGGTTTCTGACCTTGGCGCCTGCTACCTCGATGAGCGTTGGATAGATGTCCACAGTGCCGCAGGGTGTGAGGCTGATGCACGGCTTCCGGATACGTGCCGGCCATTCCAGAATCGCGGGCACACGAATGCCGCCCTCGTCGAGCGTAC
>CAADGY010000098.1 GCA_900696665.1 uncultured Acidobacteriota bacterium
CGCATCGCCGCTGACATGTGAAATTTCGGTATTCCGTATGGTGAGATTCAGCGGGCGGCCCGTGTAGGTGCCGTTGATCGAGGGCTCTTCGATTCGCAAATTCCTCACTCTTTTGGCGTCAGTATCGCCGTCATTTCCCGTCTGGTCATACGGCTCCGTGTTCCGGGTTTCGAGATTGCGGCTGCTGCATTTTCTTGATCTCAACGTCGAGGAGACGGGGTGTCACAAAAAAACCCGTAGTACAAATAAAGCGCTCTTGCCGCAGGCCATGCTCGAACTCACTGATCAACCACAGATCCACTTGCAAGCGCGTCAAGGATGCCGGCGACAGCGCGTGGCCTATGGAAAGTGTGCGGAGGAATGCGCCATGCTCGCGGCGTAGATCACTACGCCAAACCGCGAAGTTCCCCACACGCACGCGCATATCACCATGCAGCAGGTCCCCAATATCGGCGGGAGCCTAGTTGTACCACTTGTGGAAGTTCTCGACAAGCGCTAGACAAGAGCGCGGCGCCGTAAACAAGATACTCATTATCGGTGCCACCGGATTATTGCAAGTTAAATCATTCAGTACACGCTAAGATATCACGGCAGTGGCCCGTCGCATTCCATCCATCCATCGTGCCCCACGTACAACTGTTCAAATTCATTTGTGATGGGCCAGGAGGATCGATAACTGCCTACCTTAACGAATCGATGGAACTTACTGATAAAGTGCCAGCATGACGTGAAGTTGGGGGGTTATTAAAATCCATAGATGTGTATTGGGAGCCCGCCCAATGATTCATTGCAGGACTGCAGCTCTTGTGATAACTGCAGCCGCCAATAGGGCTGTCATAACCGTACTCAGCTCTCGCCTTCCCGACCACAAAAAATGGTGACCGGACTAACGTGGCCAAAATCAGACCAGCCACCGAACAGTTAATCCGGTTTGCTTCTTGCAAATAATAAGTGCCCATCTCGTCGTAAATCGGTATCGATGTGCTGGCATACGCAGCGCCCCCACCGCCCCATTGAGAACTGGTGTTATAGCCCCATACCCAGCGCCCGCTGGGGCTTTGGATGGCGATATCCGCGACATAATCGTGTGTAAACGAACCCCAGGCCGGAGTACATTGGCTGCTGTAATAATCGGTAACCGAGGTCCAGCCGGTGCCGTTGGCATCTACATCGCCGTCAGAATAAGAACTCGTACATTGCCCAAAACGCTGAGGAAATGACGCAACAAACATGATAATACTCAACAACCGTCTCATAATATTCTCCATATTCTGGCCTGTTTTTGCCTTCGCTTTGGTCACATTGGTGGCGCCGCAATCAAAACGACACGTGTCTTGATATATGCCGAATAATCTGTCAACTTCTTCCGGCCGTCGCTCGGCAACTCTCCAACAATGCTCGTATGGGCTTGGTTGACGAGGGCCATGATTTCGTCATTGATCCCTTACATCTGCCTGCTTGGCTGCAATCTGGGCTGGTCCGTCGGTGTGGTGGGTTTTAGCGCGACTAATCTGGCCTGTAACTGCGTGAAAGTGTTCCGAAAACGGTTCACGCCACGTGACAACGCCTGCATGTCGACATCACTGAGACCAATACGTCGTGCTTTGGTAGCTACGTCGTAGTATGTGGATGTGCCCGCTGTGGCCAAATGGATGAATAAGTGCTTAAGTGCAAGTTCGTCTGGAATCTGATCTGGTGCAATACTGCCATCAGCAATCACTTGGCCTCGCGCCACGGGTAGTTGGTGCTGAGAATGTTCTCGTTGGACTTGCGCCAATAATGCACTTGGCTGTAGTCCAAAAGCGATAGCAAGACCGATAAATATACGACCCATTCTGACCTCCTTGTGCATCTGTCGTGGAGATTTATTGACAGACCCGGGAGGACTTTAAAGCAAGACAAGAATGTTGCCAATGGAATTGTTCAGAAAATAACTGAAATTCGGCCAACGATGGGTGGCGCTATCGTCCGCCGTTATCGGTCCGGTTCCCGTTCCGGAATACGTATCGGATGCCCGTGGGAGGAACTTCAGGGTTTTCATAGTCCGCTGGACCAGCGACTTCCTGCGGGTGGAAAACTACGATGTCGGCGGCGTTGCCGGGTGCGAGCACCCCGCGGCCGTTCAGCCGCAGCCGCTCCGCTGGAATACTGGTGATTTTGCGGATGGCCTCTTCGAGGGAAAACAACTTCTCCTGCCGGGTGTAGTACCCGAGAAGTTTCGGAAACGTTCCGGCGAGGCGCGGATGCGGCCGCCCCTTCACATAGAAGCCGTCGCTTCCAATCATGGATAGCGGATGCGCAAGTGTCTGGCGCAGGTTCTCCTCGCTCTGGTTGAAACAGAGCATGTTCACCGCTCCGTTCTCTTCGGCTAACAGGTCCATCACCGTCTGAACCGGTTCGCGCTGCCGCTCTTTCGAAATCTCCTCCAGGCTTTTCCCCACCAGTGAAGCGTTCCTCGCTGACGCCACGGCCGAGATGTAGACATCGGACCATGCCCAGGCGAGGTTTTCAAGTGTTTCGGAAGCAATGCGCGCCCGCGCCGCCGGATCGGCAAAACGCGCGAGCATGGCCGCGATGCCGCCCTCCAATGCCGATTGCGGAAGAATCTGAGTGAGAACGGTGCTTCCCGCTACGTAGGGGTAGCAGTCGAAAGCGACATCGATGCCCTGCCGGTGGGCCCGTTCGATCTTGTCGATCACCTTCCTTTGAAGGTCCCAGTTTTTGCGGCCGGCGATTTGAAGATGGGAGATTTGCAGCCGGCAACCGCTGCGCCGCGCGAGTTCCAGTTGCTCATCGATCGACTCCAGGATGCCGCCGAAGTAGCTGCGCATATGGGTGGCGTACAATTTGCCATGGCGGGCGACGACGCGGCACAACCGCTCCAGTTCTTCGAAAGGCGCGCTCGAGCCCGGCGCATACATGAGACCGGTCGAAAAGCCCACGGCGCCTTCCGCCAGGCAATCCGACAGGCGTTGTTCGATGGCGTCCATTTCCGCCGGGGCGAGCGGCCCCTGCTTCAGGCCAACTTCGGAAATGCGCAACGTTCCGTGCCCGACCAGAGAGAGCGGGTTTACACGCCCCGGGCCCTTCGCTGCATCGGCATAATATTCCTTTGCCGTGTGCCAGCCCCAATCGCCGGAACCGCAAAAGATACTGTTGGCGAACTCATGCAGGGCAGAGCGTTCTTCCGCGGCGGGGAAAGCGGAAAAGCTGCAATTGCCGACCACTTCTGTTGTGACACCTTGCCGCGCTTTCTCCACCTTGTCCTGGTGCGCCTGGAGGTCGGAATGGCTGTGAATGTCGATGAACCCGGGAGCAACGACACAATTGGAGCAATCGATCCGTTCGGCCTCCACGTTTTCGGGAATACCGCCCACGGAGGCGATCCGGCCGTTTTCCACCAATACATCGGCGCGCACACCAGGGATGCCGGTTCCGTCCACAACAGTTCCGCCCGTCAGAAGAAGTCGCATTAACGCGAGGAGTAACACACGGAGCCGATTCCGGTCAAACGTGGGGTGCCACCATACACGAAGACGAGGCGGATTAGAATGCAGGGAAGGAGCGTCGCGCACTCATGCTCAATATCCATTCCTGTTTAGAACGCCAAAAGCGGCTGCTCAGTGCTATGGAGCAGGCGCACCTCGACTTTGTGGTGCTCGGATATGCGAAGAGCGTCTACTATTTTACGGGAGCACCTGTGGATGCCAGCCGGCCGCAAGTGTTCGCGATGGACGCCTCCGGCCGCAGCCTGCTGATCACGAACCGTGAGCCGGATCAATCCGCCGCGGGCGAAACGAAAGTCTACACGGCCTATACAATCGAGCGCCCGTTCGGACGCACGTCGATGAACGATGAGGCCGCCGGGTTCTTGCGCTCCTTTGCGCCTTCCACGGCGGGCAGCACCGGTATCGATTCCGAGCACCTCAATGCCGCTCTGGCAGCGGCGGCGGGCGGCCGGACGCAGAGAAACATCAGCCCGCTGCTCGAACAGATCCGGCGGCGCAAAGACCCGGATGAACTGGAGTGCATACGCAGCGCTATCAGCCTGGCCGAGGCCGGATACAAGGCCATAAAGGCACGTCTCGAACTCGGCATGACAGAGTTCGAAGCGTATTCCATTATCCACGAGGCCATGGTTCGCACAGCCGGCACAGCCGTTGACCTTGGCGGCGATTTCGCCTGTGGCGAGCGTGGAATAAAAGCTGGTGGGCCGCCAACGGACCGCAAAGTCCTGGCAGGCGATCTCTACATCTTCGATCTGTTCCCCACGCGGAACGGTTACTCGTGCGATCTTTGCAGAACATTCGCTGTAGGCAAGCCCACGGAACTTCAGCAGCGGGCATGGTCGCACGTGATGGAGGCGCATCGCATCGCAGAGAGGGCCATCCGGCCAGGCGCCCGCGGCCGTGATGTGTATGAGGCGATCCGCCGTCACATGGAAGCCTTCGAGCCCGCGCGAGGTTCCTTCTATCACCACGCCGGACACGGCCTGGGGATGGACGCATGGGAGCGCCCCTGGTTGACTCCCGGTAGTGAAGACATCATCGAAGAAGGCGATGTAGTGGCGTGTGAGCCGGGTCTGTACGGCGAAAACCTGCAGGGAGGCATTCGCCTGGAACACAATTACCTGGTGGGAAAGAGTTCCGCTGTTCCGCTCGACACGTTCCCGATGGAACTATAGCGCCCTCCGCGCACTAGCGGAAATTCTCGATCATCATCAGGTCTGAATTCAACCGCTCCGGACGGGTATAGACGGCGACGCTCCCCGAACGGGAAATCGAAAAGCCGGCTGAGCCGTCGAGCATCGGTTTTTCAAGTGAGAGGATCTGTGTGACGCTGCCCGTGGCAAGATTCTTCAGGCGCACGGGAATGTGGGACTCGCGCGGATTGGAGAAATCGGGCGCTAAAATCCCTCTCTCACTGAAACTCCAGTAGCCCATCCATACCGGCTCCCAAACGAGTGTTTCTTCGCCGCCTTCTACCGGTATGCGCCAGAGATCGCGCCGGTCGCGTGCCTTCATGTAATACACATAGCGCCCGTCGAGAGATTCCTGCGGTTCCTCACCGCCTCCTTTGGTAAGTTGCACGGGAGCCGGCCATTCCGCGGTGGCGGTGGCGGCGATACGCCAGATCTGCGGTGAGCCGGAACGGTCCGACATGAAATAGATCCATTCGCCGTTCTGTGACCAGCCGGGACGGGATTCCTGGGCGGCATCCGTTGTCAGGCGGCGGGGAACGCCACCATTCGATGCCACAACCCAAACATCGCGGTTGCCGCGATCCATGCTGTCAAACGCAATCCAGCGGCCATCCGGAGACCACCGCGGACTTCCCGAGTACGCGTCACGGAATGAAGTCAGTTGACCAAGCTCCCCACCATCGATATCTGCTGTCCAGATTTCCGAGTTTCCCGTACGTGTAGAGGCGAAAACAACACGCTTCCCATCGGGCGAAACCTGCGGAGCCGTATCTACTTTGGTAGACACGATCACCGGAACCGGCGCCACCATGGAGCCGGTCGAAAATGCCTGACGCCAGATATTGATCTCTCGCACGTTGTGCTCGTAGACTAGCTGGTCCCGCCTGTTCCGCGAACCTGCCGGCGAAGAGTAAATCACAGGGAACCACGCGTCTCCCTCAGTTCCGGAAATCAGCCGGGGCGATCCTAATCCCGATTCTGTGGCGCTAATACGCCAGATCAGCGGAGTGCCGGAGCGGTTCGAGGAAAAGACAAGTTCGCGCCCGTCGCTTGTCCAGTCCACACCCCAAATCCGCTTTTCGTCGGCCGTTACCCGCCGAAGGCCGGAACCGTCGAAGCGCTGGATGTAAAGATCGGCGTTGGAGCTTGTCGACCAGCGAGCCAGTGCGAGGCGCGTTCCATCAGGCGAGGGTGTGGCGACCGTATCCCCGAGGGCGGTTTCAGGCGGCCTGGAGAGCCGTGTTTTGTTTCCGGTGGCGACATGAATCAGAAACGCGGACAGTGGCGATTTGTCACTCTCGCGATCGATCGCTACCAGAGAGTCCCCATCATGCGACCAGGCCAGCAGGCGGACCTGCGAGTAGAACGGCGGAGGGAAAGCGAGATCGGCCAGCTTGCGCTCCGGTCCGCCTAGCGGAGAAACCAGCCGAATCTCCGCAGACCGGCCCGACCGCCGCACGAATGCGACAATACGCCCGTCGGGCGACCAGGCGGGCGACAGGTCTTCGCCCGGATCGGTGGTGAGCCGCAAAGCCATGCCACCATTAATCAAGCGGACGTAGATATCCACGTTGTCCTGGTCTGGACCATTCCAACTGAACGCCATCTGGCTGCCGTCCGGCGAGAAGGTGACGCGGCTCTCATTACCCGGATAGGTCGTCAGCGGCACTACACGCACGGTGGGCGACTGTTCGGAGCCGGCGCGAACAACCCACCAGGCGAAAAAGCCCGCCAGAAAGGCGAGCACGCCCAAACCTGCGTAAATCCACTTCTGGCGGGACGGCGGTTTCGGAGGCGGCGGAGGCGCAAGTTTCCCCGAATCGGATTCTTCACGGATTTCGTCAAGGGCCACTTTCAGGTCAGCCATGGTTTGAAACCGCTTGGCCGGCTGTTTGCGCAGGCATCGCATGATTATGCGCTCCAGTTCGCGCGGCACATCGTCACGGACCTGCGTGACGGGAACCGGTTCGCTTCGGACAATGGCAGCGAGCGTAGCTAACCGGGAGTTGCCGCTGAACGGCTTCCGTCCCGTGACCATTTCATACAACAACGCACCGAAGCTGAAGATATCAGAACGCGAATCGATGGGCCGCCCTTCCGCCTGTTCGGGAGACATATAGGAAAGCGTGCCCAGCACCACGCCCTCGCGCGTATGGGGAACCTCTTCCATGGCCCCGGAGCTTGCATCCGCGCTCAAGAAAAGCCGCTTGGCAAGACCGAAGTCGAGAACCTTCACCATGCCACGCCCGTTCACCAGGACGTTACGCGGCTTGATATCGCGGTGCACGATCCCTGCCGAGTGCGCCGCCGCCAGCGCATCAGCAATCTGTACCGCATACTTCAGCGCCGTATCGTAGCGGAGCCCGTGAGAGCCGATCATCTCATCGAGCGTTTTGCCATCCACGTACTCCATGGCGATGAAATCCGAACCGTCTTCGGTTCCGACTTCATAGATCGTGATGATGTTGGAGTGATTCAGGGCCGAAGCCGAACGCGCCTCCTGCGCAAAACGCATTCTGCCCTCAGAATCGAGAGCGTTTATGTCGGACAAAACCTTCAACGCCACGAAACGGTCCAGGTGCGTGTCGCGGGCTTTGTACACCACGCCCATCCCGCCCTCGCCGAGTTTATCGACGATTTCGTAATGTGAAATCGTCCGCGCGCGCATTGATTCCTTTCAGGATACCAATCACCGTGTTGCAACTGGGTGCTGGAGACAGCCCGGTCTCACCCGCTCGAACACGCCGCAAGCGCCAGGAGAACAGAGATCAGAAGGCCTTCAATTCTACTATGGTAGCGCCGGAGCCGCCCTCGCTTGGCGGCGCCGGATAAAACTTTTCGGCATACGGGCTGTTGGTAAGGAACTCCGAGACGGCACGTTTCAACACGCCCATTCCATGTCCGTGCACTATACGAACACGCTGCACGCCGGCCAGCGCCGCGCTATCCAGGAATTTGTCGATCGCATCGATAGCTTCCTCTGCGCGCATTCCGATGACGTTAATTTCCCGCTGAAGCACATTCCAGGTGGGACCCTGTTGAAACGAAATGTTCTTGGGGAGCCGCGCCCCCTCGTCCGCTTCAGGCAACACCTCGGTGACGTCGCCGGCCGCCGCCTGCATCTTCATGAAGCCGATCTCGACTTCGATCATGTCGTGTGGCAGCAGGCGGCGCACCCGCGCGATCTCGCTTACTCCGGCGAGGCGAACCCGTGCTCCTTCTTGGATTCTGGCCTTCGGCGCAACCTGTGCCGGTTGCGTTTCGTCCTGTGCACTCAGCACCGTAGCCCGGAACTCTTCTTCAAATTCGCGCCGGGTTCGAGCCACTTGCCGCTTAGCCTGCGCGGCCGCTTTGCGCTGTTCCGCAGTCTGGAGAAACCGGTCGATCGCTTGCGTGGCGTGGCTTTCGAACTCTTTCATGAGAGCGTCGCATCGCCGCTCCAGTTCCCGCAGCTTGGCAGCCTGCTTCTGTTGCCACTCCTTCACCGTCGACCGCTCACGAGCCGCCAACGCTTCGCGCTCTTCCTGTAACTGCTTTTCGGTCTGGCTGACGGCCTCGATGCGCTTGTGGATCTCATCCAGGAAGCGGGCGACATCGCGGCCGCTGCCGCTCATCGATGCCCGGGCGCTTTCGATAATTTCCGCGGGCATCCCGAGACGCGCCGCGATATCAAGTCCCGCCGACTTGCCCGGTGCGCCCAACTGCAACCGGTAAGTAGGCTCCAGTGTGTTTTCGTCGAAGCCCATGGACCCGTTTAGCACGCCTTCCGTGTTGGCGCCGTAAATCTTCAGAGCCAGCAGGTGCGTCGA
>CAADGY010000099.1 GCA_900696665.1 uncultured Acidobacteriota bacterium
CGGAGAGCGTCGAGCCCCTGCCCATCCCGCGTGCTTGCCGCAACAACCGGCACACGGCGAGCTACCGCGGCCGTTTCGGCCATCCGACCCGCAAGATCGGCACACAGATCGGCCTTGTTAAGCACGACAACAGGCGAAGCGCCGCTTGTGGTCACCAGCGCCAGGTACCGTTCCAGCCGGCGAAGGTTGAAATCGCCGTCGAGCCCACAAACCAGGAAGACGAGATCCACGTTGGCAGCCAGGGGTTGTTCTTCCTCACGACGGCCTGGCGCGCGCCGCGAAAGGCAGGTCCGCCGCGGCAGGACGGCTTCCACCAGTGCCTGTTCGGGGCCAACGATGCGCGCGGCAACCCAATCGCCCGTTACGGGGAAATGGGAATGGCCTGGCGGATGGTAGTAAAGCCTCCCTGACGGCTCTGCCTGGGCGGAGCCGTTTTCCATATAGAGATGGTAGACATCGCGCTGTGCGACAGCCACGCGGGCCAGCACCATTTGCTGCCGGGCATAGGGAGAGAAAGCGCCATAGACAGTCTGATCGGCGCCGAGATGTTCGAGAAACATGGATTTGTTCGCTCCAGGACCTAGATAAAGGAACACCACTACCTTCAGCTCGAAGGGAACGAGCTGTCCGCATCAGTTGGTGTTAGCGAACAATATCCAGCAAGTCACCAGAGTAACGACGCACCGCCGCGAAAGCAATGCCTTGCCGGTTAGCCGCGGTTAGCCGGCGTGACCACGACATATTCCCAGTCATTGGCAGGCGAAGGGATCGCCGCGCACGGTCACACCGTGGCGGGCGCAGCTCGGAAACTACGGCTTAAGGCGGCTTGAGGTGAAGGATCACTCAGGCGGACTTCGCGAGTTGCTTCAGGAGTTTCCTGCCGCGGGCTTTCATTGCCGGGGTGCCGGTAGCGGTGAGCTTCTCGATGTGCCGCTGCACTTCCGGAAGGCATCGAAGGCTGCGGAGCGCGATGTCCGCTAGGGCCTGCATGGCCATCGTTTTTACAATGCTGCTGCGATCGTCCGTATAACTTAGCAAAATATTCAGGACGGCTGTTTCTTCCGCTTGGGATAGCGGCAGACGCGCAAGCATTGGCGCAACATGCCATCGAACCTCTTGCTGCTCGACCCTGGAAAATCTTCGGAGCAGCTCTTTCTTGTAGGCTACGAGAAGCTCCGGGCGGACCGCGGTAACCTTTTCCATGGCATCCGCCGCGCGTGCCCGGAGCACTGGATGCGTACTCTCTATTCCCTGAACCAGCACCGCGATCAATTCCGGTTGTTCCGGGACGAGGGAAGCCACACGTCTCGACTCACCGATCGAGCGCCGGTCGCGCCCCATCAGAGATTTGAGCAGCGGATGCATTCAAATCGGAATCGGCACCTGGATGGCGTCCGGCGCACAACGTGGCGGTTCTGACCGGCTATCTACTCGCCCGGAACGCATCCCGGATGGCGGTGGCTGAGTTGCGGCACGAATAGAAACCGGCCAGTGTATAAAATATATTGCCGGCGAAGATCAGTCGCCGAAGCTGCCAACTTCCTCGTGCTCCTCTTTGAGGACACCGTTGGAAGATGCGGGTTGGATTCCGCCGATCTGAACCAGATCCGGACCAGGCTGCTCCTTCAGAACGTGCTGACGGTACAGCTTGGCCATCTGGGCATTCTTTTGTGCCTCGCGCATCTTTTCGTTGCGGGCGCGGATCTTCTCTTCCCGCGCCGTCTTGGCGATGCCGAGAAGATCCAGATCGCGCTGTTCTTCCTTCGTCACAAGCTCGTCGCGCAGCATGAGAGAGTGCGTGCTTTCCTCGAGAGCCACGCTCTTCCCGCCTGCAAAGATCTCATGTTTACCATGCTCCTCGTACCACTTGGTGAGCGTGGCGGTCATGTGCATCTTCTCAACGATATTCCGCCAGCCCATACCGGTGTTGTAAGCGCAGAAAGAAATCTCACCCTGTTGTGTGGCATAGGGGATGATGCACTGTTCGGTGCGGCGGAAGTCGTAGTTGAAGAGATCCTGGAACCACATGCCGACAATCATCAGGAAGTTCCAGCGGTCGGCGCGGCGGCGTTCGATGTCCTCGCGGGTCCGGGTGGCGTCTACCCGCCCATAGCTCTTGCCGGTGGCGCCGAAGGTTTTGTCGAACTTCTTCAGCATGTCCCACAGCTTGAAGTGGGTCGGAGACTGGAACGGGTCGTAATTGCGTGCCACCGATAGCGCCATGCCGATCACGGAGAGCCATTTACCACGCGCCGCGTCGTTGATGTGCTTCACATCGTCGGCAAGCCGGTCGGCGTTCAGGAATTGCGTGACGGGCACCGCCTCCTTGGTTTCCTTATCAACCATGATGGCCATTCCGACACCGCAGTTCGGATGGCATCCGCAGCTCAACTGTCCCCAGTCCGCGGCCGGGCCGTGAACCAGGTCACTCCAATCGGAGAAGGTGCTGATAAAGGAGATGGGATACCAGTCGCGCTTAGGTTCACCCAAACCGGTTTGCCTTTTCACGTCGTGCGCCATGTGCGAGAGCGTATATCGCTGTGCTTTGCGGCGCTCGTCGGTGATCGCCTCATCGCGCCCGGTGAACGAAACCGGCTGGAAGGACAGGAACGGGATCTTCTTGGGGTTATCCAGGGCAAACTGGATAATGCGCCCCACCTGCTCGTTATTGATTCCGTTAATAAGGGTCGTTACCGGAACGATATCGACTCCGGCACTGTGCAAGTTCTCGATCGCCCGAAGTTTCACTTCGAAAAGGTTTCCCACGTGGCGGTGCGAGTTGGCGGCATCGCCGATACCATCGAACTGGAGGTACACATAGCGGAGACCGGCCTCGGCGGCTTCACGGCAGAATTCCGGCCGCTTGGCGAACTCGATTCCGTTGGTGGCGGCTTGTACGCTGGTGTAACCGACTTTGCGCGCATAGCGGATGGCGTCGATAAAGTGGGGCGAGAGCGTCGGCTCGCCGCCTGAAAACTGCACCGACATCTGCCGTTTCGGTTTGATGGTGATGGCGTTGTCCAGCAGCGTCTTGATGTCTTCCCAGGAAAGCTCATGCACAAACCCGACCTGGTTGGCATCCATAAAACACGGATCGCACATCATGTTGCAGCGGTTCGTCAGATCAATGGTGAGCACGGAGCCGCGGCCGTGGGTAACCGTGCTGCTTCCGTGGTTATGCAACTTCTCGTCGTTGTGCGCACGGATATCGCGTCCGGGAAAAACCTTCTCCAGATGCGCGAAGAATTCGGTGTCAATCGCCATCACGTCCTCGAAGTGGCCGTGAATCGGGCAATCCTTCACCATCATGATTTTGCCGTCGCGCTCGATGATCTGGGCTTTGATTTCGCCGGGCTTCTCGTGAATCAACGTCTCGAGCGGGACCTTGCCGTCGATCACGGCCTGGCGGATCTCGGGAACGCACTTCGGGCAGAGGGAGTCCGTTTCCCTTGGCCAGCCCAGAGTCGGCATGGACTTCTCCCACGACTTGAGGAGCGGTTTGTCCGACCATTTGGGTGTGAAGGACGGATTGCGCTTAATCTGATTCAGCTTGTCGAATGCGATCCAAGCCGCGTTGGCGGCATACGACAACCCCTTCTCCACGTATTTAATCGGTTTGTGCATTGCGTGACTACTCCTGAAATTTAAAATTAACCGCCGGCCGGAATTCCCAGCCCAGAAACCCAGCACCAGAAACGCAGTATAGGCTCCACTGCCACGATGCGACTATAAAATTGAGTTAAAGGGTGTATTTTGTTGCTTGTGTGGCGAAATGTCGTGTTGAACGGCAGTCCGGCTCCGGATCGGGGCGGGCATTGATAACATCCGCAGAATCAAATTGATGCAGTCTGAAGAAGTAAAGAGACTGGCGCGGCGTTGCGGCTTCCAGCTGGCCGGGGTAGCAGCGGTGGAGCCGATCCGGGAAGCCAAATTTTTTCTGGATTGGGCGGCCAGAGGGCTGGCCGGCGCCATGTCCTACCTCACGGACCGGCGTGCGGAAATCCGCTGCAGCGCGCGTTCGCTGCTGGCTTCGGCGCGTTCGGTGATTTGCGTCGGTAAGCTATACAACGCGCCGCTGCCTTACTCCGTACGGTTCGACGAGCCGGAACGCGCCTGGATTTCCCGCTATGCCTGGGGGGAAGATTACCACGAGGTTCTCCGGCGGGGGCTCACCGAATTGCTCGAGCGTCTGAAAGAAGCCGCCGCAGAACCGTTTGAAGCGAAAATCTGCGTCGATACTGCCCCGATCCTGGAGCGGGCGTACGCCCAGCGGGCCGGTCTCGGGTGGATTGGCAAGAACACCTGCCTGATTAACCAGCAGCAGGGCTCGTGGTTTTTTCTGGGCGAACTCCTTGTGTCCCTGGACCTGGAGCCGGATACGACGCCGCCGGACCGGTGTGGTTCGTGTACCCGCTGTATCGATGCCTGCCCGACAAACGCCCTGACGCCGGTCATTTATCCCGGAGGACCGCGCTACGAACTGGACTCGCGCCGCTGCATCTCGTACTTCACGATTGAGCACCGGGGAGCAGTGCCTAAGGAGCACCGCCCCGGATTGGGGCACCATCTATTCGGTTGCGACATCTGCCAGGATGTATGCCCTTGGAATCATTCGGCGCCGGAAACGGGAGAGGAATGGTGCCAGCCGCGAGAGTTCGCCCCTCCGCTCGATAAATTCGCGGCGATTACGGAAACTGAGTTTCAAAATATGTTTCGCGGCTCGCCGCTTGAACGTGCCCGATACACCGGCTTCTTGCGCAACGTCGCGATTGCGATGGGAAACAGCGGGCATCCGCGTTTCCGCGATCCGCTGATCGCGCTTAGGGGTTCCCCGGACGCCATGGTGGCCGAAACCGCAGAGTGGGCCCTCGGACAATTACGTTAAAGCTGTTTCATAGATATACGCTGGGGTGCTTGCGCCCGGCGGACGTTCCGTTCCCGCCTTTCGAGAGGCTGGAAGACCGGTCCAACATTTTTCTAATTGACACTCAATTGCATCTTGGAATAACCTGATGAAGCACCGTACGTGTTGCACGGCGGAACTGGGCCGTATTGAGTCGGTAATGAAGATCCATTAATGCCCTGGTCTGGCGCATATCTCTTGGCCGAGCAGCGCCAGGCCGGGCGGATCGGCAACCGTTGAGGCTGGCGACTTGCCACGATTGTAAGCTGCCGGCTCCTGTAGTTCAACCGAAACGAGGGGACGGCAGGAAATGCGCATCAAGGTTAAGGCACGGAAGAAGAAGAGCCTGAGGAAGTTCGAGACCGTCCAAGTATGGCCTCGCAGCCCGGGATACTGGGTTGCCGTGGGGACGCTCGCCGCTTACACGGTAGCTGGACACGATCCGCACACCATTCTGTATGCGCAGCGGCCCAAAGGAGCGCCACCGCCCGTTTATTCCCAGGAGTCCGGGGCTCTTCCGGCGCGGCAGTTCGGCATACCGGCCGGCCCGTTGGACACCGTTATTGCCGCTTTTGAGATTGCATCAGGATTGCAGGTAGACATCGCCATTCCGGCCATCGGCGAGGTGCAATCACCAGGGGTTTCCGGATTCCTGCCGGTGGAGGAGGCACTCAACAAACTCCTTACGGGCACCGGGGTTACTTACCACTTTACGAAACCGGGCAGGGTAGTCCTGGAACTTCGCGGGCTGCGACAGAGCGTGGAAGTAACGGACAACGTGCCGCTGTCATCCCCGAAATATACCGAACCGATCCGCAACCTGCCGCAGACGATCTCGGTGATTCCCCGGGCAGTGATCGAACAGCAGGGTGCAACCAGCCTCAGTGAAGTGCTGCGCAACGTCCCCGGGCTGACCATAGCGGCCGGCGAAGGCGGGACTCCGGCGGGAGACAATCTGACGCTGCGCGGCTTCAGCGCCCGCAACGACGTGTTTGTGGACGGCGTTCGCGATCTCGGTCCGCAATCGCGCGATCCATTCAACCTCGAACAGGTGGAAGTGATCAAAGGGCCGCAATCCGCCTTCACCGGCCGCGGCTCCACCGGAGGCTCCATCAACCTGGTGAGCAAGGCGCCCAACCTCAACCGCTTTATCGGCGGATCGCTGAGCCTCGGCAACGCCAGCATACAGCGCTTCACCACGGATGTAAACCTGCCGTTGGCGCGCCTGGGATTGGGAGAGCGAACCGCTTTCCGCATGAACTTTCTGGAACATGACGCGGGAGTACCCGGGCGCGACGCCGTGGAGAGCGAGCGCCGTGGCATTGCCCCTTCGCTGCTGTTTGGCGGGGGAACACCCACTCGCCTGACGCTCGGCTATTACCGTCTGCACCAGAACAACATTCCGGACTATGGAATTCCGTGGGTCACCGCCACGCAGAATGCTCTGGCCGATTACCGGAATCAGCCCGCGCCGGTTCCCCGCGACACCTTCTACGGGCTCAAGTCGCGCGATCGCGAAAAGATGGGCTCGGACATGGCGACCGTGAGGTTCGAACACGATTTCGACGACTCGCTGCTGCTGTGGAACCAGTTGCGTTATGGGCGGTCGACGCGCGACTCCATCACCACCGCGCCGCGCTTTGCTAATAACGATTCGCTAACCATCAACCGCAATGGCCCCTCCTGGCTCACCGAAGACGACGTTTGGGACAGTCAGACCGACCTCCGGGCAAGCTTGCAGACCGGTAGTGTCAAGCATACCGCCGTGTTGGGCGCCACGTTCAGCCGTGAGCATAACAGGAGAAAATCGCGTTCTGTTACAGGAAGCCCTACAACGACGTTGTTCAACCCGGACCCGAATCAACCTTTCGAGGGCACGATCACGCTCAACCCGATCGTTGGAGACGCAACCGGCGGCACACAGGCTTTTTACGCGTTCGACACCGTCCGGTTCGGCCAGCAGTTTCAGTTGAACGGCGGCTTGCGATGGGACCGGTTCGCAGTGGATGGTGTGCATACGAATGGCAATCCGCTTGACCGCACTGACACGATGCTCAGCGGACGAGCAGGAGCCGTATATACGCCGGCGCAGAACGGCAGCTTCTATGTTTCGTACGGAACCTCGCTGAACCCATCGCTCGAAGGTTTGACCTACCAGCCGGCGGATACGACGCTCGAACCCGAGAAAACCTATAGCGTCGAGGGCGGAACGAAGTGGGATCTGTTGAACGGGCGCCTGTCTCTGAGCGGAGCGGTGTTTCGCGTGGAGAAGACAAACGCGCGGACGCCGGGCGTGCTTCCCGACGATCCCCCGATGGTACTGGACGGCGAGCAGCGTGTAGCCGGAGTGGAAATCGGCATTTCGGGATCTCTCACGCGGCGATGGTCTCTGTATAGCGCATATACCTACCTGGCGAGCAAGATTCTGAGGTCCAACAACCCGGCCGAAGTAGGAAACGAGCTAACCAATACGCCTCCGCACTCCCTCAATATCTGGACAACCTACCGTCTGGGAAAGCTGGATTTGGGAGGGGGCACGCGTTTCGTCGACCGGCGCTTCAACAACAACTCGAACGTGCGGCGCGCGGACGGCTACTGGACCGCGGACGCGATGGCTTCGTATCCGATCGTAAGCCACCTCGATCTCCGGTTGAATCTCTACAACCTGAATAACGCTTACTATTTCGAGCGCCTCGGCGGAGGCCATCTCATTCCGGGTCCCGCGCGCGCGGGAATGATTACGGCGAATTTCAGATTTTAGTCATGCTGGTTTCCATACCCGATTTATTGACGCAGGAGGAAACGGCCCGGGCTCGGCAGGCACTGGAGCAGGCGGAATGGATTGACGGGCGGGTGACCGCCGGAGTTCAGTCGGCCCGGGCCAAGAACAACCTGCAACTGCCGGAGGAACATCCCACCGCACGCGAACTGGGAGACCTCATCCTGGCGGCTCTTCAGCGCAATGCGCTGTTCATGGCGGCCGCTCTTCCGCTGAAGGTGTTCCCTCCGCTGTTCAACCGCTATGACGGCGGGCGGTCCTTCGGAGCGCATATCGACAATGCCATCCGGCAGGTGACGGGAACTCCTCACCGGGTGCGGACCGACCTGTCGGCCACGCTTTTCTTTACCGCACCCGAAGACTATGACGGCGGGGAGTTGATCATCGAAGACACCTATGGCGTCCATACGGCCAAGCTGCCGGCGGGCCATCTGGTGTTGTATCCATCGAGCAGTTTGCACCACGTGAAGCCCGTGACGCGGGGCTCGCGCATCTGCTCGTTCTTCTGGATTCAGAGCATGGTGCGGGACGACGGCCAACGGACGCTGTTGTTCGATCTGGACGTAGCGATCCAGCGGATTGTTCGAGACGCGCCCGATCATCCGGCCGGAGTGCAGTTGACGGGTGTTTATCACAACCTGCTGCGGCGGTGGGCGGAGGTGTAGTTCCTTATGCGATTCCGAAAAGTATTGTTCTGGCTTCATCTGGTGTCTGGCTGTGTGGCCGGTATCGTCATCCTGATCATGTCGGTAACCGGAACGCTGCTGATGTATGAGAAGCAGATGATTGCCTGGGCGGACAGGGAATACCGCGTCGCGGTTCCGGCCGGAGCGAAGCGTCTTCCCGTCGAAGCGCTGCTCGCCCGTCTTCGCGAAGCCAAGGGCGCGCTTCCTCCTGTCTTTACGATGCATTCGGACCCGAGCGAACCTGCGGCGGGCGTTTTCGGGCGTGAGGGAACCACCTACATCAACCCGTACTCCGGTGAAGTGCTGGGGAAGGGCTCAACAGCCGTTCGAACCTTTGTGCGTGTGGCGATCGACTGGCACCGCTGGCTCGGGGCCCAAGGAGAGAGCCGGGTCATCGGGAAGGCCATCACCGGAGCCTGCAACCTGGCGTTCCTTTTCCTGGTTTGTAGCGGCCTGTATTTGTGGTGGCCGCGGAAATGGAGCGGGCAGAGCGTTAGGGCGGTAACGCTGTTCCGTGGCGGCCTCTCGGGCAAAGCGCGCGATTTCAACTGGCACAACGTGATTGGCTTCTGGTGCTGTGTGCCGTTGTTCTTCGTCGTGATCTCGGCAACCGTGATCTCCTACCCGTGGGCGAGCAACCTGGTCTATCGCCTGGCCGGAGGGGAACCGCCATCGGCGGGACGGCCGGGCGGTGGAGGTCCGCCGAGACAGCGAGGCCCGGGTGGCGGCGCAAAAGCAGGCTTAAGTCTTGAAGGGATAGACCAATTGTGGACGCAGGCCGAAGGGCAGGTGCCGGGTTGGCGAACCATCAGCCTTCGGCTGCCCGACTCGGACAGGGCGCCCCTGACGTTCACAATCGACCGGGGGACGGCGGGCCAACCGCAGAAGCGCGGGACGTTGACACTCAACAGACGAACCGGCGAAGTGGAGAGCTGGCAGCCGTTTGAAAGCTACGACCGTGGACGGAGGCTGCGGTCGTGGCTCCGGTTCGTCCACACCGGTGAATACTACGGATTGGCGGGACAGACGATTGCGGGCATTGCTTCCGCCGGCGGCGCCTTCCTCGTTTGGACCGGGCTGGCGCTGACGTGGCGGCGGTTTCGTAGCTGGCGGGTGCGCTCAGACGCCCGCGTAAGAGAATCGGAGAAAGAGGAGGAGAGGCCAGTTACGATGAAAGTGTAGATGTGGCGTGCCGCTGCCGCGATGATTCTTATTCAAGCGTCCGTGGGTTTGCCCGCGAAAGACCCCGTAGAGCGCGGATTCGAGCACTTCTACAATCTGGAGTACGATCAGGCGGTTCAGGAATTCGCCAGCGCGGTAGACAACGAGCCCGGAAATGCCGCGCCGCATAACCACCTGGCGCAGGCTATCCTTTATCGTGCAATGTACCGCGCCGGCGCGCTCGAAAGCGAGCTTGTAACCGGTTCGAATCCTTTTCTGCGCCGCTCTAAGGTGGAACCAGCCCCCGAGGAGGTGCGCCGTTTCCACCAAGAAATTCAAACTGCCCTGAGTATTTCCGAAGCACGTCTCAAAGAGAATCCGGAAGACGCCCGCGCGCACTATACGGCCGGCGTCGCCTACGGCCTCCGGGCGAACTACAATTTCCTGGTCCGGAAGGCATGGCTCGATTCCCTCAGAGACGCCACCGAGGCACGCAAGGCCCATTTACAGGCGACATCCATCGATCCAGGCTTTGTGGATGCGAAGCTGGTTCAAGGCGTTTATGACTACGTTGTGGGCAGCCTCCCGTGGTATTACAAGATGCTCGGTTTTATCGCCGGGTATCGCGGCGACCGGGAACGGGGTATTCAGGTTCTCCGGGAAGTAGCTGAACATGGCAGGCAAAACGGCATGGATGCGAAGGTACTGCTCGCCGCCATTTACCGGCGCGAGCGGCATCCCGAGGCCGCCATCCCGCTATTGCGCGACCTGATCCGGCGATTTCCGCGTAATTACCTGTTTCGCCTGGAGCTGGTTCAAATGTACAGCGACGCCGGGGACAAAGAGAGCGCCCTCGAGGTTCTTTCCCGCATCGAGAAGCTTCACCAAAGCGGCGCGCCTGGATATGCCAGGCTGGACCCGGGCAAAATCCACTACGCGCGCGGCAACCTGCTGTTCTGGTACAACGACCTGGAGGCCGCGCTGGATGACTTGCGCCGTGCCGTGGAGCGCGCGGACGAGGTGGATTTGAACACCGGCGTCATGGCCTGGATGCGCCTGGGCCAGACGCACGATCTGCTGGGACAGCGCGAGGAGGCCAGGAAGGCATACCGGCAGGCGGTAGACCTGGCGCCGGATTCAGAGGTAGGAAAAGAATCGCGCCGTTACCTGTCTTCGCCTTACCGGCGCCGGAAGTAGACGGGACGAAGGGTGAGGCGGCTCACCTTTTCGAGCTGGTTTACTCCTTCCGGATCCGGCGCCGCCCGGTGAGCCTGCAACAGGGAGTAGCGGGGCGGCTGGTATACAATCAACGTTCCTGGATCAAGAAATGCAACTCAGACAAACCAGCAGGCTCACATCCGTTCTTGCCACGTTGTTGGTGGGCACCATGGCGGGATGGCCTGCCTCCGCCAAGGCCGAAAAGAGCCCGTTTGGCCACGTCCCGATGAAGGTGTTTGCGGACTTGCTAAAAATACCGCTGGAGCCCCCCGATGTCGCTGCTACCGTGCACAGCGCGCGGGAAGAGGACGGTTTGGTGATTGAGGACATCTCCTGGCCATCCATCGGAGGCGATCGGGTTCCTGCCTATGTCGTCCGGCCGGCAAAAGTCTCGGGGCGGATGCCGGTCATCGTGTGCCTCCACGGCAGCTCAACGAACCGGGAGGTGGCTGTGGCGCCGAAGTACGAATACGGCGAGTGGACGCGCTACGGAACGAACCGCAAGGTAAAGACGTTGTACGGCTGGGCGAGAGAGCTCGCTCGTCGAGGTTACATCACGCTGGCGATGACGCAACGGGGCCTGGACAACAGAGCCCCGGACACAGAATCACGTAACAAGGAACTCCTCGTACATGGCCGCAACGTGATGGGAACGATTGTCTATGAAATCCGGCAAGCGGTCAGCTACTTGCAGCAGCGCCCGGACACCGATCCCTCCCGGATCGGAATGACCGGCATTTCATTCGGGGGTATCACCACGTTCTATACGTGGCTCGTCGACGGCCGTATCGCGGCCGCGGCGCCGATCTGCGGCGGCATCGGGTCGGTCGAAAAGTTCATCGCTCACGGAGCGCGAACCTATCACGGAATTTATTGGTGGGTCCCGGACCTGCTGACCAAAGGCGATCATGGGGAATTCGCCGCGGCCATGGCTCCTCGCCCGCTGATGTTGTGGGCTCCCACGAACGACATAGGAATGCCGAACGAAGGCATCGACCGATTCCTGGAGGTTGCCATGCCGGCATACAAGCAGGCTGGAGCAGTTGACCGCCTGGTCGTTCATCGGCCACCCGGACAGCATGCGTTGACCATGGAATCGGTGGACGCAGCTTTCCACTTTTTTGAGAAGTTTCTGAAAGGAATTTGAGAACAGCGGGTCCGGGGGTCCGAGGCGCGCTCACCCACGCTCACGGCTCCGCTCTGTGGCTTAGGCGGTCTCTACTCCGAGTTCTGCCGGCGCCGGACAATCAGCACGGAACAGGGGGCGGTAGCGGCGATGGCCTGCGCGACGCTGCCAACCAGCAGCCGTTTGACTCCCGAATGCCCGTAGCAGCCGGCTACCACCAGATCCGCACCCCATTCGGCGGCCGCTTCCGGAATCAGCTTTCTCGGATCGCCTTCAAGCACTGCCGGTTCGGCAGCATATCCAGCCGAGCGAAGCTCCGCGGCGGCGCTATTCGAGATAGCTTCCGCGATGCTCTTTGCATCTTCCCGCACCGCCGACAAACTACCGCCTGACGACATGACCTCCAGCATGGAAGGGACACCTTGTTCCGCCACGGTGAGAACCCGCAGCTTGGTGTCGGGCGGCCACGGAATCTGTAGAACGCCGGCTACGGTGTCGCTTGAACACTCCGAACTATCGATTGCAATAAGTATTTTCATTTCCACCTCAGTCAGATTCGATTGTGGAATACCGAAACCGGGTATCGGGCATTTACCGCGGCAGTAGCCGCGCTCACCGGCCGAGCGATGCCGATTCAACAGGAGATAGTGGAGACCACCCGTGCGTGCGCCAACCCGTCCGGCGAATCATAGAACCGCTATCGATGCCGTAAAGGCCGCCGCAATTGCCGGGCGCCGTGTTGACCCGGTCCCACCGGTGTGCGGACCCGTTGAGACGGTAAAGCCCGTAGAAAGGAGGCTGTGTGCTGCCGGCACGGCGGACAACGGCGAAGAAGGCACGGACTTCGCAGTCCTGCGACATGACGAGCCGTTCAAGTTTGGCCAGAGCGCCGCCGTCGGATACGGGAGGGGAACCAAGCGACCAGATGTCACCATCGGGACTCACAGCCAGCGCCCTTCCAAGAAACGAATCCGTCCGCGCCATGAGTGTCACTTCACCCGCACGATTCATCCGGCAAAGAGCCGGGGCCATTTCTCCCCGGCTGCGCCAGAATTCTGCGGACACAACCACTTCTCCATTACGATCCTCCGCAATCGCGTGAACGGCCGTATGGTATGCGCCGGGAAGAGAAAGCGGCTTGCGGGCGATCACCTCTTTCCCATTCCGGTCAAAGGTATGGATTTCGGGGAAGTGTCCTGGCGTCAAGCCCCCCTTATACCCAACCCGGAAGCCATTGCTCCAGTAATCAGACGAATTCAGAATGCTGAATTCGACCGGGATATAGACCTCTCTTTGCGGAGTGGTGTCCGCAGCCAAAGGTGTGGACGCGAAGAGCATTACCGCGAGGCATGAACCGAACAGGCGGGCCAATCCCATGAACTGTCTCCAAACTGACGTGTAGTCTATGCAATGGGTATTGTCAAGCTGCCTGCTGAACTACTTCGCGAGCGGACCGATATACTCGGTGGCCACCACCAGGTCGTCGAACCACACCGTGGCGCTCGTCGAATTGACTTTCGTCTCCGGGTTGGCGGCCACCCATGCATCGGTGCGCTTAAAGGCGGCTTCGCTCACGTAATGGGAGAGCCAGAGCTTGTTGATGCTCACGCGCTCATCGTCGCGCCAGCGGAAACCTTCGAAGGATTCGCCGTTTTCGTCCCTCCGGAACAGCGCCCGCGACCAGCGCCCCTTCATGGCGCCAGGGCCGAAATGCCCGGCTAGTTTGCCGTCGATCCAGAAGGCTTGCTCACCATCGGAAACCTCCGGGGAAGAATTCATTTTAACCATTACCTCCACCGCGATCCAGCGGCCGCGCTCGGCGGACACGGGCCTGGCGGGTGTGAACTCATTACCGTAAAAAACCGTCCCGGTGCCGTCCTCGTTCTGGAAGGACCGCATATCCGGCCAGTAGGTATAAAATTGCCATATTCCGGGTGGAGCAAAACGCGTGCGGGGTGACGTTTGGCTCCAGATTCCTGCCGGCTCAATGCCGGAGTTCCAGCGATTCACGGCGCGGAGTCCGGCCCTGCCAATCGGGTGCGGCGCCGGGTCTATCTCACCACCCAGACTGACGAAGTGGTGATTGTACCCGTTATCTTCAGCGAATTTGACGTAGAACCGCAGAAACAGGCGCATGTGGCCGGGAGCGAACCGGCGGTAAAGATGCCCGCCTTCGTTTTCACCCCTGGTGGCAGTCATCTTCAGGGAACGCCGACCCCTGCTCGCTTCCGGCACGTCCCCGGCCAGGGCGAGTGCTCTACCGGCTTTGTTGTTGATGTGGCTCCACCGGGCGCGGAAGCCTTCGATCTCCTCAACCTCGAAATCCTCGGCGAACACCACGGCCGGATGAACGCGGATTCCCACGTCGCCAGGGTACTGCGCTGCAAGCCCGGGGCCTTGCGGAAGCCCTTCCCCCACCTTATTTCCAGCGTAAGCAGGCAGGATGCTTACAAGAAAAGCCGCCAGCGATCTCATCACCGTCCCACACTCATCATGGGTTAACCCTAACATAGCCCTGAATGGCGTACTTGCGGGGACTGAGGGTTACGGTGCGGGCTAGACAGCGGCTCCCTGGTCCGCCAGTAGTGAATCCGCCGCCGGCGTGAGGCGTGGGTGCGGGGGCCATCCGCCCGCACCATGTTATCTTTCGGAGCAGGTGACCCATTTGAGCATCGCCGAATTTACAGCCCTGGTATTTGCCGTCTCCAGCCTGGCCGGCTTTCTGGGCGCCCTAACCGGTTTGGGAGGCGGTGTTGTGATCACTCCCATACTGGTGCTGGCGCTTGGCGTAGACATGCGGTACGCGATTGGCGCGACGCTGGTCTCCGTAATAGCCACCTCCTCCGGCGCGGCGGCGGCCTTTGTAAAGGAGGGTTTCTCGAACATACGGATCGGAATGTTTCTCGAAATCGCGACCACACTCGGCGCAATCGCCGGCGCTCAACTGGCGGCAAAGGC
>CAADGY010000100.1 GCA_900696665.1 uncultured Acidobacteriota bacterium
ACACACTCGACTCCAACGCCACCCACTCCACTGCATTCACCACGCCCATATGTTCTGTTCAGCAGATTAGGGCAGCCCGCAGTTCCGATCAATGCTGTACTTGGTCTGACGCATACGCTCAAGACCACGGCAGGTACGCCGTCTCCCTATCGAGCAGTTGCGGGTTGCGGCAAACCTGGAAGGCCCACTCACCCAGTTCGCCGAGGTTGTTTACGACGGCAACCTTGTCATTCTATCGGCTCATAGCATCAAATGGTTAGCCAGCTATGGACGCGGCGGAGTTGAGCGTGGACCCGACAACGAGCCACGGCTCGTTGGCGGCCGGTACTCCTGAACTTGTTTTACAGAACGGGAGGAATCGATATCAGGTCGGTACGGGTGTGGCCACCTTCGGTGATGCGTGACAGCGTGTACACCGTTCCGTCCTTGCCGATGGCAATCGAGTTCACGTAAGCCGGACGGTCACCGTTTTCGAAAAAGATCGGCCCATGGTCCGTGTACTTCATCGTTGGGATGTCGTAGGTGATGAGGTGCAGGTTTTCCTGGCCTTTCGACTCGCCTCGCGCCGTGCTGTCCTTGCCGCGGACACGCTTTCCGTCGACATAGATCGGGCCTCCGGTCAGGTAGTAAAGTGTCCGGCCATCGGGCCCCAGGGTAAAACCGAGATAGCCGTAGCTGAACTGGTCAAACATACCGCTGCGCTGTGACGGCTCGGAGGTGATCCGGTCCAGTACATCCACGCGCTCGGCTTTCGGGTCGAACCGGAACAGGTAGCCGGAGTTGCCGTGAACACCGTACACCATGTTGTCGGGGGCATACCAGACCACCTGCCGCCAGTTGTATGCCATATGCCCTGCGGAAGTGGGATCGTAGAGGCCGAAGTAATCTTTCTTTAGATCGTCGCCCGCGACTTGTTCCACGGTGTCCGTATCGTAGCGGTAACGGTTGAGTACTCCCTCACCGTTGCTGAAATAGGCTGCTCCGTCGCGGGGGTCAATGGCGATGGACCGGCAAATGGTCCGATAAGTCGCTCCCTTACCGTTCTCCCCTTTGAGAAAAAACGGGCCGAAGTTCTTCATCTCTTTTTTCGCCAGATCGTAGCGGAAGAACTCCCCGACAGGCCACGTGAGTCCGTAGATACGGCCGCGTTGCGTATCCATGTTCATGGTGAGGATGCCCTCGCCTTTCTCGGCTATGGCGAGGTCCTCGAACTGGCCGGTCTTCATGTCATAGGAGAGCAGGTGGCCGCCAACGTATGGTTTCCATCCTTTCGGTGGAATCCCCATTTTCTCCATCCCATCGATGATGCTGTAGTAGCCGATATGAGTGGCAAAATAGAGCTTTCCATTCGATTCGACAAAGTTCACATGGCTCTTGCCCTGGGCAATAACGTTTTTCCCTTTTTCTCCGGAGGCCTCCGTCAAATCGCCCAGATGCTTGATCTCGTTCGTGGCGGGATCGAAGGAATACATCTGTCCGGCTACATCGTGGGGCTCGGCGCTTAATACGTAATAGATCTTGCCGTCACTTCCCGTGCCCATACCGTTGTACGTATCGTGAGCAAGCTTGAAATTCGAATTGTATGTTTTGGCGATCAATTTCTTTTCCTTCGCGCCTGTTTCCGGTTTCCGGTCTGCCGTTCGCGGAGCGCTGGAACATCCAACGAACGCGAGTCCAATCAGAGCAAGGATTGCTGAATTCTTATCTACCCTCATTGAGCCTTCCCGGGGCTGGCCTGCCTTGCGAGCTCAACCCCTTTCGTCGTGACATGATATTTCGCCAGCATGTTCGGCTTCTCCCATGCGGGCAAGGACTGCGGATTCTTCAGATATCCGAGAAAAGTTTTCACCAGTAATGCGAAGTGCGCCTCGTGGCCGATCCGGAACTTGTCCGGTATCGTGATACGCAACCGGTTGCCAAGATCTTCGGCGCCCAAGCCAGGCCATTCGCCGCTAAGGGAAGCCAGCTTGGTTTCAAGAGCTTTCGCAATTTGAGCCTTCATTTCGGGTCTCGCCGGAACCACGTATACCTCGGGCCGGAAATTTTCTTGCTTCCCCTGGTGAACTTCCACGCTCGACCGGGTTCCACGGAAGATCGCAACCTCCGTGTCGCCGGTGCCAGCGGGGGCTTCATAGCCCCACTTCACATCGAGCTTGACGTGGACGCCGTTCAATGCATACGTGACGCTATTATTGCAGTAATAATCGAGGCTCTCGCCGCGGACCCACTGCTTAAGATATTCGGGGAAGGCGGCGACGCCGGTGACCCGCCGGAAGTCGGCGAGCGACAACACGGTCGGCCACCGTGATCCCGCCATCACGTTCAGATCTTTCCGGTAATCAATTGCTCTGTCCGGAAATAGAATCCATTGCACCAGGTCGACCAGATGTGTGCCGACATCCGTTAATCCTTCGCCTTGCTGCGTGATGTCGAAGAACCATACAGGCCGAAGATTGGGCACGCCCGCAACCAGTTTGAGCAGGTAGTGAACGCTCTCCATATATACAGCCGGGTCGGTGGCTGAGCCGGTCTGTGGCTGCCCGAAAACGCTCTCGTCGTTTACAAGCTCGCGCTGAAGAATGCAGGAGATCTCGTAGCGTTGCGTCATGCCGTCGAATGCGATCACCCGCTGTTGGTCGGCCGTATCCAGGGCGGCCTGAAGCTTGGGAAGATCGACGGCCTCGATAATCCACGGTTTGTCCGCCAACTGGTGCAATTTCCGCCGGGCGATCTCGCCGATTCGGTCGATCTTTCCGCGGTTCGATCCGGAGAGCACAACAATCTCCCCGGGATGCTCCGCGAGCATCTTCTCCCAGTAGTCTGAGCCCGCATAAATGCGTATTTTCCAATGCGTCGGGTTCTCTTTTCTTGCGTTGAATCCTGATACCCGGTTCAAGTGGGCCGTGAGATCCGGCCCCAGGGGGGCGTAGACGAACGCATCTTCGGAGATTTCCGGCAATGCCTCTTTTTGAATCAGGGCTGCATGGAAATGGCCGGGGTTGAGCGTAATCAGCCGGAAACGCTCAGCCGCTTGAATGGGGGCGCCGACAATCATAAAGAGCAAAAAGGCAAGCGGCGGGATCATAGCCCGCCGCTTTCTCGTGTTGGTACACAGGTTCATATTTTAGCGAGCTCGCTGCGATGCGACCAGATCTTTTCAAACGCTTTCGCCCATTGATCGATCAGCTCCGGCGCCTCGCCATACAACACCGGCATAAAGATATGGGTGTTATTCACTTGCGTATTGCCCGCCATAGACGGAGGAATCACGGGCGCGTGGTGCCACCACTTCGCCTCCGAATAGATTTTGAGCTTATGCTGTTCCGGATAATCCCACACGGACGCATGTACGCCTTCCGCCTTCAGGGCTTTCAGCAGCGCGTCGCGCTTAAAGCCTGCTTTCTTCTCGTCCAGCAGCAGCATGTTCCTGTAATAGTACACGCGTTTCTGGTCCGGGCGGACCCGGGGCTCACTTAAGCCGGCCAGTTGCGTGATCCGATCGTTCAGCGCACGGATACCTTTCTCGGCCATGCTGTTTCGCTCATCCAACCCGCGTAACTGGGTTCTCGCAATCGCGGCGGCAAACGGGTGCATGCGGTATTTCTGGCCGAATCCCGTGCCTTCGTAGGCGCGGATGGGGCTGTCTTTGGCAAATTTTGGCGGGTCTTCGTAGTGGCCGAACGCCGCGGCGCGTTCGAAATATTCGCGGGACTGGTACATTCCCATGCCGCCTTCGACCGACGGCATCACTTTCGATGCTTGGAAACTGTAGATGCCCATGGCGCCCCACGTACCCATCTTCTTCCCCTGCATCTCCGCGCCGTGCGCGTGCGCCGCATCTTCGAGAACAATCAAACCCTTCTCTTTGGCCCACCCGGAAATCTTATCCATCTCGCAAGGGAGCCCCCAGGAGTGCATGGGAACCACGGCCTTCGTGCGCGGCGTAAGTTTCTTCTTGGCATCGTCCAGATCGAAGCAGGCCGTCTTTGGATCGATGTCCACAAAGATCGGTACCAGGCCAAAGAAGCGCATCGCCAGGCAGGTGGCGAAGAACGTGTAGGACGGCACCATGATCTCGCTGCCCGCTGGAAGGTCGAGAGCGAAATACATGCTGGTGAGCGCGCTCGATCCATTCATGTGCGCCTTCACGAACGGGGACTTCGTATAAGCCTTCCACTCGTTCTCGAAGAGTGGCAGTTCCTCGTAGAACTTGCTGCTGTCGATGAGCTCGTGCAACACTTTCTTCTCGGTTGCGCCGTAACGGGGCCATTTGGTCAGCGCGGATTCCTTCGCTGTGGGAAAGCTGACCGCTTTTGCCCCGCCGTTGAGAGCCAGTGTTTCGGTTTTGCCGAAAGCCGCGGTGCCCGCTCCCATGGCGGCCAGCACGGCTCCCCCTGTTTGTACGAATGAGCGCCGGGTCGCGCCCGGCAACGAATTTTTGTGAGAGCTAGACATCGTATCTCCTTATCAACTAGTTTTCCAGCAACTTATCAATTGCCTTCTTAATCTGTGCCTCGGTACCGGGACCCGCATTGGAAGCGCTTGGCTCATAACCTCCTTCGCGGAAAGCCTGGTCCGTGCAAAGATAGCCCGGGCTGATGTCGCCATAGCCTGCAACTGCCAGGAACGGACTGCGATTCACCCTCAGGGCGTATTTCTGAAATTCGAGCATGGGTTCACCCGGCAGATGTATGATCCTGGCCGGGCCGATTTCAAGCAAGCTCATCGTGAGCGGTTCGGTACGGATGCAGAATGCGGTCGCCTGCGCCGAACGGCAGAGATCCACGCCGCTCTTGCCCTTCAAGGCGGACGGGTCGGTGGGGACCCCCGGTTTGGGAGGCAACTTCAGGTCGGTGGTCTTCCATCGCAGAACGGCCGCTTTATGGAATCGAGTCGCATCGATGGAACTGTCGAACCCTTTTCGAAGTCGCCGGGCAAGTTCGGCCCTCGCCTTTTCAGATCCATCATTGTATTTGCCGACCGTCACGTCACCGGAGCATCCCGTAAAGTATACCTGCGGGATGCCCTCGTCCTGTTCCAGTCTCTCGCGCGCCGTACTGACGAAATCGCCGGAAACGCGGCCATCGCAGCAGAACGTCTGTGGATGCGTGGCATAGTAGTGGAGACGCACGAGAGGCTTGCCGCCGTTGGCCAGAGTGACCGTCCTTACGGCAGGGTCAATCTCACCTTCGGGAAGCGCGGCCATCTTGGGGTTCTTGGCTCCCGTGCTGTAACGAATAACGAGCTTACCTTCGTCGTGAATGCGCCGGGCCGATGCCACCCGCTCCACCCGCGCCTCTCCGACGCCGATACTATCGAAAGGCTGAAGCCGCTTCACGGCCTCCTTCACCGCGCCGGCCAGGCGGTCCGTTACGGCTTCGAGGTATTCATCGCTCATCAATAACGGAGGGTTCGGAAAAGTTCGCATGAGCGAATATGCGCCGCCATCGATGTAAGGCGCTGTGTGCTGGTGAACGGAATGAACGGTGACACGGGAGATGTTTGTGCCCGCCGCCGCCGCGGCTTTGCGGCGGAACAGCAGATGTGTGGATCCGCCCAATCCGCACCAGTCCACGGAGCACAAAACATAGCGGTGCTTTCCGTCATCCAACACCACACCTTTCGCCCACAGCGGGTCTTCCACTTTCGTTGTCGGCTGTATCCAAATCAGTGGTTCTCCCATGGCCGGTGTGGCGTCGGCGCGAAACGCCGCGACACGTAACTCCGCGGCAGAAACGGCAAGCGCCAGCAGACTGGCCCCGAGCGCTGCCCGGTAAAACCCTTTGAGCAAGTTCATCATCCTCCGTACCCGATCATATCTCCACTAGCCTCCGCAGTTGCGCCACTCAGAACACTGCCTTCAATCCGAACTGGAGAATTCTGGGATCGTTTGCCGAAGCCACCTGTCCGGCGGTGGCGGTATTAACCAGTGCATTCGGGGCGCCGTAGTTGGCATGGTTGAACGCGTTGAAGAATTCGAAGCGCAGTTGCGCAGAAACCCGCTCGGTAATCGCGGTGTTCTTGAGCAGTACCAGATCGATATTGTTATAGCGGTCAGCGCGCAGGATGTTACGCCCGGAGTTTCCGAACGTGTATTGTGCGGGAATCGTGAAATCGGCCGGGTTGAACCACTTCGCGGTCGTCCTCTGGCCGGCGGTCCCGGGACCGTTGCGATTCGGCCGCTGCGGCGTTCCGGTGTTCGCCTGGTCAATACTGATGCGCGGCGTAAACGGAAGACCACTGCGCTGTTGCACGATCGCGCCAAGCTGCCAGCCGCCGATGAGCCGGCTCAAAACTCCCCCGGCGCCCGATGCCAGCAGCCTTCCCGGACCAAATGGCAACTCATAGAGCCCGCTGAAGACGAAATTGTGAGCGACGTCGAAATCGGAAACTGCGTGCTCCGCGCGGTAATCCTTCCAGTTCTGCACCGCTCCGCCAAGGTCGGTGCTGACATCATCCATGGATTTCGCCCACGTGTAGGCGGCAAGGAAGGAGAGGCCATTCGAGAACCGCCTCTCCAACTTCGTTTGCAGGCCATGATAGGTGCTGTTGCTGCCGTCATCGCGTAGCGTGCCGGATCCGAAGCGTGGAAAGGGACGCCTCGACTGGATACTGCCGGGGCCTGGAAATTCCGGTTGATTGAACAACACGTCCCTTTCGAGATGAGTTCCCTTCTTGCCCAGGTAGCCGACTTCGAGCGCTATGTTCGCAACCAGTTCCCGCTGGATCATGAGATTCCACGTCTGCTCGTAGGGCGTACGCTGATTGAGCTGACGTGAGTCGATGATGGGAGGCGATGCGGCCGAAGGCGGCTGGGTGAAGAAGAAGTCGTGCAGCGTCCGGTTCGGAATCGGATTGTTGTTGTTCGCCACTTCGTCGAACAAAAACGGAGGATTGATGACGCCTCCGGTACGGCCGTTGCCGTTCACCAGTTCGTAGAACACGCCGTAACCGCCGCGCAGCACTGTGCGGTTGTCACCAAACACGCGCCATGCGAATCCGGCACGGGGAGCGAAATTGTTCAGATCGTTCGACTGAATCTGCCGTGGCAACCCCAACTCTTTGGTTGTGACATAAGCGTCCGGCATCGCATCGTAGGCTGCCCTGGTGATCTTCTGCGCCTCGAAATTGATCGGATCGGAGATGATCACTTTGCCCAGGCGGCGGTCGAACAGCGTCAACTGATTGCGGTATCCGAGCGGCCAGGGGTTGAATTCGTATCGCAGACCGAGGTTGATAGTCAGGTTCTGTGTCGCACGCCAGTCGTCTTGAGCGAAGAAGTGATAGTTGCTGAAGCGATTGCCGAAAGCGTCGCGGGGGAAGGAACGGTTTGCCGATGCCGGCAGCCCTAGCAGGAAGTCCGCGAAGCCCGACCCCGATCGCGCCACGCCCGGGTTGAGCGTGTACGTGCCGCTGAAGCTGAAGTTGCCGCTATTGTAGGCCGTGTTCCAGTTCGTATTCCGCTGCTGGCGCAGGTCAGCTCCCACCTTCAGCGTGTGCTTGCCCGTATACCGGGATACGGTCTGGATAATCTGATAGATGTCGTTGGTATTGTTGAGCGGCCGGAAGGTTCGGCCATCGATCCCGGTGAATCCGCTGATGCCAATCTGCGGAAAACGTGGAACACTCTCGCTTGTGCGGTCAAATCCGGTGATTCCCGAGAGCACCGTGTGATTCGTGCCGATGCCGGGCGCATCCTCCAGCGTGTATTCGCGGTTGTATCCGAGCCGCGTTTCAGAGATCAGCGTAGGCCGCCAGGTGTGCGTGTAAGTTACACCGGCGTTTTGGAACCGGGACCGGAGCGTTACACCAACCAGCGCGGGAAATGCCGAAGGAGTGAAGGTTTTAACATTCGAGAAGGTGTAGCGGCCGAAGAGAAGCCCGGCGCTTTTCACTTTCTTATCGAGCCGGATGGTGAACTGATCGTTGTCGTCGCTGTTGCTCGGTGAAACGATGTATCGCGTCCCGTCGGGATTGTTCCCCTCGGGAAAGAACTTCAGGAAGTAAGCGGCTTCGGGGGCGACGCGGTCCGCCGGTATGCGGTGGCCGGGGAACGGGCTGCGCACATAGGTGGAACCTTCCAGCCTCGTCGTGGCCGGGTCGAAAATCGCGATGGATCCGAAATCTCCGTTTTTCTGCGCCGCCGCCGGCACCACCGCGTTGAACGTCGTGCCACGGCGTTGCCGGAGCCCTTCATAGTTGCCGAAGAAAAAGAAGTCATTCTGCTTCAGCGGACCGCCGAACGTCACCCCGAACTGGTTCCGCTTCAGGGGAGGTTTCGAAAGCGCGAAGGTGTTGCGCGCGTCGAAAACATCGTTGCGTACAAATTCGAAGGCACTGCCGTGAAATGCGTTGGAGCCCGATTTGATCGATATGTTGACCAGCGCCGGAGAGCGGCCGAATTCGGCGGCGAATGCGCTGGTCTGCACCTTGAATTCTTCCAGCGCGTCAATGGAGGGCAAAATGCCGGTTCCTCCGTTGATGGGACCGGTGGAGGAAACGCCGTCCAAAACGAATTCCGTCTTAGTTGCACGGGAGCCGCTGACAAATACCGATTGTGCGCGCCCCGTCCCCATTGCGCCCGAGGGTGTCACGCCGGGCGTCAGCGTGGCCAATTGGGTGAAATTCCGCCCGTTCAGCGGCAAATCCACGATCTTGCGGTTGTCGATGACCTGGCCTACCGCCCCGGTATCGGTTTGAATCAGCAAGGCGGTGGCCTCTACGGTAACCGCCTCCACCACATCGCCCAATTGCATAACGATGTCGAACCGCGCTGCCTGGTTCACCTGGAGGATGATCCCCGTGAGGACCTGCTTCTTGAATCCCTTCGATATCGCTTCCAGCCTGTACTCACTCGGCGGTAGCGCGGGGATCTCGTAATTGCCGCTATCGTTGGAGAAGACTCTTTTTGCCACATTGGTCCGGACGTTCGTGGCGATCACTTCGACGCCGCTGATGACGGCGCCCGAAGGGTCGCGTACCACGCCTAGAATGGTGGCATCTGTGCTTTGTGCATGCGTAAAGGTGGCCGCTAAAAACATCAGCAACGCGGTCAGGGCTTTCTTTAGAGTGCTCATTTAAAGTAGTTCCCTTCAACTTGTCGTAACCACAGCCGTGGGTTTTCCGGAGGATTGTCCGGCCCTGCGGCGAAAGAAGACACCGATAACGATTAGCACGGCGCCGACCGTAAAATCTATGACCCGCGCGGTTGTGGAACCGGAGACCGCTCCGGCCAGAAACAGCAGCGCGCCCACGCTGGCCGTCGATAGCCCCAATACAGACGCCGCGGGATTGCCGCTTCTTGCGGGAACTTCCTCCGGCGCAATCGGCCGGTCCAACTCACGGAAGAATTGTTGAGTCTTAGGTTCCGGCCCGGCGCCCGCCCGCGAAAGTACGGTGCCGGCGATCATGCCGAGGATCGTCGCCGCCGTGTTCGCCAGCAGGGAGATTCCTTCAAACAAATATGAACTCCCGGCGCCCGGAGCCGAAGGGAGCCACCACGTTTTGACTGCCAGCATGGCGAACCCGGTGACGAGCCCACACAGAAATCCGGCAAATGCGCCCTGCCAGGTCAGCTTGCGAATGGCGAGCCCTGCCAGGAGCGGGAGGAACGTCGGCGCCATGAACAGCCCCAACACCGTCACCATGGTGTTGAAGAGAGACTGTTGCCGGAACGCCGCAACCCACAGCGCAAGCAACGTTGTCAGCAGTCCCAGGGCCAGGGTGATCCAGCGCCCCGCGTTGAGCAGGTGCTTTTCCTGCGCCTCCGGACGGATCAGCCGGTGATAGACGTCTTTGGTCAGCACGCTGGCGATCGCATTGAAATCTGCGCTGACCATGGCCATGGTGGCCGAGAACATCGCCGCCATGATGATGCCAATCATTCCTACCGGCAGCAGTTCCATTACGAGCAGAACGTAGACATCGGCGGTGCGGTTTTGCTCCACGAGATTGGGGAGGAAGCTCCGGCCGATGAGCGCTGGAAGAATCATCAGCGGCGCGCCGACCAGATTCAGCGCCCCCGCGCAGTAGGCGACCTTAGCTGCTTCTTTTTCGTTCCGCACGGAGTAATATTTCTGCGCCAGAGACCAGCTTGCGTTGTAGCTGATCATCATCAGAATGGTGAACCCGGCCAGGTAGGTCCAATTGAACGGTCCGCCCATGGGTTGCAGGAATCCATCCGGCAAGCCGCCGAAGGAGCGTTGCCATCCGCCGGCTTTGACGACCGCGAGCGGTAACAGAAGCAGAATGGCCAGCGCCTTCATCAGAAACTGGACATAGTCCGTAACCACCAGCGCCCACAACCCGCCGAGAAACGTGTAGGCCACCATGACAAGGCCGCACACCGCGATGGACCAATGCAGATTCAATCCCGCCGCGACAGAAACAAACAGGCCGGTCGCGAAGACCTTTAGAGCATCGTCAAAAATCTTCATCGGGATGCCCGACCATGCGAACAACTGCCGGACAAATCCGTTAAAGCGGGCTTCGAGAAATTGGACCGGCGTGATGACCCGCGCCCGCCGCCACCGTTTGGCGAAGTACAGCCCCCCGATGAGGCAGCCCGGAATAGTGGCCCAGAACAGCGAGACCGCTATCCAGCCATGCGAATATCCGATCTGTGCGTAAGCAATGAAAGCAAATGCGCTGAAGCTGGACATGTAGTGCGAAATGCCCGCCAGCCACCAGGGGATCTGGTTTCCACCGGCGAAATAATCCTTTGCGGCCTCCAGCCGGTTCCGGAAATAGAACCCGATCCACAGAACGATGACAAAGTACCCGCCGACTACCAGGTAATCCGCCGCCGCAAGGTGCATGTGCTCCATGGCTTATGTCTTGAAGGTTTTTCGGGCCGTACAGTATTGCTCCAGCTTTCGCTCGTCCACCTGGAACCCGATGCCGGGACCGGCTGGGACGTGAAGCTGAGAGTTGGCGAGGGACAGCCGAGGCATAAGAATGTCGTCTTCATACCAGCGCTCGCTCGGCTCTACATCGGTTGGGAAGCGGAACGCGGGATGCGCGGCAAGCTGCAACGCCTGTGCGCTGCCGATTCCCAGTTCGGGCATCGTGCCCATCCATACCGGAATGCCGCCGCGCGAACAGATCTCGATAATCCGAAGGGCTTCGAGGTAGCCTCCCACCCGCTGGAGCTTGATGTTGACGATGCGGCAGCTTCCCAACTGGATCGCGCGTCGCGCGTCGTCAGCGGTTTCGATGCTTTCGTCGAGACACACAGGCGTGCGCACAAGCCGCTGAAGCTCCGCGGAGGCTTCGAGTTCACCCCTTGCCAGCGGCTGCTCGAACATCATCAGGCCGAAGGCATCCAATTCCTGAAACGTAGCAAAATCTTCCCTGCCGTAATCCGCGTTGGCGTCGACGAAGAGCGGAACATCGGGAAGCCATTGGCGGACTGCGCGAACCAGTTCGACATCCTGTCCCCGCTTGATCTTGATCTTGAGACGGGCATAATCGCGAGGACGGTAACGCTCGAGAGCTTCCCGCAGTTCTTCGCGCGTGTCATAAAGCCCCACGGCGAGCCCGGATACCACCTCACGATCCGCAATCGAGAAGAGCGACCGCAATGAAACGCCCCTTCGGCGCGCCAAAAGCTCCCATGCGGCTGTCTCAACTGCTACCCGAACGAAAGCGCTCTGCGACTGCTCCTTCAGGAATTCTTCCAGGGAGACCATATCCGGAAACTCCCGGCCGGCGAGAGCAGGCAGAACCACTGTCGAGAGTTCCTCCCAGCACGAGTCCGGGGTCTCGCTGGAATAAAATGCGCCGGGCATGGCGGACGATTCACCCCAACCGAATGCGTCTCCACCGTTGACTTTCAGAAGGAGCGAATCTTTAACTGCCACTTCGCCCGAGCTGATCCGGAACGGCTCCCGCATCGGAATAGCTATGCGGTACAGATCGAAACCGGTGAAGCCCAGAAGCCCCGATGCTTTCGCAAGCTCTTCAAAAGACGTCATTGTTATAGACAGTATAACTGCGTTTGACTAATTATCAAGGTCCGATTGCAGCCTTATCGCGTATTTGCTCCTGCAAGACGTCCGGCCGGCGCGTATAGCCGAGCCTGGCTCGAATCTCCGAAACGGCGTCCAGCAGCGCCTTGCTCGCTTCCGGCGTCACGGAACTGTTGAATCGTGTTGTCGGCCCCGAAATACTCAAAGCCGCGATCGGGGCACCGTTATCGTCCAGGACCGGCGCTCCCAGGCAAAAGGCGCCTTCCATGCTTTCTTCGGCGTCGGTGGCATATCCCTGCTGGCGCACTCGTTCGAGTTCGGCCTTCATCGCGGTGAGAGTTACAATGGTGCGCGGTGTTTCGCGCGGCATTCCCTGTTCCTTCATCAACCGCCGCACCTCTTCCATTGGCATAAAGGCCAGGTGGCACTTCCCCAGCGCGGTGCAGTGCAGAAAATCGCTGCCGCCGACCCGCTCCGCCAGCCGGAACCTGTGCGGGCTTTCCCGCACATCCACATACCGGATCGCTCCGCCGTCGAGTACGCCAAGATTGACCGTTTCTCCAAATTTCTCACGGAGGCTGTCCATGAAAGGCCCGGCGGCCGCAACCAGGTCGCGCCGCTGTAGTTTCGCGTTGCTCAGATCGAGAAGCTTCGAGCCAAGTTCATATTCGTGGTGGCGCTTGATGATGTAGCCGTGTTCGGTCAGCGTATAAAGCGCTCGAAAAACAGTGTTCTTGTTCAGCTTGGTAAGAGTCGAGATTTCTTGTAGCGTCAGCCTCGGCTTCCGCACCTCGACGAACACATCGAGAATATCCAGCGCCTTACCGAGTACTTCGATGTAGTAAATATCCGATTTCGGCATGATCCCGCACCTATGGCTTCGCACCCGCAAGAGAGAAATGGCTCCCCACCTTGCGGATCGCATCCGAGATCTGATGAACGTGCGCCTCGGTGTAGTTTTCGTTCCACCAGATCGCAATGGTGCTCTTGAGCGCCGCCTCGGCGTTCGGGCACAACCCGCGCTGGTAATTTTGACGGCCGAATTGAAGCAGTGGATAACCGGAGGCGCCGTACGTTTGCGATTCCGCAAAAATGGGCGACAAGTAGAGGGGGTCGATGATGTATTCCACCCAGGCGGGGACGCCCTCGGCGATGAGCGCTTCCCCGAATCGTCTCGCGGTGACGCCTGCTTCGGCTTCGTTCACGCGCAGCATGTATAACCAGTAGGAGTGCAGCGTAGCCGAAGGAACATGGGGAGGCATTACGCCGGGGACCTCTGCAAGCAACGCCGTCAGCCGTTCCGCCGATGCTCTGCGCCGCGCCACCGTGTCGCGGACTTTTGCCAGTTGCGCCAGCGCAACCGCTCCCGCCAACTCACTCATGCGGTAGTTCTGTGCCAGGAACAGAAAGCGGCAGGAGCCGAGTGACTTCGTCTCTCTGGGCCACGCCTTATCGGTAAACAGGCGCGCGCGTCGCGCATAATCCTCGCGCGGCGTCACCAGGATGCCGCCTTCGCCGCAGGTCATGTGCTTGCTTTGTTGCAGGCTAAAGCACGCCATGTCGCCGATCGTTCCGGCCAGCCGGCCTTCGTGCTCCGCCCAGTAGGACTGCGAACAGTCCTCAATCAGTACGAGGGAACGCTCCTTGCAAATTTTGACCAGAGCATCCATATCGCAAGGCTGCCCCGCCAGGTGAACCGCGATCACGGCGCGCGTCCGGCCGGAGATTCTGCCCGCTACATCCGCCGGATCGAGACACATAGTTCGCGGATCCACATCGGCGAAAACGGGTACAGCATTTTGCCACAGCACGGGCAGCACTGTACCGATATCCGTGATCGGCGGCACAATGACCTCGTCACCCGGTTCGAGGTTAAGAGCCGCGACGGCGAGGTGTATCGATGCCGTTCCGCTTGAACAGGCCACGGCATGCGGAACACCGAGCGCTTGCGCGAACTCCTGTTCGAATCGCAAGACCATGGTGCCGCCGTTGCGGCTAAGACAACCGTTCCGCAAGGCCTCCAATACCAAGCCCTCCTCCTCCACTCCGAAGCTCCGGCCGGCGCTCTCCAGAAATGTCGGCAGCTTCTCTTCCACCGCTCTGGGGCCTCCGTCGAGGGCAAGCTGTTCGATCATTGTGCGTTCTCCTTTGCTCGAAGAGGAATCGTAATTCCTTCCGCCGCGGACCGGTATGCGGCTTGCGCGGCTTCCACTGCCGCACGGCCGTCCACCCCGGTTACCGGCGGTTCGCGATCTTCGAGAATACTGTTGACGAACTCCTGATGCTGATCCCGGTAGGCCTGCATGCGGACCGGCGAGAGCATCCCTTGCCCCTGCCAGTCTATGGGAGGTTGCTCGGCCACGACGGTCCACTCTTTGTTTTTTCCGAGCCGCAGTTGGCCGTAGGCGTCCAGGTCCAGGTTGCCCGTTTCACCCACGATCCACGCGCCCGAGGCGGAGCGCGGAAACGCCGGCGGCGCCAGGTCCCACGATTCCCATACCGTCGCCGCCGCACCGGTGCTCAGTCCAAAGAGCGCCATCGTGGAGACTTCGTTTCCCGTTGCAGCATCGCACTGCACCTGCGCGCTGACGCTGGTGAATTCCGCGCCGGTAAGCCAGCGGATGCGATCGAGATTATGCACCGCGTGTCCCAGGAACGGTCCGTAGTTTTCCGCTCGCGACTGCCACGGAGGCAGCGTTTGAAGGCCACCGCTTGCCAGAATCAGCTCCAGGATCATCTTTACCTTGCCGATGGCTCCTTCCCTTATAAGCCGGCGCGCCTCGATGTTGCAGATCCGGAACCGCTGGCCAAACATGATCATCAGCTTCACCCGCGCGGCACGAACGGCTTCGAGGATCCGGTCGCATTCCTCCACCGTCGCCGCCATGGGTTTGTCGAGCAGAATATGCTTTCCGCGTTGGGCCGCGGCTACGGCCTGGCTGCAATGTTCCGCGTGCGGAGTGCTGATCAGCACGGCGTCGATATCGTCGCGGTCGAGCAGAGCATCCACCGACGCGGCGCAGGTCACACCATACTCCGCCGCGAGTGCCGGTGCGCGGCTGCCACCCGCCACAGACGCGAGTTCCGCCCGCTCAAGATAGCGCGTCACGGTCTCCGCATTGGTGCGGCCCATAAACCCGGAGCCGATGATGCCGATTCGAACCTTCTCCTTCAACTCTCCTCCAATGCAATAACGTTTTCGAGAATCCCCAAACCTTCAATCTCGCCGCGTATCACGTCGCCCGGTTTCAGGAAAATGCCACGGGCCGAACCAACGCCATGCGGCGTTCCGGTCGCAATAATGTCGCCCGGCTCCAGTGTGAGAACCGACGCGATGTAAGCGATGGTTTCCGGGATGCTGAAGATCATATGCCGCGTGTTGGAATCCTGCATGAGCTCGCCGTTGACCGAAAGCCGGATACCGAGGTTGTGCGGGTCCGGCACTTCGTCTACCGTCACGATTTCCGGGCCGAGCGGAGCATGACCGTCGAACCATTTGCCCATTAGCCAATCAAAGAAGGGGTCGAACTGGCGCAGGTGCCTGCCTTCCATAGACGCATTGAATTTGCGCTCACTGATGTCGTTCAGGATCGTGTATCCAAACACGGACTCCATTGCAGCCTCTGCTTGTACGTTCTTCGTCCGCCGGCCGATCACAACCGCCAGTTCGATTTCCCAATCGACGAATACATTGTTCGGCCGGATGGGAACGACCCCGCCGGGCCGGTTGATGGCGGTCGTGGGCGGCTTCCAGAAAACCTGTGGAGTGATGTTCGCCGAAGGTGCGAGGTCTTCCATTCCCGCCTCGCGCACATGTTCCCGATAGTTGCCCGCTAACGCCAGCAGCTTCGGGCAATCGCGAATGGGAGCGTCCAGGCGCAGACCGGCATAGGGGATACGAGGACCGCCGGATGGGGGCTTTCCGTCCATTAGTGAGATGGGACTGCACGCTCCCAGGTCGATTATCTGTCCGCCGTCGCGCACGCCCAAGTGCACGCTTCCATCGTCTGAAAAAAAACGCAGGATCCTCATTTCTCTTCGAGCCTCAGAAGACGGAGCGCATTCTTTCCCAGCAGCCGTTCGCGGTCGGTCTCGGAGATTTTCGCCTTCGCGACTTTGGCCACGCCCGCGCCGCCGTGCTGAACCGGGGCGCCGCTGCCGAACAAAATCTGTTCGCTGCCGCACTGCTCCACCAGCTTGGCGATCGCGTGATAGCCCATGACGCAAGAGGTTTCCAGGTGAACGTTCGCGTTCCTGCGCAGCAGCGTGACCGCCAGTTCGAGTTCGTGAAGATAGTTGATTCCGGCGAGAATCCAGATGACCCGGGGATGCCTCTCCACCAGCGCTTCAATCATGCCCAGGTCGAGCATGGGCATTCCCCAATTCATGATGATGCGCAGCGGAATCAGGACCGGCCACTGCCGCATCTCGGCCTGTTCGAGAATCTCGCCGGTGAACGAATTGAAGAGTGGATGATAACTGTGATGTTGCGGATACAGCCTGATTCCGCGGAAACCGTGCGCGGCATAGCCCTCAAAATCATAGCCAGTTCGCGGAAGAGCGTGTGACAGCTCGAGCGTTCCCAGGCAGGCGAACGGGATAAACCGGTTTTCGGTGCGGCTGGCCTGTTCCACTTCGCAGTTGCCGTCCTGCCAGTTCACGAAAACGCTCCGCGTGGAGCAGACGGCCGCCCGGTCGATCCGCCAGCCCGCCAGTTGCGCCGACACTTCGGCGGGCGATGTTGCCGTGACGGGCCAGTAAGGCCACTTGCCGATGAAGGCGTTGATGTCGACGATCATGCCGCCACTCCCATCAAACGCAGAATGTTGCCCCCGAGAATGAGTTCCAGGTCCTGTTGCGGAAGGTTCGTCTCGCGGATCTTGGCCAGTTGTGCCCACGGGTCGAGCAGCGGCGTATCGGTTCCGAAGATAATGCGTTCCGGACCGATCGCTGCGACGCACGCTTCAAGAAACCCGCAGTCGATGGTGGAACTGGCCGTGTCGAGGTAGAGATTTTCGAATCTCTGCGCGGACATGATCGCGCGGTTCCAGTCACCCTTGGCAAACGGCTGGCCTCCGGCATGCGCCATGATCAGTTTGCACTCCGGCACGTAACCCAGCAGGTATTCGCATTCCTGCGGCGTCGTGTGGCCCAGGATGGGGAAATCAAGCTCGACGCATTTCTCGAGGATCGGAATCATGGCAGGTTCGGCGATGCTCATGTCGGGCGTCGAATAGATTTTGAGGCCACGCATGCCGTAGTCGTTCCGGCATCGTTCCAACTCGTCCAACGCCTCGCGGCCAAACCGCGTGGAGTGCAGGCTGGCCCAGCCGAGAATGCGATCCGGAAACAGCTTCATCTGCTCGAACAGAAGCCGGTTACCTTCGTGCATGTCGTAGAACAGCGCCGTCAGGTCCGTGCAGCAGATCTTGCCGATACCGAGTTCGTCGGCGATCCGCACCAGCATCTCGCCGTCCGCGTTGATCTGGAGCCGCGTGGACTTGCCGATATGTACATGGCCGTCAGTGACCATCAATACGCCTCACCTTCCAGCCGCTCCGGCCGCGGTGTCCTGGACACGTGGAAATTCTCCAACCGGATGGAAGCCCGCGCCTGCGCCTCAACTCCCGCCAAGTGCCCAAGCAGGTCCCCGATGCCGCTGCCGCTCCATGCGCCCGCGACGGAGTACCGGCCCTTCATCGCCCGTCCCGGCTCCAGTTTCTCGCGGAACACGATAATTTCGTTCCGGTCCTCCTTCGTCGCGAGCGGTGCGGCCGTGTCCGCTTCCTCCGGATTGTAGTAAAGGGCCATTCCGAGCGGACCTGTCTTTGGCGATTGCGTTCCCATTAGAGAGATGCGGCCCTTTGCGGAACCGAGCTTCATGGAAGGCAGATGCCGTATGCCGGCGCCCGCCTCGTAGACGCGCGACAGACGGAGCGGAACGATCTCGAAACGGCAATCGACGTGGGATTTTCCGGCCGCTATGGAATAGACGGCTTTCACGGCCACCTCGTCGGCTCCGATACGCCACCGGTTCATTCGCGCTTCGACGATGGCGCGCAACGGACCGGACGCGATCACCCGATACTCCGGCGCTTCCGGAACTGGAGGTTTGTGCGCGTAGTCGGGCATATTCAGGGGCGGCCGGTAAATCTCGCCGCCCGCGCGCAGAAAGAATCCCCCCAACCCGAGCGTGTCTCCCAGGTGAATGATGTCGAGCCCGGCGGCCGTTGGCCTGCCGGAACCGAAATATCCCACCAGGCTGTTGTACAAACCAGGCCGATCTTTTTGCCGCGCCTGAATATCCAGGAACAGGCCGCCGTATGTCCTGTAGCCGATGCTTTCGGATTCCAGTGCAACTGTGGCGCGATTGTAGCCGAACGCATGGCTGGCATGCACTTGCTTGGGCCAGGGAAGGTGGTCGCGAAGCGTGGTCGAGTAGTAAATGTGAAACCGCTTCGTTTCGCCGGGACCCAACTCAACCGGAAAGGCGAACTCGTCGGGAGTGCCATTTCCGTCCACATCATCCGCTTGTGACGGCAGAATCGCCCGGTCTTCGGGATTCACTACGATGGAGAGCGATCCGGGAAACCGCAAAGCGGTCCGCGAAGCCTCCGGTACAAGTACTACTGCCAGCGTGCTGACATGCTCCGCCGATTTGTTAAGTGCATCGAGTTCCAGGCGTGCGGCGAAGTTCGGGAGAAGCCAGTCCCGCGGAGATTGCGCCGCCGCCGCGCTGACCGAGAGCAGGGTGAGAAGAAATTTTCTCATTCTCAAACGCCGTTTTAAAGAGTATAATGCACCTGAACGGTCAATGCCAAGCGTCCTGCCGCACCAGATAGGAGCGAAAACAGATGCGCGACATCCGCAAACTGACGACATTGAAGAGATTGGCGCTGCTACTGCTGCTCGCAGCGGCGCCCTCAAGCGCCGGAACAGTGCGTTTCAAAGAGCGATGCCTGGAAGATCTTGTTGCCCAGGTTCCGAAAATTCTCGCCTCGCAGGATGCGAAAACCGGCCGGTTCGGCGAAGGCATCTGGATTGTTACGGATCAGAATGTCCTGTTGCCGCTCGCCGCGGCCTGGTCCTTCCAGCATGAGCGCAATCCGTATTACCACAAGCCGGAAGTTCTGAATGCCATCATGGCCGGAGGAGACGCGCTGATCGATGACCAGGACGCCGACGGCCGGTGGGTTTTCCGCAAGAAAGACGCTTCCACCTGGGGCAAGATCTACATGCCATGGACCTACTCGCGCTGGATCCGCGCTTTCGAACTGGTGCGCGGTGCGATGCCCGAAGCAAGGAGAACCAGGTGGGACCGTGCGCTGCGGCTTGGCTATGAAGGCATTGCCAAAGAGTTGGCGGGCGGCCGGATCCACAATATCCCCGCCCATCACGCGATGGGGCTTTATTTTGCAGGCCGTGTTTTTGGCCGTCCGGAATGGAAGCAACAGGCATCCGAGTTTCTGCACAGGGTGGCCGCTGCGCAGCGGGCGCCGGGGTACTGGTCGGAGAACAAGGGGCCCGTGGTGCTTTACGGCACGGTTTACGTGGAGGCTTTAGGCACCTACTTCGCCGCATCGCGCGACGCCGCGATATTGCCGGTGCTGAGCAAGTCCGGCCTGTTCCATTCCTACTTCACGTACCCCGATGGATCGGATGTGGAAACCATCGACGAGCGGAACTATTACCATCCCGAGGTGAGATTGCCGAATGTGGGATTCACCGTCACTCCCGAGGGACGCCGGTTCACCAATCGGCGGTTGCGCGCGTTTAAAGGTACGTTGCCAGCGGACCAGGCTGCCTCGTTGCTGCTCTGGGGAGAAGAAGGAGAAGAAGGCGGTGGCGGAGCGCCGGAAGGCGACTTCGACTTTGTGTTAGGCGACGGCGAAGCAGCGGTACGCCGCCGTGGCCCCTGGTATCTCGTCGTGTCGGCGATCACCGCTCCCGTCCCGGCGTCGAGATGGATTCAGGACCGCCAGAACTTTATCAGTGTGTACCACGATGCGGCAGGCTTGATCCTGGGCGGCGGCAATACCAAGCTGCAACCGGCCTGGAGCGCGTTCACTATCGGCGATATAGGAAAGTGGCTGCGTCCCCCGGGCGAAGAAGAGCCGGATTTCCGGCCGCCCTACGGACTGGTTCACGTGCCCACGTCTGCGAAGTTACTCACCGGGGACTTGTTTGGCGTGGAACTCGGCTACGCCGGGCGCAAAGGGCAGATCACGCTGGACGTTAAAGGACCCGAACGGCTCGATTATGCGGTTTCGGGGGAACCGTCGATGACCGCCCACATCGTGGCGTTGAGAGGCTTTGGGGATAGCCGCCCGTCAAGACCCGAAGTGCGCCTACAGCCACCCGCCGGAAGCATCCTCCGTTACCCGATGCTTCCCTACGATCCCTACCGCAAAGATGGAAAGGCCGGCGCCGAACACGGGAGACTGGTCATCGAGTTTCCGGCGGACGGGAAGCACACCATGGTAGTCGAGGTGCGGCATTGACGGAGCCCTCTCCGGTGCATTCCTGGTGAGTTCCGCGTTATCATGAGCGCATTAGCTTATCGGGCGCCATTCAGGCAACTGATATTCAGGGTAAACGAAAGGGTAGTTGCAAAGGTTCAGTTCAGTCTCAAGTATGGGAGGAGCTTCGCATGCGATTTTCGCTCATTGTCTTGTCGAGTGTCCTGCTGTTAGCGGCCTCGATTCCCTCACAATTGTCCGCGCAAAGCATCACTGGAACCATCGTCGGAACCGTGACGGATATCTCCGGGGGTGCCGTCAGCGCGGCAACCGTAACGTTGACGAATGAAGATACCAATCTGGAATACAGGGCTGCTGTCGCCGCTACAGGCGAGTATGTGGCCCCCAACCTTCCGCCCGGCACTTACACCGTAAAGACCGAACTGGCGGGCTTCAAACCGAGCGTCATCAGAAACCTGCGCCTGCTTGCAAGAAGGACCGTGCGCGCGGATGTTGTGCTGGAACCCGGCGCGGTCGCGCAAGCGATTGAAGTCAGCGCGTCGGCGCCGGTTATCACTTCCGAGAATGCCACCATCGGCAACGTTCTGGAGAGCCAGACGATACGGACGCTGCCGTTGAACGGCCGCACGCTCGACCGCCTGATTCGCATTTCGGCGGGCGTGACCACCGACAGCGCCGCGAACCCGCGTGTAGCGGGGAGCGCCTACTGGGGTGGAATTCAGTTTAGCGTGGACGGTGTCACGTATAACGACATGGGGAACGGCGGCGGCGCCTACTCCTATCGCAACGGGCTTGCCACGCTGCCGTCCGTCGACTCCATCAGTGAGTTCAAGATGGACTCGAATAATCAGAAAGCCGAGTACGAAGGATCGGTATCGGCAACGGTGGTCACCAAGAGCGGCACCAACGGACTGCACGGCTCGGTGCTCTGGTTCAATCGTAACAAAGAGCATGCGGCAAAGAACTTTTTCGCGACCGGTCTCGCGAAGCCGCCATTCAACCGGAACGAATTCGGCTACTCGGTCGGTGGACCGATTGTGAAGAACAAGACGTTCTTCTTTCACAGCTATGAAGGGTTGCGTGAACGGACGGCCCGGACAAACACTCTTTCCGTCGCCACCCAGGCGATGCGCGCCGGTGATTTCGCCGGACTCCCTGTGATCATCGACCCGCTCTCCGGACTTCCGTTCGAAGGAAACCAGATCCCGGCTTCCCGTATCGATCCAAGATCGAAAGCTCTGATCGAGAAAGTCCCGCTGCCCAACCGGGCTGGAGCCGGACCTGCTGGAACGTTGACGAACTACACAGTGAATCTCCCGAATATCTCCGATGTCAACCGATGGGGTGTTCGGGTGGACCATCGCTTCTCGGAAAAGGATTCCATCTGGGTGAATCTGAACTATTCGAGGGGAAATCCCTACTTCGTCGCTCAGGGGTATCCCGAAGGCTATGGGTCCTGGGAGAACGGCGGCTACAGCACGCAGAGCGCGAACATCACTCACAGCCACTCGTTCTCACCAACTACGCTGAACGAGTTTCGTTTCGGCTATCTTCGCCATGCGTCCGTCCGGCAGGGCATGAACCGCGATTTCGATCCGCTTTCCCTGTTTCCAGATCTGTACCCGGTATCGTACGGCGGGCTGCCAAACATCAACATCAACGGGCACGTCGCGATCGGAGATTACGGTGGGAGCGACCTCACGCCGCAACTGACCCCTCAGTTTATCAACAACCTCACGCACATCCGCGGCCGCCACACGATCAAAACGGGCTTTGATATCGCGAATAACCGCGCGGCGTCTTTTCCAGCCACCGCGGGCATGGCATCGGGTCTGGCCAATAACGCCGGGCTCGGCCGGTTCGATTTCAACGGCCGGTTCACGAACAACAATCCCACCGGAGCGGCACAACCCGCACACGGCTTCGCGGATTTTCTGCTCGGCTATCCGAACGTCACGTATCGCTCTACCACCAGCCCTGTCGGATTGTTCTATTCGACGCGGTACAGCGCCTTTGTGCAGGATGACTGGCAGGTGACGCCGCGATTCACCTTGAACTTCGGCTTGCGCTTCATGGTGCAGACCGCTTGGAAGGAGCGTGACCGCACGCAGGCGCAGTTTGATTTCGCCTCCAATCAGCTTGTAGTTCCGGGCGACCGGTTCCCGTCGCAAGCGCTTACCCGGTTAATTGAAGCCTATCCCATCACCACTACAGCCGCGGCCGGTCTGTCTGAGAGCATTCTCGAAACCGACAAAAACAATTGGGCGCCACGTGTAGGTTTCGCTTTCCGGCCGTTCGGAGGGAACAAGACCGTTATACGCGGTGGGGCTGGCATTTACTACAACACCCTGCCTGTCTACATCGGCTTCCGCCAACTCGGGTTCAACAATCCGCCATTCCTGTTGGCGGAGACGTTCGAATCCGATCCCGGCCGGACTCCGTCGCTCACGCTCGCCCGTCCGTTCCCGGGTTCCGGCGCCCTCTCTCCAAATCCGAGCGTAACCGCCGTCCAGCGTAATATCCGCAACGGTGAATCCTACCAGTGGAATTTCACGTTGGAGCGGGAGTTGAAGAGCAACCTCGGTGTGCGGGCTTCTTACGTCGGCAACAAGTCCACGCACCTGCCCTGGTACAACTACCCGGTCAATGAGCCGCGTCAGGCGTCCGGTGCAATTCAGCCGAGGCGGCCCTACCAGCCCTGGGCCAGTATTTTGCTACTCGCCAGCGGCGGGGACTCCAATTTTCACCAGCTTCAGTTGGAGGCGATTCAGCGCTATTCCAACGGTCTCAGCTTCCAGGCCGAGTATTCCTGGACCCGCTCACTCGATAACGTTCCCGTCGTAGGCGGCCCGCAGGATCCTTACAACGCCCGCGCCGACCGCGGCAACTCCGACCAGATTCGCCGGCATATCTTCACCGTCGCCTATTCTTATGAGTTGCCGTTCGGTCCCAACAAGCCCTTTCTAAAGAGCACCGGTCCCTTGAAGTACTTGGTCGGAGGCTGGCAGATCGGAGGAATTACCTATGTGCGCACCGGACCTCCCTTCTCAGTTTCGTTTACTGCCTCGCAGCCGGGTTGGCTCAGTAGCCGTGCGAATCAGGTGGGCGAACCCAGGCTTTCCCGGTCTGAGCGCTCCATCAACAAATGGTTTGATGCCTCGGCTTTCGCAGTGCCGGCGCCCTTCACCTTTGGTAATTCGTCCCGGAATATGCTGTTTGCTCCGGGCGATATCGTCTTCGATGTGAGCCTGTTGAAAGACTTCTCCATCCGGGAACGCGCCAGCGTCCAGTTCCGGGCGGAGTTCTTCAACATGCCGAATCACGCCAACTTCGGCGGTCCGGGTGCGAACATCTCCGTACCGTCCACGGTCGGCCGCATCTTCGGCGCCGGCGATCCGAGACAGATCCAGTTCGGATTGAAGGTACTATTCTGATGAAGTTGTTTTTCGCGCTGCTCGCCACCCTCATGCTGGCGGGCAGCGCCACCCCGCAGAAGCCCTGGTGGGAGCAGGGACCCCTTCGAATTATCGACCTTACTACGAGCATCAGCCGTATCGACTACCGCGATCCGGCTCTTCTGGCAAGACAAAAAGCCGAGCAGGGCTACGATACAGAACACCTGGATATCATGCAGATGTCCGGCGGCCTGGACGACCAGGGCTTCTTCTTTGTCTCAAAAGTAGCCGGCAAATCGAACCCCGATTACCTTAAGAAATACATCGCCGAAGCGAAAAAGCAGGGCATCCGCGTCTTTGTCTACTTCAATGTTCATTGGTACACGACCAAATTCGGCGAGCAACATCCCGACTGGCGGCAGATTCGTGAAAACGGCAAGCCGCTGGACGGCGTTTACGACACGGGCACGGATTTTTGCGTCAACACACCCTGGAGAAAATGGTGTTTCCAGGTGCTGCGCGATCTGGCCGCTTACCCTATCGACGGCATTTTCTACGACGGGCCGGTCTACCGGCCGGACACTTGTTACTGCAAGTATTGCCGCGAGAAGTTCCGTGCGAAGTACAGGACGGAGATGCCGTCCAAGCAGTTTCGCCGCGGCCGTGAGTTCAAGAACCTTGTCGATTTCCAGGCGGCGAGCCTCGCCGATTTTTTGCGCGACTCGAACGCTATTCTCAAGTCCATCAGCCCGCACCTGGCGCTTTACATGAACGGCGGTGTACGCGGATCGAACTGGGCCACCGGACGCCTGAATCGCGTGCTGGTTCCCGAGCAGGACTTGCTGGGCAGCGAAGGCGGCTTCATATCGGGTGACCTCACCAGAGTGCCGCTGTGGAAACCCGGCCTGACCGCACGCCTGTTGGAGACGCAGGCGGGTGGAAAACCGACGGTGATCTTCGCGGCCGCCAGCCACAAGCCCTGGACGTTTTCGTTGCTGCCCGCGGCCGAACTGCGCCTTATGTACGCCGACAGTATCGCCAATGGAGCCAGCATCTGGTTCGGTATCACTCCTTTCGAATTCGACCAGCCGGACATGGATGCAATCGCGGCAATGAACCGCTTTGCAGCCGGCAACGCCGATTACTACCGCGGCACGCGCTCGGAAGCGCGCCTGGCGCTGGTGTGGTCGGAAACCACCGCAAATTTCTATGCAGGTGCGGGAGCCCAGTTGATTGACATCGATCAGATTGCAGTCTCCGGCGCCGGCAACATTGAGACCGAATTTTCCGGGTTCGCGGCGGCGCTGGCACGGGCGCACGTTCCGTTCGATGTAATTGACGACACGGCTCTCGAAAGCGAACCGCTGGACCGGTATTCCGCTATTGTTCTACCCAACGTGGCCTGCATGAGCGACCGCGTCGCCGCCCGCCTACGCGAGTATGTTCGCAATGGCGGCAATCTCGCCGCGAGCTTTGAAACATCCATGTACGACGACACCGGCATCCGGCGCCCCAATTATGCGCTTGCGGAGGTTTTCGGCGCGAAGTTTGCGGGAAAGATTGCTGGCCCAATGCGATGGGATTTCATCAAGCCGTTGGGCAAGCATGCCCTGCTGGCCGGGGCGGAACGGGAGATGATTCCCGCTCCGATCTATCACTTGCAAGCCAAGGCTACCACCGCAGCTTCGCTCGCCAACTTTACGGTGCCGCTGGCCGGGCGCTATGAAGGCGTCCCCGCGGTATCCGATGATCCGGCGCTACTGTTGAACCGGTTCGGGCGTGGAACAGTGGTCTATTCAAGCGGCGACATCGGTGCGGCCATCGCCGGTTTTCACACACCCGAGTTGTTGCAGTTTGTAAGCAATGTGGCGCGCCAGTTCGCCCCGCCTCAGGTGGAGCTGGAGAACCTGCCTGGATCGGTGGAGCTCGTGCTCCGTTCGCAGAACAAGGGAGACCGGCTGTTGGTCCACCTGGTGAACTTTACCGGCGAAATGACGCGGCCAATACGCAATGTGGTTCCGCTTTCCGGAGGCGTACTAAAGTTGAAGCAGGGCGCCGGGTTCGGCAGCGCCTCGGCGTTGATGTCCCGCACCCAGTTGGAGGTGGAGAAGCAAGAGGACGGCGGACTCCGTGTAAAATTGCCTCAGTTGAGCGAATATGAAGTCGTGGTGCTGGAACGACGCAGCACACCATGAGGAATCTGTATGTTCCGCCTGTTGCTGGTTAGCCTCTTTATGTTTTCCATTTCCAGTCAAGCCGCTCCCGAAACCATCTGGAAAGCGGGCACGGCCAAAATCTCGATTGTCCCCGATGAACCGGTTTGGATGGCGGGCTATGCTGCGCGTACGCGGCCATCCGAGGGCGTAGCGTTGCCGGTGCACGCCAAGGCGCTCGTGCTCGAAGACACTTCGGGAAAGAAGTCTGTGCTCGTCACCGCTGACCTCCTCGGATTTACAGCGCGACTGAGCCGGGTGGTTGCAAAACGAGCACAGAAGAAATACGGGCTGCCGCGGGAACGCATCCTGTTTAACGCGTCCCACACGCATTCCGGTCCCGTTATTGACCGCCAACTTGCGGTGGCGTATCTCATAGACGATAAGCAATGGGCGGCCATCGATCGTTATACCAAGGCCCTCGAGGACAAATTGTTGGACGTCATCGGGCAGGCGCTGAAAAATATGCAGCCTGCGAGCCTGAGTTTCGGGCGCACGAAAGCCGGTTTCGCAGCGAACCGCCGCAAGTCGTTCGGACCGGGGCCCGTACAGCACGAAGTTCCCGTGCTGCGCATTAGTGGAAAAGACGGACAGCTCCTTGCGGTAGTGTTCACCTATGCGTGTCATAACACGACGCTGGGCGCCGATTTTTGCAAATTCCATGGCGATTATGCGGGCGTGGCGCAGAAGCAGATCGAAGACCGGCATCCTGGCGGGGTGGCCTACTTTGTGACCGGGTGCGGCGCCGATGCGAACCCCAATCCTCGTGGCACTCTCGACCATGTGAACCGCTACGGCAGCGAACTTGCAACGGCGGTCATGGAGAAGATATCCGGCGATCTGCGCGCCGTCTCGGGCCCTTTGCGCACGGTCTTTCAAATTGAAGAACTGGACTTCGCCACACCTCCCACGCGCGACGAGCTGAAGAAAAAGCTGTTGCACGAAAACGTGTACGAACGCCGCCACGCCGAAGAGATGCTGAAGATCATGGACCGCGATGGGCGGCTTCCCACAAAATACCCCTACCCGCTCCAGGTCTGGCAGTTTGGTCCGGATCTCACGCTGATCGCGATGGCGGGCGAAGTGGTGGTCGATTACAACCTGCGGCTGAGGAAAGAACTCGGCGAAGAAAACACTTGGGTGGCCGGATACAGCAATGATGTCTCCGCCTACATCCCATCCTTGCGCATCCTCAAGGAGGGCGGCTACGAAGGCGGCGGAGCGATGATCTACTATGTCCAGCCCGGCCCCTTCGCACCCAATGTGGAAGAACTGATTATGGAGCGCATCCACAAACTCGTCCAGCAGGTGCGCCCGGCCAAGTGATTCGCACTACCAAAGGAACTTCAACGACAACTGAATATCTCTGGGATCGCGGCTGGTACCGGAGATCCGCCCGAATTGCGCCGTTCCGAACGACGCACCCGGGAAACCGAACTCTGCGCGATTGAAGAGATTGAAGAACTCCGCCCGGAACTGCACGCGGCGCGCTTCATCAATCGCAAAACTCTTGAAAACCGAAAAGTCCCAGTTGTTTATGCCGGGTCCGATCACCGTGTTCCGGCCTGCCGTGCCCCATCGGAAGGCCCCCGCGCGCGCGAAGGCGTCCGTATTGAAGAAACGGTCTATGGTTCGTTCGTCGATATCGTTCGGATCACCCACCTGGTCGGGCCGCGCGCTGCCCTCTCCCGTATTCGGAGCATCGCCCGGCTGTCCAACGGTGAATGGCGAACCCGACCGCAACGTGAGGATTCCATTGATCTGCCAGTTGCCGAGAATCGCCTCCACAGGCCATGGGGCGGCCCCGAGGAAGGCTTTGCCGCGGCCGAACGGCAGATCGTAGAGCCAGCTCAGCGTGTAGCGGTGGCTGAAGTGCTGGGTACAAAGCCCGCGCTGCTGACTGAAGTCCCGCCCATTCTGAATAGATGTGCCCTCCCCTACAAAGGTCGAATCACTATTGCTGATGCATTTCGCAAAAGTGTAGCCGGCCATGAACAGCAGGCCTTTAGAATACCGCTTTTCCCCCTGAATCTGGAGGCCATGGTAGTTCGAATCACCACGCGAGCCAAGGCCGTTCACAACGCCGAAATTCGGATAGGGCCGCCTGGGTTGTATAGGTCCCGGACCCGGCGTGGCCTGGTTAGGCAGCGTCGCCCAGGGCAGCCGCAGCCCACGGTTGCCCACGTAAGCAACCTGCAATACCGTGTCGAAGCCCAGCGATTGTTGGATGTTGAAGTTCCACTGGTGAACCTGTCCGTCCTTCCAGTCGGTGTCCACTGAAAAAGTCAATAGCGGAGTCGGAGGCGCAAGAGCCGTCGGGCGCCTAAGGTCGTAACGTCCGAAGTAGTACTGGCTGCTGGCATCCGTCTCCAGGTTTATGTTCGTCTGGCGAATGAATGGATCGTTAATGGCGAGGTCCACCCACGTGTTCGCCAGTTCCCGCTGGTAGAAGATCCCGTACGCGCCGCGAAACACCGTCTTGGCTCCTAGAAACTTCGGCGTCCAAGCGAATCCGATACGTGGCGCGAAATTGTTGAAATCGTCGTACGCCAGCGCGCTCGGGTATCCTTCGGGATCGCGCGCGGTGATAAGCCGCGCGCGATTTTGATCGAAGATCACAGTCGAAATCGTGTTGTCCTTCGACAAAGGCCGTCCCGCCCATTCGTACCGCAGTCCCAGGTTCAAGGTCAGTTCCGGCGTGACGCGCCAGTCGTCTTGAAACCAGGGCTCCACTACCGTGTAGCGGAAGTGCGGTGAGAAAACGTCTATACTCGTCAGCGTGTTGCGGGGATAGCCGAGCAGGTAGTCTCCGAACGGCTGCCCGGTCAAAAAGCCGTTAAAGCCGTAGACGCCTCGTGGGTAAATCGCCTCCGGAAAATTGTCCCGGTGCCGCCGCGCAATTGCGCCAAACTTGATGCTGTGGGATCCGCGCGTGTAATAGAAGCTGTCCTGCCATTGGTATGCTTCGTTTCGCCACGCTCGCGGGCCCGAAACGGATTGTCCGCCGTGTTCGCCAAATGAAGCGAACCCCGTCACATTCATCTGCGGAATGCCCCAACAAGACGGGATTTCGCACAGCCCCTCCATCCCGAGTTCCCGCACGACGTTCACTTTACCCGCGCGCGCCTGGAATTCATTCTGGATAAACCGGCTGAAGCCCACACGGAAATCGTTCACCGCATTGGCGCCGATCAGGTGGGTCCAGGATACCAAAGCATTCTGGCCACGGAATTTTTGCGAAGCTCCATCTGTCGGAAACAGTCTCGGATACCGGAAGTCCGTGTCCTCGAAGATGTAGTGTCCGAAGATGGAATCGGACTCCGAGAAGCGATGGTCAATGCGCCAGTTGTATTGCCCGACGTTGATGCGCTGTGGATCGGTCGAGATCCAGTTGAACACTCCGGTGCGGTTTGGAAGCGGCACATACTGGTTCAGGATAGCTGCCGTGATCGGGTTGATGCGGTTTGAAGGGATCGTGTTATTCGGAAACGGCTGTCCGGTGAGCGGATCTCTTACCGTACCGATGCTGCTCAGGTTGCCGCTGCGAAGCTCAGCCGAAGGAACCGTGGTCAGTTGCGTAATGCCTTTGCGGACGCGGGTGCCTTCGTAGGCGCCGAATAGGAAGGTGCGGTTCCGTCCATCATACTTCGGCAGCAGGAGAGGCCCTCCGCCCGCGATGCCGAATTGGTTTCGCCGGAACGCGGGCCGCTTCGTGCCCGTACGGTTGTTGAAGAAGTTGTTTGCGTCCAGGCGATTGTTCCGGAGAAACTCCCAGGCCGTGCCGTGAAATTGATTGGCGCCGGACTTCATAACGGCGTTGATCTGACCGCCTGCCTCCGTCCCGAATTCGGCGGAATAGTTTGTGCTTTGAACGCGAAATTCCTGGAGCGCGTCGATAATCGGCTCCACCGAGTTCGTCCCGTGCTGCACCTCTTTGGCCATGAAGCCATTGATGAGAAACTGGTTCGCCGTCTGGCGCTGGCCGTTCACGCTGAACGCGGTCCCGGCCGCGCGCGCGCCATACTGACCGGCCACGGTCCCGCCGGAGCGCTCGGTCGACCCCGCCATTAGCACCATCAACTGTGTGAAGTTCCGGCCGTTCAACGGCAGATCAGTGATGGCTTTTGTCTCTACCACTCCGCCGATCTGGGAATCGGCCGTTTGCAACTGGGGCGCCGTAGAGGTGACCTGAACGGATTCGGTAACAGCACCGATCTCAAGCGCGAAGTCCATTTGGGCGCGCTGTGCCACCTCTACTCGGACGCTAGGCACGATCGCACGCTTGAACCCCGGCGCTTCGGCGGTAATCGTGTAGATCCCCACCGGGACGCTGGCAAACGAATACAGTCCGTCACTACCAGCTATCGCGGACCGTGTATTGCCGGTACCCTCCTGCTCGAGCGTGATCTTTACATTTGGAACCGTGGCGCCTTGGGGGTCGACAACACGTCCCTGTATGGATCCCGCCTCTTGCGCCCCCAATGGAATTGTGAGAATGGCGGCAACGAGAGTCGCGCCTCTGAACACTGTCGAAAGACTGTACATTTCAGGCCCCCCTCCAAGTTTGAAGCCGGCGGCTCAAAATGCTGGACCGCAATCGGTCTGCTATCCATAGTCAGAGGAAAATGCGCTTCTGTCAATAGAAAAAGCGAGATGCGTGTGCCCGAAATGCGTACAATTCAAAGTTGCAAGCGTAACAAGCGGGCTGCGTTGCGCGTTAAGATGTCTTCCTTATCCGCGGCGCTGACCTCCAGTACTTCTACCTTCACAATCGCCGGATCGGGATACTGGAAGGGCATGCCGCTGCCGAACAGAATGCGGTCTGCGCCCAAGTTCTCCACCAGCCTGCCGAGCTCATTGGCCAGCACGGCCGACATCCGTCCGACATCGATCGAGTAGTTTGCCGGCAGCCCGGAACCTTTGCGGCCCAGTGCGGAGCCGGTGTATCCCAACCCGTTGAGAATGGCGAACTGCGCGGAGGGCGCTGCCCTGACCAGCCCCTCAATCTCAGCCAGGGGCACGTCTGGGATTTCGACAAGCCAAGTCCGCTGCCGTGGGTCCTCCACCCGGACCGGAATGGTGATAAGCATGCCGCGCCCGGTGGCTGCTTTTACAAGTTCCAGGCACGCCGGGTCGGTGAGCTTGTAGTTGTGCCAGCGCGGATACAGCCGGAGTCCCTTCATTCCGAGCTTCTCCTGACAGGTGGCGAGATCGTCCGCCCAGCCCGCGTACGTGGGATTGATAACCGCGAACGGGATGAGGCGGTCGCGGTGGTGCTCCACTTCGGCAGCCAATTGCTCGTTGGCGGGCTGCACGTTCCGGTACGCGATTGCATCAGCGCTCGAAACGGCGGCCTGGCGGATCTTGCGGCTGTCCATCAACCGCAGGAGTTCAGGAGCCGTATTGTGCCGGAGCTGGCGAAAAGCAAAATGACCTAAGTACGCATTGATATCGATCATGACCGCTGCCTCCTCGCCATAATTCGGGCCATATTTCCACCCATGATCTTCGCTCTGTCGGATTCGCTGATCCGGGCGCCGCGTATCTTCCCGACGCCCGCCGTCATGCTCATATCGCATCCGAAAACAACGCGGTCGGCGCCAAGTGTTGCCACTGCCATTTCGATCATGCCTTCATCAATGACGCTGCCGCTGGTGTCGAGATAGACCGTCGGAGCGTTTCGCAGGGACTTAATCTCCCATTCCCAATCGCCACCGCCGCCCACATGCCCGCAAATAATCGTTGCCTCCGGGTACCGGCTGGCTACTTTCGCGATATGGGAGCCATCGCTGATGCGTGGCTGGTCCGCCAAGTAGTAGTGCATGTGCCCGGCATGCGTAAGGATGGGAATGCGCAGCTCGATCGTAAGCTCCACAAGGGGATAGAGAACCGGCTCGTCAATCCAATACTCGTTGTAGAGCTTTACGCCCATGAAGCCGCGTTCTTCGACGCAGCGCCGGACATCGTCGAGCGCGTCCTTCGTGTATCCGGGATTGACGTAGGCATACCCCAGGATCCGGCCCGGAAATCGCTTTGTCGATTCGGCTACCTGCCGGTTGCACTCGCGAAACTGATCCGCCGTAGCCGGACGGCGCGCCGTCAGCATCGAGCAGCAGAGTTGGTCAATGCCGAGCTTATCCGCCGCTTCGACAAGCTGGCTATCGCTGTCCCGCAATACTCCCGAACTTTGCGCATAAAGATGCGCATGGCAGTCGATGGTTTTTGTGGAGCCGGTCGAGCGTGTTTGCGCACCCAATGCAGGCGCCACGCCAGCCGCTCCGGCGCGTTCCAGAAACGCGCGTCGTGAGAGAGAATCAGATGTCATAAGAGAGAACCTGCACGGATAGGCCAACATCAAGCGCGGAGAATCCGCCGCACACGGCTGGCGTTGTCCGTGACCTCGTCCTTAAACTTTGGAAACATTCCGACGATTACCGCATCGTTCGGTTTAATGCTATCGAAGGTGAACTGGAATGCGCGCTCCAACTCTTCCGCGTTGTTGATGCGCCGGCCGGCTGCCAGAATCTTGAAGACCAGGCAGGGCTTTTTTGTCTGCCGGACTACTTTGAACATGCGCGCGGGGTCACCCTCCAAATAAACCTCGCCTGCGGGTAGGGGCAGTTCACCGGTTATTTTTCGCACTTCATCGGCCGTCCGCGTTACCTGGTAGCAACAGGTCATATAAAAGTCGGTGTCCCAACCTTCCTCTTCGGCCCGCGCTATGTTCGCCGGTGTGTGAGAAGACATCCCCACCATCACTCCACTATCCCTCACCTGCTTGAGGAACGTGCGGATTTTATCGAATTCCCGGCGGCGGCACAAACTGTCCGTCACACCGCCATGATGCACAATCCCGATGGGACCGGCTTTCGCAAGCTTCCTGATCAAATCGGGGTCTTCGTGCAACTCACGGGAGCTTAAGAGAATCCACTGGAGCCGGCCGCCGCCGGCGCGGTGGCGTTCCAGATCGGCCATACTGCGCTGATTATAGGAGAACTGCCACGTGTTGATGCCATTCCGCTCGCAGCGGCTGAGGGTCTGGCACACGTTTTCAGTGGTGCTCCACTCCCGCATCACATCGTCAAAAATCCGGTTGAAATGAGAGTATCCATAAAACGGGTTCGCACCAATGATCAGCCGGGTGACCTGAAATTTGCCAAGTGAGATAGCAGGCAACAGAGGGGGTGAAGTCGCTGCCGCGGGGACCACCGCCGGCAGCGCCGCGGCGGATTTCAGAAAAATGCGTCGAGGAGTCGTCATGTACATACTCCGGAGTTACAGATTGCCAACTCCACTATATAAGAGAGTGAAGTTACGGGCAATCGCCCCGGAGCACCGGCGCCGGGCGGACGCTCAGCGTCCGCATCTCCCCGCCGTCAGTACAGGTACCGGCTGTTAAAACCGAAACGTGAGCGAAAACTGGATCTGCCGGGGCGGACGCGTGGAACCGATTCGCCCGGAGTTGACGTTTCCGGATTGTACTGTGCTATTCGACGCGGGGCCCCATTGAGTGTGGTTAAACGCATTGAATAGGTCCATCCGGAAAACGAGAGCGCCCGTCTCGGCCGGAAACCCTGTCCTGGTTGTCTTCTCGAGCGAAAAGTTCCAATTGTTAATTCCCGGATCTTCATAGACGCCGATGGGCGAATTGCCAAAAGTCCCAAAAGCAGGCTGCTCGAAACACGCCGCGTTGAACCATTGGAACCGGTTGCGTCCGCCGGGAACGTCCCGCGGGTCGCAGACACGGTTCGGCATGATACCGTAGCCGGTACCGGAAAGGTCGTTGGTGGTAACGCGATTTGGCGCTCCGGTCGTCATGTCGGCAATCGTGCTGATGGTCCAACCGCCCGCGATGAAACCGGCGGCGCCGTTCGTCCACATGCCCCGTCCAGGCCCGAAGGGGAGATCGTACGAAATGGCATTGACGAAACGCAAGCGCGGTGTGAGCTGGGCGGGCCCTTCCCATATGTAAGGATAGGCGCCGTGCTGGTTCCCGCTATCGCTGGGACCGAGCATCGCACTGACTATATTCTTCGCGAAGGTGAAACTGGAGTTGAAGACAAGTCCCTTCCAGTAGTTTCCACGCAGGCTGGCGCCCAAGCCGTGATAGTTGCCGTACCCGATAGGCTTCCAAGTTCCAATGACCCCCCACTGCGGGAAGGGACGCCGCGCGTTGATGGGCACACCGGCGAGAGACCCTTGCGGAAGTGCAGGAGCATTCACATCCACGAACTGGGGCAGGTGGTACGCGTGAGTGCCCTGATAGGAGATCTCTGCCGCCAGCGTCGACCCGAACCTCTGCTGAATGCTGGCCGACCATTCCTGCACGGTGGAAGCAGGATAGTATCCCGGGACAAACCGGAATGTGCCAAGCGGCGTGGAGTTCGGGCGGGGTATTGCCGTCGGTTCCGGGAACGGAAAGTTACCCTGCACCTGGAGACTCGGCACCTGCTCACTCGACGAAATGACCGGTTCGTACCGTAGCTTGAACGGCGCGACAGCCGAACTGATGTCGGAGAACTGGTTGGTGTTGCTGTTGCCGTCGTAGTAAATGCCGTAGCCCGCCCGGAACACCGTGCTGCCGGTCACCGAGTACGCCAATCCAATTCGTGGAGCGAGATTTAATTTGCGCGTTCGATGTCCTTCCGGGGGAATGTTGGAGTTCAGCGGGGCATCCTTGCCGAAGTCGGTTGCCGGATTCAAATAATCCAATGGGTTCTGGAGTACGTACAGGATGTTCCCATTGACTTCGTCGAAGCTCGCGACGTTGTGGCGCGGAACCAGCCACGGGCTCCAGTATTCATATCGCAAGCCATAGTTCAGCGTGAGTTTGCTCGTGACACGCCAGGAATCCTGGGCATACACGCCGTAGTAGCGCTTGTGCCCGCGGTAAGCAGCGTTGTTCAATTGGAACAGCCCATTGAGCGGCGTCCCCAGCAGGAACGTCGCAAACGCGTTCCCGCCATTAGCGAGCCCGAGAGCGTTTCTGGCGGCGGCGCAGGCGGTATTCCCATCCGGGCAGGCCGACGTAAACACCGGCGTGAAATTGAAGTAGCCTTTATCGTTTGACTGGTTCTGGTAATAGAAACGGCGCTCGATGGTCTGGAATCCGAACTTCAGGTTGTGCCGTCCGCGAATGTGCGTAATGTCGTCTCCAACCTGGTAAAGGTTGTCCGTGCCATCCAGGAGAAAGCTCAGCGTGCTGTTCATTGAATACCCGGTTCCGCCGAACGATGGTCCGCCAGCCAGTTGGGAGGTGTTCAGCAATCCAATCGCAGCCGAGGCATTCGCGGCATTCAAATCCTTTCCGTATAGCCATTTCGGGCGGGCATAACCTACCATGAAATCGTTCACCGTGTTCGTCGAGAGAATCCGCGTCCAATGCACCACGGCGCTTTGGTCGCTGGCATTCTGCGATAGACCAGCCAGCGATTCAACAGGCTGGTTGATGGTCGGCGCGACGGTTTTCGAATACCGGCCGTAGATGCGGTCGGCTTCGCTCTTCGCCCAGTCCATCCGAAGCACTCCCTGGTCGCTGTCGATCCGCTGCCGGGCATCCCCGATGTAGCGCGGAATGCCGTCGATCACCGTATTCGGTGTGAGCACATAGTTCTCCAGGAACTTCAGAGTGACCGGATCCACGCAGGTCGGGCGCGGCGCGCAAAGGGCCGTCGCTCCGAGCGGAATGCGATTCCCGGGGAATGGCTCTCTCAAGCCCGTCACTGGATCGTATCGATACGGATTGTAGATGGTCGGTGTGGGAAGAAACGTGTTGTTCGGCCCGGCAGGACGGAACTGCGAAAAATCACCCTGCCGGATATCGTTCGGCGGAACTGTGACGATCGACAGCGTCGACTGCCGGACCCGCAACCCTTCATAGGCTCCGAAAAAGAACAGCTTGTTGGAAATCAGCGGTCCGCCCAGCGCTCCGCCGAACTGGTTCTGGCGGAAAGGATTCTTTCTGCGGCCTGCGAGATTGTTGAAGAAAGAGCTGGCGTCCAGTTCTTCGTTGCGCAGGTACTCGTACACCTCTCCGTGAAACCGGTTGGTCCCGCTTCGCGTGATGACGTTAACCGCGGCTACGCCGTTGCCGAACTCGGCGTTCATGCTGGAGACGTGAATCTTCATTTCCTGAATGGCTGAGGGTGGCGTCTGGGGTGTCGTCTGGCGGTAGACGGAACTTTGCACGTTCACCCCGTCGATGGAGACGTTGGTCGCCGAATCGCGATTTCCCGCGGCAAAAATGCCGGAGGAGCGGAACAGCGGACTGGATGGATTCGACCCGAGCACAGCGTTCATCGAGAATCCAGCGAATGAAGCCGTTGGCGCAATGTTCTGAAGCGACACGTGCGGCAACGTGGTTGCCAGGTCGAAGAAGTTGCGTCCGTTCAGCGGTAGATCCTCTACCAGTTTGGTGCCGATGGTGCCCGCTACTTCCGCGGTACTTGTCGAGAGGAGTTCCGCGCCCGCCGCGACGACCGTGACCGATTCAGTGGTTTCTCCAATTTCAAGCCTGAAATCCACCTGCGCGGCTTGAGTCACTTGAGCCACGCGATTCTTGACCTCGGACCTTTTGAAGCCGGGGTGAGTCACCGTTACGTCATACGTTCCGGGGACGACGGAAGGAAACGCGTAAGAGCCTCCCGCATCGCTAACCGCGTTCCGTTCCTCACCTGTGTCCACATTTCGTATCGTCACCCTCGCGTTGGGAACGGCGGCGCCGGTCGGATCCGTGATGAGTCCGCGAATGCTAGTGGATGTTTCGACCTGCGCAAAGCACAGGCCGAAAAAGGCGAGCGTAAATGCGAATAGACTTGCGCACCGGTATACCATGGCTAACCCTCTCTCTCTGCAAATGCCTAGTGACGACCCGTTGCGAGCCGATTTGTAAGAAAATACTACTTGCAGAGATGCATCCGCGTCAAATACAGAAATTCGTTATTTTGATCGAATGTTGATATGGATCAGCCGGTCAAAGGGCTTGTTCACTCGCGCAAAACAGGCTGATCAGTTCGCGGATGGCACGCGGCTGGTAATCGGATTTCTGAAAAACCAATCCCAGTTGCCGTACCAGCCTGACATCGGAAAGCCGTAAAAAATGCAACTCTTTGCGTTTGGCCGGTCCGAGGACCACCCGGATTGGGAGGATGCTGACGCCGAGATCGATCTGTACAAGTGGAGCGATTGTGGCGACGCTTTCCGACTCCATGGCAACCTGCGGCACGATACCGGCTTGCTCGAAGAACCGGTCGAGCAGTTCGCGGGTTGCGGCGCCCCGGTTGAAGAGGATCATGGGGTAGTTTGCCAGGTCGCGTACCGCGATGCTCCGGCGCTTCGACAGGACCGGGTGCTTAGGGCTGACGGCCAGCACCATTTCCTCGGTATAAAAAGGAATGGTCTGAAGGTCCGCTTGTTTTACAGGCATCGTCAAAACGCCCAGGTCCAGCAGGTTGTTGCGAAGTTGATAAAGTAGCACTTCGGCGGTGCCGGTTATCACCTGCGTCTCAATATTCGGATACAGTGTCCGGAACTTTTCAAGCACCGGCGGCAAAAGGTGCATACACGCGGTCATGCCGGCGCCGATGCGTACGGTGCCACGCTTCATCTGGCCGATTTCGGAGACTTCGAGCGATGCGTTGCGAAGATCCTGGAACACCTTTCTCGAATACCGCAGCATAATCTCGCCCGCGGGAGTAAGGTAGATGCGCTTGTTGACCCGCTTGAACAGACACTCGCCGAGTTCCTGCTCCAGCATCTTGACTTTGCGGCTGATTGCGGACTGGGCGACGTGCAATTGCTTTCCGGCCAGTGTGAAGCTGGAGTTATCGGCGACAGCCAGAAACATTTCAAGCTGGCGAAAATCCATAGGTACGTGTTGGTCTATATAACAAATAGATCGATACATTGCAAATATTCCATTTGACGCAAAGTCCCATGGCTGATACTCTAGGCACTCGCGGGCAATGAAAATCACCGATCTCCGGACGCGGATTGTGCACCTGGATTTCCGCAACTGCGTCATCGTACAGGTGGACACCGACGAAGGTATAACCGGCATCTCCGAAACGGTGATGAAGCGCAAGACGCTCACCATCGAGCAGTCGATTCTGCAACTGAAGCCTTATCTCATCGGGAAAGATCCCACCGAGATCGAGACGCACTGGGAAAGCATGTACCGGGATTCGTTCTGGGTCGGCGGCCCGATGCATGCTACGGCGATCAGTGCGATCGATTGCGCGCTATGGGATATTCTCGGCCGGATGTGCGGTGTTCCGGTGCACAAACTGCTCGGTGGTCCCACCCGCCGAAAAGTCCCGGTCTACTGCCATTGTCCCGGGGGATCGTCTCCCGCCGAGTTCGCGCAGCATGCGCTGGCGTGCGTGGAGAGGGGTTACCGGAACATCAAGACAACGCTTCCGCTGTTTTACGGCGCAAGCAACAGCCACTCGACGGCGTACTCGGGAACAAGCGGCAGCATCTCCCGTACCTGGAGAGAAACGGAACACCTTTCGCCCGCAATTTTTTGCCGCATCCGTGAGTTTTTTACCGCCGCTCGCGAGGCCGTCGGCCCGGAGATCGGCCTGGCGGTCGACTGCCACGGGCGGCTGTCCTTGAAAGGAGCCTTCCGGTTGTGCGATGCGCTCGAAGATCTCGACATGCTCTTCATCGAAGAACCGGTACCGCCCGAAAATGTCGAATCGTTCGTGAAAATCCAACAGCACACTCCTATACCCATCGCCGCAGGTGAGCGTTGGGCAACCATTCACGGTGCGCGCGAGTTCATCGAGCGTGAAGCCGTCGATATTTTGCAATCCGACCTGGTCAACTGCGGCGGCATCACGGGTCTCAAAAAGATGGCGGCGATGGCCGAGGCACACAGCATCAGCATGGCCCCACACAACCCGAACGGACCTATTGCAACCATCATGAATCTGCATTTCGCCGCGGCTGTTCCGAATTATTTCATGCTCGAAACGATCGGCTCGGACAGCGACGCAAAGCTGTGGCAGGACCTGATCGGCCGGTCTCCGCGGCTGGACGACGGATGCATGCAGGTTCCTTGTGAACCGGGATTCGGTGTCAAACTCGACGAAGAGGCTGCCGCCCTCCACCCCTACGTACCTCATGAGGGCTGGCGATAAGTTCATTTCCACCGGTGTTCCCAAGAGGCGAGTGGCGCCGGGCACATGGTGGATCTGCTTTTTGCTGCTATTCGCTACCGTCCTGAACTACCTGGACCGGCAGGTGCTATCACTCACCGCGGACAAAATCATCCAGGAGTTCAATCTCACCCGGGAACAGTTCGGCGAACTGCTGGCATGGTTTCGCTATTCCTACGCGGCTTTTCAGATCGGCGGCGGATGGCTCGTGGACAGGATGGGTCCGCGCCTGTTATTTCCCTCCGCCGTGGGGCTATGGTCGGCTGCCGGCGCCCTGACTGCTTTTGCGGGATCCATCGGCACGCTGGCGGCCTGCCGGTTCATGTTGGGTGTGGGCGAGGCTTTCAACTGGCCCTGCGCCCTGAAAACGACCCAACGGCTTCTTCCACCGGAAGACCGCCCCCTGGCGAACGGTATTTTCAACAGCGGCACGGCGCTTGGCGCCCTGCTCGCGCCCGTTATTGTGACTCTTCTCACTTTTGCCTTTGGGTGGCGCGCTTCGTTCTTGCTTACGGGGTTGTTGGGTGGTCTGTGGGTGGTGGTCTGGCTGTACTATACGAAACCACGAACGGCCGAACTCGCGGGCGAACGGACTTCCATTCGCGCGGCTCCCGGCATCATGTTGCGCATCGCGATGATGCCGCGATTCTGGCTGCTGGCCGTTTCCGCGGTGGTGGTGAACGGCGTCAGCTACTTTTTGGCGGATTGGATTCCACTCTATCTGAAGGTGGAGCGCGGGTTTACGTTCGCTGCTGGAAATTTTCTCTCGATGCTCGTCTACGCCGGGCTCGACGCCGGCAATATTGCCTCGGGGCTGCTCGTCCGGCGCATGGCAAAGCGCGGCGTAAGCGTGGCGAGAGCCCGCAAGTATGCACTGTTCATCAGTTGTGTCTGTATGTCATGCGCGCTTGCGGCCGGCACGGCTTCGAACATCGTAACGCTGGCGGCAATCGTAATCACCGCTATTGGCGTAGCCGGGTTCCTGGTGATTTATCTGACGCTGGTGCAGGAACTCGCCCCGGCGCATGTCGGTGTCAGTGCGGGCATGCTCGGCGGTTTGGGAAACCTCGCCTATGGCCTGATTGCACCCAGCATCGGGCGTTTTTCCGACATGCAGCAGACGACGACTACATTCCTTCTGATCGCCACGCTGCCGTGGCTGGCCTTCGCGTGCCTCGCGGCCGGCAGATGGGACAACAAGTGAGACAGCCGAACTCAGGAGAATCGAAATGCCCTATCCATTAGAGCGCTTCCGCGGAATCTTCCCCGCGGCATTGACGATGTTCGATCGCGACAATAACCTGGATGAGAAAGCCACTGCCGCTCATTGGGAGTGGCTGATCGGGCAGGGAGTGGACGGCCTCGTCATCGCCGGCACAAGCGGCGAATTCATCGCCCTCGAAAATCACGAGCGCCTGCGCCTCTTCCACCTCGCCAAGGAGGTTGTGAAGGGCCGGGTTCCACTCATCTTCGGCACGGGCCACTACAGCACGAAACTGACAATCGAGATGAGCCAGGCTGCCGGCGAACTGGGAGCGGATGCAATCATCGTAATCCTTCCCTATTACCAGAAGCCGTACAAAAGCGCCGTCATCCGCCACTTCAGGGATGTGCGCGCCGCGGTGGACCTGCCAGTGATGCTCTACAACAATCCGGCGAACTCGGCGTGTGCCGACCTGACACCCCGCGAAGTCGTGCAACTGGTGGACGAAGACGTTCTGCACATGGTGAAATCGACCTACGAATCGGTGGTTCCCGTGCACGACCTCAGCTACCTGGGGGGCGGCCGCATGGCCATCTTTTACGGCTCTTTTCAAGCCGCTTTCGAAGCGTTGACCGCGGGAGCGCACGGTTGGATCAGCGGCATATTGAATATCGCCCCCAAAGCCGCGAAGCAGATGTACGCCGCATGTGCCGCCAACGACGCAGCGCGCGGTTTTCGTATCTGGAAACGCATCCTGCCGCTGGTTCACCTCTACACGCACAAGCTGATCGGCGAGGTCAGCGACCTCGCGACCTACCGTTCCATTCTGAACATGTGGGGCTTGAGCGGTGGTTACAGCAGGAATCCGTTTTACCCGCTGGACACGAAACAGGAAGAAGTCCTTCGGCGGCTTCTTGAAGATTCGGGATGGCTCGATCCTGACCGCGCCCTGGAAGGCATGGAAGAGCCGATGCTGGAGCGGAGCGCCGGGTGAAGCGGATCGCCATTCTGGGCTATGGCGCCGTCGCCCGGTTGCACGCGGCGGGGTTGCTAAAGAGCGGTGGCGTGGCACTCCACTCCGTATTCGGTCCTAATACGGCCAAAGCGCGAGATTTCGCCGAGGCCTTTAACATCCCCCACGCCACCGGGGATATTGCAGCGGCACTGGTAGGAGCCGACGCCGCCATCGTCTGTTCACCGTCGCCGCGCCACTTTGAGCAGGCGCGCGAGGCGGTTGAGCGGGTTCCAGCCGTGCTCGTGGAACTTCCGGCATGCGGGAGCGTGGCGGAAGCGCGGGCTCTCGCACAAGCGGCGTCGCAGCGAGGAACCGCTCTTCATTGCGCTCACACGAGCCGCTATCTGACACCCTACCGGCGGATCTCCGAATGGATTCGCGAGCGGCTTCCGGGCCCGGTATTGCAAGTTCGTTATGCGCGCTCGGTTCCCCCCAGAGAGCACAGTTGGGTGGATGATGCTCTGCTTCACCACGCCGAGCACCCGCTGGATCTGTTCCTGCTCTGGTTCGGCGATGTGCGTCCACTGGGAAGCGCGCTTTCGCCGAAAACGGGACCTCCGCAGGACGCCGCGCTGCTGGCGGAACTTCCGTCGGGCGTGCCGCTATCGGTGAGTATCTCGTATAGCTCGCGAATCGGCGGCATACTCATGACGATCATCTGCGAAAACCACACGGTGGAAACAGACGGGTTCAGTTTCATCCGCTCCGATTGCGCCGCCTGGAATCAGTCGTTCGATGGACAACGGGAGTACGAGTCTGCCATTGGGGAACAGGACAGAGCGTTCCTTTCGGGCCAGGGTATTCCCTGGATAGAAACCATGCGACTGACTTCGGTGGTCGAACGATTCCGCGTGCTGGCAAGGAGTGTTGCATGACGCGAAGGATGTGTTGGATTGTTGCCGGGCTGGTGCTCACCTGTTGCGGGATGTCGGCTTCGGACATTCCCGAATTTCTATCCGGCACCACACAGGTTGTAGTGCCCGCGGACTGGCGCGAGCAGCAGCGGCTCCAGATGATTCGTTTTCTCGAACGGCGCACGGAGTCGGCGGTGAAGCTGCGCGATGAAGCCTGGAGCCGTGGAAGCGCAGAAACACACCGGAAGAATCTCCACAGCCTGCTCGGCCTTCTCTCTTCTGCGCGTGCCGGCGCGCGAGTAGCAACGCTCGCCGAAGGCGCCATGCGGATAGATGATGTCGCGGTGCACAGGCAGGACGGGCTGAGAGTCCGTGCGCTCGTTTTCTCGAACACCGGCGGAAGCGACGCGAATCGCCCTGCCGTCATCGTTATTCCGGACAGCGATCAGACTGCCGAAGCCTTCGCTGGAATCGCACCCGGCGGCACACCGGCGAAATGGCTCCTGCGGCTGCTCGCCGCGAACGCGGTTGTGGCTGTTCCTACGATGGTGGAACGAAGCGCCGATCATCCTCTCAGCCACAAGCTGAAGAACAAAGACCGGCGGCACATCCTGCACCGGCTCGGCTTTGTTGTCGGACGAAGCCTGACCGGCTTGGATGTACAGAAGATTTTGCTGCTTCGTGAAGAGTTGGCGAGCCGAAAGGGGATCGACCGTTCGCGCATTGTTGTGATGGGTACGGGCCAGGGCGGCATGACAGCCCTCTATGCCGCGGCCGCCGAGCCATCTTTCGCCGGAGCAGCCGTGCTCGATTACTTCCATCAGCGCGAACAGGCCTGGAGCGAACCGGTGGACCGCATGCTTTTCGGCCAGCTGCTTGAGTTTGGAGACGCCGAACTGGCGGCGCTGGTTGCGCCGCGAAAATTGCTGTTGGGCTATCGAAGTGGGAGTCCGCTCCTCGGCACCGCGGCGCGGGAGTTGGCTCGAGCCCAGGAATACTACCGGAAACGGAGCCGTGGAAATGCACTGTCTGTCATGAAGAATGTAGCCGATCCTTTGCTTCAGGCAGCGATATACCTCGTAGCAACGGACTCCGCTGGCACGCCTGGAGAATTGTCATTCCGCGTGCCCCTTGAACGCGTGCGGGCCGCCCGCGACGAGGACTTCGAATCTCTGCACGCCTACCTTTTGCGGCTGGTCGAGGAGAGCGAGGACAGGCGTGAAGAATACTGGCATAATCCGCAGCCCGCGCACATGAGGGAACAACTGGCGCGGCACGAAGGTGTGCCACAGGAGCCTTCCGCCCCGTTGCGCCCGCGTACGCGCCTCGTTCGGGTCACAGACAAGTGGACTGGCTATGAAGTGCTGCTCGACGTGTTCGGCGGACTGGAAGTGTACGGACATTTGCTTGTACCCCGCGGAGCAAACAAGGGTCTGCCGGCAGTGATCTGCCAGCATGGGCTCGACGGACAGCCGAAAGACATCACGGGTATAGGAGAAAAGCCGAGGTCACCCTATCATCTATTCGGCGCCGCTCTGGCAGATCGGGGATATGTCGTGTTTGCACCCTATCTGACGGTTCCCGCTCCACAGGGCAAGCTGATCAATGACCTGGTGCGGCGCTCCGCGCCTCTTGGCATGATGCGCACCGGCATCGAAGTTCGAAAGCTCCGGGCCGTGGTTGATTTTCTCTCGGCACAGCCGTTCGTCGATGCGAAACGAATCGGCTATTACGGCTTGTCGTATGGCGGTTACTCGACGCTGTGGATGGGGCCTCTCGAACCGCGGCTCGCCGCCATCGTCATCTCGGGGCACTTCAACGACTGGCGTTCGAAGATCACCAATCACGAACTTGCCACCAGCTATCTGATGCATCCGGACGAAGACTTCTATAGCTGGAACGCGCTTCATCGATTCACACATCCCGAGTTGATTGCCGCGATGTCTCCTCGCCCCGTGATGGTCGAGTTTGCCGAAAAGGACGGCACAACGACGCCCGAATGGCACCAACGCGCCTGGAAACAGGTAGAGGCAATGAGCTCGGCTCTTGGAGTTGCGGACCGCGTCGAGCGTGAGTGGTTTCTCGGCGTTCATGAAATCGGAGGCATGCGCACGTTTGAGTTTCTCGACAAGTGGTTGCGCCCGGAGCTGTCTTCTTCGCGGGACTACAAATATCTGCTCTGGCCGACTACGCGCGATCTGCCCGGATTGGGAGACAATGCCGCGGACACCTGGCCGTTTATCACACACAATCTGGATTCCAGCGGCAAAACAGCGCTTCGGGATATCTTCCGCGTTTCCGGCTCCGGCGATTTCCGGGGCCTGGAGCTTCGTCTCTCTCGTGCCGGCCATCCAGGTGACATCATCGTAAGGTTCGGCTCCGCGCCAGGCGCGTCGGACCTTGGTGAAGCCCGTATCGCGAGCAGTGATGTCACCCCCCTCTACGATCTCTGGCATGCCGCCCGCATTCCGCACAGTAAACTTGCCGCCGGGCGCGAATATCACGTCGAGATACGCGCAGAAAGGGGGCGGATTCCCGGCGACTATTATGTTGTCTACGCCCCGAAGCCTTTGGGTGGCAGCCCACGGCCAGCACGGTTTCCCTTCGCATACCGGCCGCTCGAAACCGGCGGGAAGGGCAAACAGGAAGAGCCCACACACGAGTTCGTACGGCAATACCTGAAGCCGAAGCTCCCCGTGATGGAAGTCGGGGCTGGGGTCTCGCCGGACTCCAATGAGACGGTTCTCACTTCGCGATGGACTGTGCAGCGGCCCGCGCAGCCGGACGAGATCGTCGAGACGGCTGCGGCGGAGCTCGAGCGTTTTCTAAGAACGATTCCATCACAGATGGAAAGTGCGGGGGTGATCGAGCTGCGGATTTCGAACAGCGGACCGGAGGGTGTGCACTCCCGCGAGGGTTATCGTATCGATACGGCGTCGAGCCGCATAACGATCGAAGCCCGCCACTCCCGCGGAATCATGCGAGCCATCTACTGGCTTCAGGATTCCATGCTGTCGCGCCAGGGCCCGTTTTTAAAGCTTGGTGTAACGGTGCGGAACGAGCGCTTTCCACGCCGCATCACTACCTCCATCACACCGGGCGGTGAGCGGTACACCGAAACTTCCCGTCCGCTGCTTTACACGGACGGGCTCCTGCAACGGATTTCGCGTGATGGATTCAATGCGATCTGGATCTGGCTCAACACAGAAGAAGCGGCATGGAACTCCAGGATCTTTCCTGAACTGGATGATCCGCAAGCGCACGCCCGGTTAGCGCGCCTTCAGGATGTCGCACGCCGCGCCAAACGCTTCGGCATCGATGTTTACATCTACCTGGCGACGGGATACAACCATCACATCCCGGAATGGTTTTACAAAAAGTATCCGGACCTCAAGGGCTACGGCTGGGGTTCGCCAATGGAGACAACCATCCTGCGCGTTCGCGAATATCACGCCGAGATCGTAGGCAACATTTTCCGCTATGCACCGGATCTGAAGGGAATGGTCGTCATCTACGACAGCGAAGGCTTCTATCATTCGGGCAATCGTGAGGCGAGCCGGAAGCAATGCAGGACGTGCCAGGACATGACGCTGGAGGAGATCTCGCTTCAGTTGCTCAACAATTTGAACGATGCGATGCGGGCCACCGGCGGCAACGAAAAAGAGCTGATTGCCTGGAGCTACGGTGACAATGTTCCCTGGGTGGAACGATTGATACCAAGACTCCCGAAGAACGTCATTGTCCAGAGCGATTTCAGCAAGGGAGGCCTCGTGGTGCGGGATGGCATTCGCCACCTGACCGGCGATTACAATCTCACCCTGGTGGGCCCGCCTGAGTCCTACGTCCGGCAGCACCGGGCGGCCAAACAAGCGGGTCTGGATTTCGTCACCAAAACTGAACACGCCGTGAGTCAGGAATTCATTTTCGTCCCCTATATCCCGGCGATGGAGCAGTGGGCGCGCCGCATCGGGAAGATCCGATCCGTAGACACGGAGGGGATTTTCGCCAACTGGTGCCATTACGGATACATGGCCTCGCTGCCGGCACAACTGCTAAACGAGATGTCATTCGATCCTGCTCCGGATATCGAAGCGGAGCTTCATTCATTGGCGGTGCGAAACTACGGCCCTCAAAGCGCTCCACTGGTAGTCCGTGCATGGCGGCATCTGAGTGATGGCATCCGCGAATTTCCCTACTCCGACAACGTATCGCGCATTCCGGGGCCGCTGCAAAAGGGTCCGAGCCATCCGTTCTTCCTCGATCCGAAGATCCCGAATTTCGGACGATGGCGATCCTGGCAAAACGATCTGGCATGGACGAAGCCGTGGGGCCCCGCCGTCGCGGCGAAATATCTGGGAAAGGTTCGCACCGAGTTCGTCAAAGGCGCCGCTTTGTTGGACGAAGCGCGAACAGCTTCGCAGGGGAAGCATCGAGAGGCCCTCGATGCCGAATGGCGGATCGCAACGCTTCTTGAAAGCAGCCTGGCAACCGTACTCCATCTCATCGATTGGATCGAGGCCCGGAGTCGGTTCTACGGCGCACAATCAGATTCCGAACGTGCGGCCGCCGCGCGTGAGCTCGAATCGGTTCTGATTGCCGAGCGGGCGAACGTGCAGCGCGTTCTTCCGCTCCTCGAAGCCGATTCGCGCCTCGGATACGCGTCGGAGGGCGGCGGAGTTCTGCGCGGCGGGTTATTCACTCCGGAGTTGGTACGCTGGAAACTCGGACAGATCGACAACGTGCTTCGAGTCGAGTTGCCCCGTCTTTCAGGCCGGTCCGCCGCGGCCGTACCGTCGACCATCCGCGAAGCTGTCGCCGGAGCAAGCAGGAACTGAAATGCGAATCGGATTTGTGGGAATGGGAATCATGGGCGCGCCGATGGCGTTGAATCTGCTACGCGCCGGTTTCGATCTGACGGTCTACAATCGTACCGCATCAAAATGTGCCCCTCTGATGAGCGCAGGCGCGAAGCAGGCCGAATCGCTTCCAGCGCTTGCCGCTTCTAGCGATATCGTCATTACGATGGTCTCCGACACGCCGGACGTGGAAGCGGTGCTCTTCGGGAATGGCGGGCTTGCGGAAGGGCTGAAACCGTATTCCACTTTCGTCGACATGAGCACTATCGCGCCGTCGGCCGCCGTCCGCTTCGCAGCCCGATTGCGGAACAGGACGGTCGACTATCTCGACGCCCCCGTGAGCGGCGGTGAAACGGGCGCAAAGGCAGCGAAACTCTCGATCATGGCGGGCGGCGATCGCCCGGTATTCGAACGTTGCCTGTCGTTGTTTCAAGCAATGGGAACGAGCATCGTCCACACCGGCCCCACCGGCAGCGGCCTCAAAACGAAATTGATCAATCAGATTGTTGGCGCGTTAAATTTGCTGGGTGCGGCCGAGGGTGTCCGCGTGTGCCAGGCGGCGGGGCTCGATGCCGCCACCACCTTACAGGCGGTCAGCTCGGGTGCAGCGGCCTCGTGGATGTTGAGCAATCTCGGCCCGAAGATGGCTTCCCGCGATTACTCCGCGGGGTTCAGCATCCGGCTGCAACAGAAAGATCTGCGCCTGGCGATGGAATTCTGCCGCGAACTGGGGATCGATGCACCGGGTGTGGCGCTTGTCTTCGAACTGTTTACACGCGCGCTGGAATCCGGATTCGGGGAAAGCGGCAACCAGAGTCTCATCCGTCTCTGGTCAGCGTAACCCACGCCGTTTGCGTTCAGCCGGAATCTGTTCGTCGAGCAGTTTTTTGAGCTGGAGCATCTTTTTCTCTACCGCGCCCGGTGAATAAATGCCTGCGCGCGGCACGCCCGTCTGATCGTTCCTTCCGCTGTTGGCGTATCCGATTCGCGAATCCGCACACACGATGGGAAGAGCGGCCTGCGCATTGTCAAGTTCGGCCCGGGCGATGTCAGCCATGCGGTCGAGTGTCTCTGACGCGCGCACGAAGTTTCCTTCTTTCTCCAGCAGGTCGCGGGCTTCATAGAACCGGCCCACGTGAATGGTGCTTCGAATCGAGAAGAGAAGCGCCTCCGCTACGCCAGCCTCGCGCGCGGCGTCCGCACGGATTCGCTCCGGCGCGGCTTCCACGGCTTTGCGTAGCAGATTCACGCCACGCGCCCATCCGGCTTCCAGCTTTTCGAGTTGCGATAGCGCCAGTGCCGGTCCCCACGGGCGCGTCCAACTCAAGTCATTCTTAAATTGCCGGCCTGCATCGTGCAACGGGCGGTAGCGGCTGTCCAGGAACAGCGGATGAGACGGCCCTTTCTGAATGGGACCCATGGCCATGGCTGAAGAAAACGGATACTCTCGAATAGCGTTGCTGAATTCGCGCCATGCATTCACAGCGTAACTTGCACCGGCGCCGTAATCGCGTTCCGCTAGTTTGCCAAGCACAGCTTCGGTGTCAGCAGGAGTGCTCCAGTGATGCCAATAGTAGACTTCGGCGGCTACGGAAGGCATGAACCCGTAGTGCATCCAGTTGGCGAATATGCCTGAAAGGTGCGGCGCCCCGCGGATGCGTTCGAACCGCGTGGCGTATTGAAAGAAAACCGGAATATAGGGAGTGTCGACGAACTCGAGCGCTATCGCGTGCTCGGTCTTTACCCAGAAGGGCATCCCTCCCGCGGCTGCGAACTCAGCCTGTTTCACGAATCGTTCCGAGGGACCGGCGAAGCTGATCGGATAATCGTAGGCCGGAATGGCGATGTCACCAAACCGGATCTCTCCCTCTTTACCGAACTCGGTCATCAGGGTAATGGATGGGGGGAGTTGCCTGATGAGCTTGGATTGCGTTGTATCGTCACGCGACCAGTTATTGGATGCACTGTAGGGCCACAACACCACCGCGGCTTCAGGATTCCCGGCGCGCGCGCCTTCCACCAGCGATCTCGAAAACTCGGCTATTGTTTCCTGCGGCGTGCGCCGGGAACAACGAGGGCACGTATTCTTCCTCGTGTAGCAATGCATGAAGCCCTCGCCGCCTACGATGAAGACGATTCCTTTCAGCCCCGGCGCGCTCTTCATAAGGTCCGTGGTGGCCGCCTTAAGATGCTGCCGCACTTCGGATACGCTTGTACAGAGGATGTGAGTGCCGCCATACGATCGCCTCTCGCTGCCTCGAACACCAGGGTGCTTTTGATAGAACGAATCCGGCAGCGGCCGGTTCGCCAGGTACATGTAAACATCGATACCGTAGCGCGAAGTCCGGGCGATCAGCCGGCGCAGCTTCGCCTGGCGCTCGCGAACGCCATGATCGAGTTCCGGATAGACGGAGGAGTGCGCCACTTCATCCAGATCTCCCCACAGCCATATCGCGTTGAAGCCGGCGCGGGAGATGCGTCCCAACAGGCCGTCGCTGTAGGCATCTTCCGGAGTATCCAGCTCCATCTTGGCGTAAAAGGGAGCCGACGTTATTCGTGGAGAGTGTTTCGGCGCGCGGAGCTCATCCATCATCGGCAGAATCGGCGCCCGCTTCAGCTTCATGAGTGCTTCGACATGATGCAGCCCGCGCATGGCTCCTCGCGAGTCGAAGCCGCATACGAGTACTTCCCCATCGGTCACCACAAGCCGGAAGGATTCGGGTACGGAAAGACCCTTTGCCGCTTCGGGAAGTTGCGACTTGGTTGTCACCTGAATCACGCCGCGCTTCCCCGCCGGCGCGGTGGCGCGAACTTCCATCGCCGCCCGAAGAAATTCCTGAAACTCGTTCACCGCTGTTTGCACGACAGGATCGGCCGTGAGCCGGTTTCGCACTTGCCAGCGTCCATCGATCTCGACTTCACCGGGCTTGGCCTGTAGCGCCGAGTCGCGCAGCGGCTTTGAATAAAGTGGACCGGTGATGTCTTCGGTAAAAGCGAAGCGCTCTTCGCAGCGGCCGCACACTCCGTCACGCGCACCAGGTACGGCCGCGCCGTCGCCCAATATCTCGAATGCCAGGTCAAAGCCGTCGAGAGCCGCTCCGGCACCGTCATAAGCCGAACCCTCGCGGTACACCGGCGTGTGCGCGCCGTAGTCGATGTTTGCCGGGTTCTCGAACTGCTTTGGAGCGTTGGGATCAGGATCCCAGTTCTCTTCATACCGGAAGCGCGGCAGGAAGCGGGGGTTGGCGATTTCGCGATCCGATGTCCCGAACACTTCGTAGTAACCGCCGGACGATTTCGGAACACGCAACTCCAGGTAGTATGTCGCGCCGGCTTCCACCGGCAAGGCACGCTGAAAATCCGGCCCGTGCCAGCGTTCAAACCACGGGTTTGCATGCCTCAAGTCCATTGAGCCTGAGAGCAGTTCGCCGGAGCGTAAGGTGGAGCGAAACCTATATTCGACAGGCGGCGGACTGCCATGACGCCTGATGCGAAGCCGGAATCCGCGCAACGCTTTGGTTCCTTTCGCAATCGTGAAACTCTGGGTAACCGGCTCGTCCGCGTCGAGTTTCCATGCCACGACAGAATCGGTAACGGGATCGTAGTCGTGCGCGGCGACCACGCTCGCGGCGGGCGCAATGCCACACGCCAGCAATGCAAGAATAGCAAGCTTCATCAAAGAGGTTTCCCCCGGAGCAACCGGTCGAGAAACGGATAGACCTGATGCCCATCGATCTTATGTGGTCCCGCGAACGCGGCGATGAGGAACCGGTCTGCGAGTCCGAGCTTACGATAAAGCTCCCCCACCCGGTTCATCTCGAATTCCACGAAACGGTGCGGCAACACAACTACTGCGTCACGATCACCAATCTCGACGGCAAACGCGCGCGGTGCTGTCAGCATGGCAATTTCAGCGTGGCTGAACGAATGGAGCAGATTGAAGTTGAACATGTCGAAACAGTCGGCGTGGAACAGAAACGAAGTGCCTTCGGTGACATCGGAAGTTTTGATGTTCCAATCATTGAAATGTCCACTGCTCACGATGACCTTAAAGCGGGGCTCAGCGGGAGCGGTCCACAATGCGGTGTAACCGCCGTAGGACAAGCCATAGAACGCGAACCGTTCGGCATCGGCAAACTCGAGTGTGGAGAGATAATCCAGCACACGCCCAAACTTCCTGACTTCCATCCCCTGTGGTGTGAGTCCGATCAGATGAGACCGGCGCGCCAGATTGCTGCGGTCGATGGCGGTTTGCACCGAGATCATCGGCGCAAACACCAGGTAGCCGCGCCGTGCAAGCTTCCAGCCAAAGCGGTCGTAAACAGAATCCGCGTTGGGGTTGGGAATCACGCCGAGTGCGTCCTCGGGTTTGCCCTGAAGGCCGTGCTGCGTGAACACCACGGGCCGCCGCTCCCCCGGGCGTATATCCTTCGGAACGAGCAAAATACCATAGGCATGAACGTTGTCATAGACGCGAACCGACAGCCGGTAGCCGGCAAACTCGGGCTCATCGTACAGCAGTGCACTTCGAGCTTCGAGGAGGCCTTCCGCTGGCGCGTACCGGCCTATTGTATCCAGGTACAGTTCGCGCTTCTTCTCCGCCCAGGCATTGAAATCCGCGAGGGAAGTGACCGGTGGCTGCCATGCCGCCTGCCTCACGGCATAGGCCTCCATTGCCAGGTTGCGGAGACGTGCCTGCCAGTGCTGAAACTGCGTATTCGCAATCTGAGCAAGGCGCTCCGGCGGCAACTCCGCGGTGTAATCCGCCGCAGTTGGCCTGGCCGGGTTCATCACTTTTGCCAGAGCCGCGATTGCCTCATCGCTGATGGATCCCGCATTGCCGGATGTGGCGCGGATCGGGCGCGTCCCTCCAGCCCTGGCGTAATAGCCTTCCGCACGGCGTATCTCGATATCTGTTCCGGGCACGGCGCCGTCGATGATCAATGCGCGCGGAGCGATCATTCCGGCTACTTCCGCATCGCCAAAACGAACGAGATGCTTCCATAGTGTCCGGTCTTCCGGCTCCTCGAAAGCCTTTTCCCTTGTGCCGAAGTAGTTGGCGGCCACGGCCGCGCGGATCCGTTCGTCGAGCGCCGCGGCGTATAACGCTGTAAGCGCGCCCTGCTTCTCTCCAGCTACGGCAATGCGGCTTTTATCCACTTCAGGCATGGCGCGCAGCAGAGTAACTGCTGATGCCACCTGCTGCACTTCCGTGCCGGTCAGGTGCCGGCCTACCTGGTAGCCCAGGCGAAAGAGCCAGCTACGGTCCTCGGTCCATGGTTGGCAAAACGTGCGCCGCTGAACGAAGAACGGCGCGAGCACGGCATAGCCGGCCGAAGAGAGTCTTCGCGCCGTCTGTTCCGCCGGCGGTAACGCCCGCGTCAAACCTGCGATATCCGCGGCCGATTGCGCCGCATCGCTTATTGCAATCACCGCGGGATGCGGGCCGGCGGATTTCGGAACGATCAACACCGCGTATGCGCACAAGCTGCCCCGTGCTGTAGCGCCCATGTTCCCAATCGGAAGAACCGGCCACTCCAGCAGCGACACCGTATGGGATGGCGACTCGGCGAGAACAGTCTTCTGCGGCTTGGGTTCGAGCAGCGGATCAGTTACACCCAACATCCGGCAGAAGTGCTCCCGGTTCTCGCGAACAACCGCGTTCCAATCTTCGCCAGCCCAGTATTGGCCGCGCGCCGCCGCGGCTTTCGCAATCTCGCCCTCGTAGAAAGCACGCAATTCGTTGTATTGTTCCGTGACGATATCTGCCGGGAATACCCAGCGGTTCGATTTCGGAAGAGTTCGGGCTGTTTCCGCAGACAATCCGGACAGCAGGGACACGGCCAAGAACGGCAATACCTTATTCACCCCTCACCCCCGAATTGGGCGGCAATTTTGTCGAGTGTTGCCGCTTTAGCCTGTTTGCCGGCATCGCGTACGAGGTCCAGGATCAGATCGACGCTCTCCATGCGAGGGTCCGTTACCACCAGGCATGATGGATGCCCCAGAAAATCGTAGACCGCTCGATGTTCGATAGCCCACTCCACGCCCACGCGGATTGCGCGCAGAAAGCTTTCGAGCCGCCATCGGCCGTTGCGAAATGCTCCGATGTCGCTAATGGGGCTCATCGGAATTTCGAGCAACCCCGTTTCCGGGTAGCGAAATGGTTGCGATTCGCGTTGTGCTTCGCGAACCGCATCATAGACTGCCGGAGACGGAGCTACTCCCAAGCGCCCCAGGGGATGTCTGGCGTACTTGCCGCTGACCCAAGCGAAACCTTCCTCCTTCAGCATCCGTTGCACATCGGGCCGTCCGGCAAGTCCATTGGGAAATCCGCCCGGCGTGCGGAATCCACTAGGCACGATTCCGAGCCGCTGCCGCATGGCCTCCGAGGTCATACGAACATTCCGCCGGATAAAATCGAGCGGAGGTTTATCGTCGAGCAGCCACGGAGCGCGGCGAAACCTCGGTTGGATGTCTTCGGCCCGGGTGGCCAGCACATTCACGTGATCGTAAGTGTGGTTGCCGATGGAATGCCCCATGCCGGCAATTTCCCGCAGCCAACCCGCGTCTTCCTGTTCGAACACCCTGCCGACAGCAAAGAAGTGCATCGCTGCCCCGCGTTCGCGCACCCGCCGCGCAACCTGTAGCGAATAGCGCTTTGTCGCGTCGTCAAGGTTGCCTTTCTCGTAATCCCAATGCGTCTGGTCCCAGGTGGGAAAGTTCCGGCTCATCTCGAGATCGAATGTGATAGCGATCAACGCTCTATCACCAGCCGCCGGCGCGGCCCGCAAACTGGTTGCGAACCCACCCAGAGTTGTCGTGGTAAGGAATGTCCGCCGGGAAATCATGATCAAGCGAATATCTCCTAAATTGCGCGTCCTGCTACGTCTGCCAGCCAAAAATTCCAGCCTTGGTGACGGTGGGTCAGACGCTTATGGGCGAGCCAATGGCGCACCCACTTTACGCCGAAGGGCGTCAAATCGAGATACAACCGCTGGAGCAGTGTCCGCTGGTCCGCCGGAGGCGGGGCTTCGATGCCGGATTTATTGCCAACCTCACGTGGCGGCGCGGGCGCGCAAAAATGGATCAACGCCCAGCCGAAAATGATCAGGATGCGCCTCATCCAGAGCGCCTTTCAGATTTGGCTGACCTTCATGATAAATCAGTCCACCCGTAACGCGACATAGAATCATCGCATCAGCACCATCTAAACTTGCTATACACAAGCGGAGGACAAGATCCGGAAGGCGGGCGCTCCAGGTGTAAGGGGCGCCCGCCGGAGGTCTTTAGCTGCACGAGCAGGCTAGAAGGACAGCTTCAGCGACATCACCCACGTGCGAGTGGCGTCCTGATTTGTCACCATACCGAAGGTACTGCTGGTGGGAGTCATCACCGGCGCGAACAGATTCGGATGGTTCCAGGCGTTGATGCATTCCGCGCGGAACTGCATCTTCGCCTGTTCGGTGATACGAAAGTTCTTGAAGAGCGAAAAGTCCCACCTCGCCTGGCCGTCGGCACGCAGGTTGCTGAAGCGCCAAGGCGACCTCCGGATGTTGGACGCCAGTTGCTGCGCACTGTTGCGGTTGAAACCCGCGTCGACGTTAAACCAGCGATCCACGCTGCGCTGATCCTTCGACAGCTTGACGGCATTCGGATCTCCCGTGAACAGGGTCCAGACATCGCCCCATTCAAGCGGCGGTCCGCTCTGGCGTTGCACCATTCCGTTCAGTTGCCAGCCACCGGCGAAGAAATCCACAGCGCGGTGAAGGTTGGCGCCAATTCTCCGCCCACGGCCGAAGGGAAGCTCCCAAATCCCGCTCACAACGATCCTGTGTGTGCGGTCCTGCGTCGAAATCGACTCATAGGGCATCGGATCGCTGGCGTTGAGAAAACCCGTGGCGTCCATCGTTTTCGCCCATGTGTAGGAGAGTTGCAAGGTGTAGCTTTTCGAGAAGCGCTTCTCCATCCGTATCTGCATCGAGTGATACCAGGAGTAGCCGATCGACTCGCTTACAGTCACGCTGCCAAACTGCGGATAAGGCAATAGCAGCCCGCTACGTGTAATGTTGGCGCCATAGATCGGGTTGGTTCCGGCGAAGGGGTTCTTGAACGACTGGCCCAGGTAGGCGATCGTCTGATTGTCGCGCACCGGCAACGTGCTCAGGTATCGGGCTGGCAACGCGTTGAGGTTCCGGCTTACAGGCAGACGCGTGCCACGATTGCCGACATAAGAGACGTCGATCATGTACTGGGCCGGCAGCAATTGCTGTATGCCGAGAGACCACCGCTGTGAATACGGGTTCTTACGGTTCTCGGCGAAAAAGGATATCGCCTGCCCGAGGTTCGTGGCCAGGCCGCCTGCCGCACCCAACGGCGGCGTCAAGCCATTCGGAAAAGGATTGGCCGTGGTGGCGATGTAAGTGAGGCCGCTATCGAGCGAAGCCTGGATCGGCGTGCGCATGCTGAATCCGGTTTGAATCGAATTCACAGAACTGAGCCCGATTGTATCGAAGAAAATTCCGTAACCGGCACGCAGCACAGTTTTCGGCACCAGATGATAGGCAATGCCGATGCGCGGCATCAGGTTGTTCTTTTCGCCCGACCAGAGCGCGCGAGGATTCCCGTTTGTGCCGGCGAAGGTCAGGCCACCGCGCACGCGGAAGTCGCTGACCGGAATCTCCGGGATCGGATTGGCGGCGTAATTGGCGCGCGCTTGCGCCTCGATGGGGCTCGGCTGATCGTAGGCGAAATGAGCAACCGAGCGGTTGAAGCGTTCCGTTATCGGAGACTCGAATTCGTAGCGTACGCCGGCATTCACGGTCAACTTGGATGTCAGCTTGATGTCGTCGTGGATGTATAGACCCCAGTAGTTCTCCTGTTGCGCATAACTGCCTGAACGGTCCATGTAACCGCCCGGAACTCCGAGCAGAAATGCCGCCAGTTCCGCGCCTACGGGCGCCGCGGTAGAGATGTCCGTCGCTTTGGTGTAAGTGTTTGCGAACGACAGCACCGGCGAAACGTCGGTGGTATAGATATTATTGAACTCCCGGTAGTTGCGGAAATCCAGGCCGAAACGGAAGTTATGATGGCCGCTGAGTTTGGTGAAGTTGGCATTGAGTGAGTTGATTATTCCCGCCCACTTTCCGCCTGTTCCGTTTCCGCTCAAGGGAGTGAACGAGCCTACCCCGACATAAGGAAAAGTCGCCAGCGACTTGTCCGGCAGTTGCGAAATCAGATTGGGCGAAAACCCGAGTGTCGCCAGATCGAATCCACGGCTGAATTTGTAGGATGCCCCCCAGCGGTACGTAAAGCCGTAGCGGAGGTTCATGAAGAATTCGGGGTTGAAGACATATACGTCGTCCAGCGCGAATCCCCACTTGTCCTGGTTGTACTGCATGCCGTCGTAATCCGACAGGAATCTCTTGTTCGAGGCGCTCCAGAAGCCCTCCCGCATTACGCGGGCGTAGATGCGGTGGTTGGGATTGAAAGAGTGGTCGAAGCGTCCCAGGTGCGTCCACACAGGAAACGGGCCCGCATAGCTCACAAAATGATTGTTCCGGAATTCGCGCGTGCCCGTCTGATTCGGCGCCGGCCAGTACTCCATAATCTTCTGCGCCACCGGGTCGAGGCGATTTGCGGGAATGATGTTGTTGGGAAATGGCTGGCGGGTGAAGCGGCCTCCGGAGAATACTGTGGTAGCGGGGTCGTAGACCTGGTAGTTGGCCCCCAACGCCAGCAGTGGCGACAGATCGCCGCGTCTCATTTCGGCGGTGGGCACGGTGTTCTGGAAATCGTAGGCATACTGAACCTTATTCGCCTCCCACAGGTAAAACCAGAAAGTCCTGTTCGTGCCGTTGTAGAGCTTGGGAATCTTTACGGGGCCGCCGCCGCTTACTCCGTACCGGTGGTCCTGATAAGGCGGAACTTCCTGGCCCACCCGGTTCTGAAACAGCGTCGGCGTATCGAAGATCCGGTTGCGCACAAACCAGTGGGCCTCTCCGTGCAAGTCGTTGGTACCGCTCTTGAGGCTCACATTCACCAGCGCCCCTGCGGTGTGACCGATGCTGGCATCATAGGAGACGCTCTGTACCTTGAATTCACTTACCGACATCTGTGGCGGCACAAACACGATGCCCTTGTCGAGGGAATTGGCTACGCCGTCGATGGTGAATTCGTTGTTTCTCATGCCGGCGCCGTCGACCGCGAAGTCTCCCTGTGCGCCGGGTGTGCCGACATATCGCTGGCGAAGATTCGTCGAGTTGATGGTGCCCGGAGCCATCAGGGTCAGGTTGTATGGCGCTCCGCCAAAAGATGGTAATTCGGCGATCCGGCGTTCATCCACCACTTGGCCCATGGAAGCATCGGCAGTTTCGAGCAAAGGCGTCTCGGCTGTTACCTGCACTGTCTCCGCCTGGCTTCCTATTTCCAGCAGGGCATCGATTGTTACCGTATCGCTGACACGTACCTCAATGCCTTGCCGAACGAACTTTTTAAAGCCTGCGATCTCCACCTCCACCGTGTATCTACCCGGCAGCAGGTACGCGAGGACGTAGTTTCCGGCGTCGTTGGTTCTCGTGACGGCCGCAACGCCGGTTGCTACGTTTGTAGCCCGCACCTCGGCGCCTGCGATTACGGCGTCGCTGGGGTCGGCAACGCGACCCACGATTGAACCCCGCGCATCCTGCGCGCGAAGCCATATTGCCATCAAGAAAGATACTGCTATCAGGGATATAGCGAATAGACGTGACACGTTACTCCGCATAAGTGCAATCTCCGTATCTGGATGCGTCGAATCGCAACAGGAATGCTTCTAGCGCCCCGTTTTGGGCGGGCGCCTCGACGAGACCCAAAAAGGACAATCAGATCCTAACTCCGTAAAGTGACTCGATCCTTTATATACCAGGCAGTTAGTCAAGTCAATCAAGAAACACGTCTAAAACTGCGCGAGTTGCTCCAGGTCAATATTGCCTCCTGACAGAACAACTCCCGCGGTCCGTACCTCCGGCGGTAACTTGCCGGAGAGTAGTGCGGCTGCCCCCACGGCTCCGCTTGGCTCGACAAGAATTTTCAAACGAGCGAGCAGGAATTTCACGGCAGACTTGATTTCTTCCTCACTCACGAGCACGATCTCTTCCACCAGTTGCTCGATCACCGGAAACGTCAATTCTCCCGGCTCAGGAGAGCGCAGCCCGTCCGCGATGGTATCAGTTTGTTTGATGCGCACGCGGCGTCCGGCTCGCTTGGAGAGAAATGTGTCGTTGGCCGCGGCTGGCTCGATTCCGAAGATGCGAATATCGGGACGGATGCTCTTTGCCCCGATGGCGCATCCGGAGATAAGTCCGCCACCACCGACCGGCACCAGCAACGCGTCGAGGTCCGGATAGTCTGCCAGCAGTTCCAACGCGACTGTGCCTTGTCCGGCGATTGTCCACGAGTGATCGAAGGGAGGCACGACGGTCGCCCCGGATTCCTGTGCAAGGCGCGCGGCGATCGCTTCCCGAGGCTCGCTGCCACTGCCGTACTCAATCACCTTGGCGCCATAACCGCGCGTGGCGGCGAGCTTGGACTGCGGTGCGTAAGACGGCATGACGACGGTTGCCGGCGTGTTCACCACGCCGGCTGCAATCGCCACCGCCTGGGCATGGTTTCCTGAACTGAAAGCAACCACTCCACGCCTGAGGTCGGCTTTTGGGATGGAGAAGATGAAATTGGCCGCCCCGCGAATCTTAAATGCGCCGCCGCGTTGCAAGTTCTCACATTTGAAAAAAGCGCGGATCCCCGCCACGCTATCAAAGCTTCGAGAAGTCATCACCGGCGTCCGGTGGGCTACACCGCGGATGCGTTCCGCGGCGGTGCGAATCTCGTCGGCTGTGACAGGCAGGCTGTTCACTGTTTCTCCAGCACTACGATCGTATCGACGGGGTCTCTGGCGGGTTTCGGAAGCCGCAAGAGCAAACCTCCATCCACGGTCTGGATCTTAACCGCTGCGCCGGTGGCGAACAACGTGGCTCTCTTGATCTTCGGCATTGGTGGAAGCGCCAGCAGTTCATCATTCCAGTCCAGCACGTGAACAAAGATCCTGTTCCCTTTCTGAGTCATCGCGCCCCAGGGTCGAGGCGCCACCGGGCCTCCCCGCGTTCCATAGATCGTCTCGCCGTTCCTGAGCATCCACTTGCCGATCGCCTGGAGTCTTTCGACAAATTCCGGCTGAATCGTACCCTCCGGCGTGGGCCCCACATTCAGAAGGAAATTGGCATTGTGCCCTGCTGCTTTCACAAGATATTGGATAAGCTGCTGCGTACTCTTGAAACGCTTGTCGTTCTTGTTATAGCCCCATGCGCCGTTGATGGTGTCGCACGTTTCGAGCGGCAGATTTCCGATTTCCGCCTCCCCGCTGAATCCGGTGGTGTTCTGCCCCGGCAGGTCTTTCTCGAACATCTGGAAATCCTCGCCATCGAACGGCTTGCGATGGTGATTGCTGCCTACCAGCGCAGCCGGTTGCAGACTGTGGATCAGCGAGTAGGTTTTGTCCAGGCGCCAGTCCGCGCCGGGTTTATCCCACCAGCCGTCGAACCAGACTCCGCCGATTTCGCCGTAACCGGTCAACAATTCGCGAAGCTGGCGGTCCATGTAATCCAGGTAGCGGTTGAAATCACCGCCGGGGGCACGCCCGGATGCGTGGCCGGTGCGCCCCAGCGGATAGTAGTCCGGGTGGTGCCAGTCGAGTTGGGAATGATAGAAGAAGAGCTTGATTCCCTGCCGTTTGCATTCCTCGGCCAGCATTTTGAGCGGATCTTTGCCGTAGGGCGTGGCGTCGACAATGTTCCATTTGCTCTGTTTTGTGGCCCACATTGCGAAGCCGTCATGATGCTTGCTGGTGATG